>DATKUB010000001.1:0-45345 GCA_035530875.1 Candidatus Nanopelagicaceae bacterium
CGACTGGTCGTATCTCTTGCCAAGCGCTACACGGGCAGAGGAATGCTCTTCCTTGATTTAATTCAAGAAGGCAACCTGGGTCTTATCCGGGCAGTTGAGAAATTTGATTACACCAAGGGATACAAGTTCTCTACGTATGCAACTTGGTGGATTCGTCAGGCGATCACCCGAGCCATGGCTGACCAGGCTCGAACCATTCGTATTCCAGTGCACATGGTTGAAGTAATCAACAAACTGGCTCGCGTGCAACGCCAGATGTTGCAGGACCTGGGTCGTGAACCGACCCCTGAAGAACTTGCACGGGAACTTGATATGACACCTGAAAAGGTCGTCGAGGTTCAAAAGTACGGCCGTGAGCCGATTTCTTTGCATACTCCTCTGGGCGAAGAAGGAGATAGCGAATTCGGCGATTTGATTGAAGACTCAGAAGCAGTTGTACCGGCTGATGCAGTCAGTTTCACTCTGCTTCAAGAGCAACTGCATTCAGTGCTCGATACGCTTAGCGATCGAGAGGCTGGGGTTGTGCGAATGCGTTTCGGATTGACCGATGGCCAACAGAAAACCCTTGATGAGATCGGCAAGGTTTACGGTGTGACCCGCGAACGTATCCGTCAGATTGAATCGAAGACAATGGCCAAACTCAGACACCCATCGCGTTCACAGGTTCTGCGCGACTATCTGGATTAATCAGAGTCGTGAACCGCTGTTGGAAATCCTGATCCGAGATCCTGCTAGGAAATGCGAGCGGTCTCGTCTTGAATGCTGGCTGAGGCGGACTGAAGTCCGACTGAATATTCCTTGGCGTGGTGACCGCAGAAGAGGAGTTCGCGTCCGCTTGGCAGAATCGCGCGCACAAAGGCCTGTGCTCCGCAACGGTCACAGCGATCCACAATTGCAAGTGGAGCGACGGTCAACTCTTCGGTCATTCCCATCACCTTTCTCTCGTTACTTATAGGAACATCAAACCAGGCTTCGAACATTCCCGCACGAGCATAGTAACTCTCCGGCGTGTCGGACATCACTTTACTAGCTGGTTCACCGTGTCTGCACAGACTTCCCGAGCCCGCTTGGTACCCTTCGCCCACATGAGTGCATCAAGTAAGCCGGTGATCCGAGGCAAGAGTGGGGCAACCCGCCCTCAAAAGGCCGTCGGAACCGCAAAGCCAGACGATTACACCGCGAAGAATCTCTCGGTGCTAGAAGGGCTTGACGCAGTTAGAAAACGTCCAGGCATGTACATCGGATCCACTGATAGTCGCGGACTCGCACACTGCCTCTGGGAGATTATCGATAACGCCGTTGACGAGGCGCTCGCCGGCCACTGCCAGAACATTAATGTGACTCTTTCCAAAGATGGCTCAATCGAAGTGACCGATGATGGGCGCGGTATCCCTGTCGATCTAGAACCAAAAACTGGACTTACTGGCGTTGAACTTGTGATGACCAAGTTGCACGCGGGAGGCAAATTTGGCGGCGGCTCCTATGCGGCGTCTGGCGGTCTTCACGGGGTTGGCGCGAGTGTTGTCAACGCACTAAGCGTCCGGATGGATGTAGAGGTTGACAGGGATGGGCTAGTTCACCTGATGTCGTTCAAACGAGGTGTGCCTGGAATTTTTTCTGGAGATGGTAGTTCTGCGGCTTTTGCTAAAAAATCGGGCCTCCGTAAGGGCGGAAAAGTAGCGAAGAAAGTTACCGGCACTCGCGTCCGCTGGTGGAGCGATGGCCAGATTTTTCTCAAAGAAGCCGAGCTCAACTTAATCGAAATTTATGAGCGGGCTCGGCAGACCGCATTTCTGGTACCCGGGTTAACCATTCAGGTCACGGATGAGCGAATGGGGAAAGAAAGCGTAGAAAAGTTTCAATTCAAGGGTGGCATCTCGGAGTTCTGTGATTATCTGGCCCCGGACATAGCGATCTGCGACACCCTCCGTCTGCATGGCACTGGACATTTCAACGAGACCGTTCCCGTTCTTGACGAGCAAGGCCATTTGGTGAGTAAAGAAGTCGAGCGAACGATGGGAGTGGACCTCGCGCTCCGCTGGGGGACAGGCTACGAGACCACCTCTCGATCATTTGTGAACATCATTGCCACGCCAAAGGGTGGAACTCACGTAGCAGGTTTCGAGCGAGCGGTAACAAAATCCTTTAACGAAGCGCTTCGGGCCAGTCGCTTACTTAAATCGGGAGAGCCGGACGTACTCAAGGAAGACGTACTAGAAGGATTGACCTCAATCATCACTGTCCGGCTCTCTGAGCCCCAATTTGAGGGGCAGACCAAAGAGGTTCTGGGCACCTCGGCAGCAACTCGGATTGTTTCGCACGTAGTCTCCACACAGTTGAAAACCCTCTTCAATAGTCAGAAGCGCAACGAAAAGGCGATGGCTCGAGCGATCCTTGAAAAGGTAGTAGCGGCCGCGCGTACCCGGATTTCGGCGAGAGCACACAAAGAATTGCAGCGTCGGAAGAACGCTCTTGAAACGTCAAGCTTGCCGGCAAAACTTTCAGACTGTCGAAGCGATGATATTGCCCGAACCGAATTATTCATCGTTGAGGGCGATAGCGCTCTTGGCACGGCAAAACAAGCACGCAACTCAGAATTCCAAGCGTTGCTGCCGATCCGAGGGAAAATTCTCAACGTACAGAAGGCTTCCCTTGGTGACATGTTGAAGAATGCTGAATGTGCCGCGATCATTCAGGTAATCGGTTCCGGATCCGGCCGGACGTTTGATCTGGCATCGGCAAGATATGGACGAATCATCTTGATGTCGGATGCAGATGTCGACGGCGCCCATATTCGCATTCTGCTGCTCACCTTGATTCATCGCTACATGCGTCCCCTAATAGACGATGGTCGTGTTTTTGCAGCAGTTCCGCCACTTCATCGAATCGAGATAGTTGGCGGTCCAGGGAAGAAGAATGAATTCGTTTACACATATTCAGACGCCGAAATGACAAAAGTGCTTGCCGATCTGACGAAAAAGGGCCGTCGGTGGAAAGAGCCGATTCAGCGGTACAAGGGCCTCGGTGAAATGGACTACGACCAGTTGCGAGAGACCACTATGGATCCGGCGCACCGAACACTTCGACGAATCACGGGTATGGATGCGGAAGCAGCAGAGTCGGTCTTTGAATTACTTATGGGTAACGACGTGGCTCCGCGAAAAGAGTTCATTATTGATAGCGCTGTCAATGTTAATCGAGAGCGGATCGACGCCTAAGCGCAAGTCAGAAAGCTAGATACTCATCGCCCAATACTGGGCTTTTTCCACACGATTCGACAGCCAGGCCTCTAGTTCTATGTTGGACGGTGAATCCGGTAGACAAGCCTTCCCTTGAGAGTCGGACGCTCCACTGATCGGGCGCAATAGGCTCGGGCTCGGCGCAAATGAAATCTTTATAACCATAAAGTTCAACGGCCTTACACTCTGCCGCTTGCTGGATTCGGCTGAGCCCTGATGCTCCTCGATAGCTGGCACCGTCCGTGCCGCCATACATGCGCCCATCTGGCAGAGTAAGTCTTGAGGGCGCGAAACGATGTCCGCCCAAATGCGTCGATTCCCAAGCGACTTCCCCTTGGCTCTCAAGCAGGTTGAGTAACCGCCTACCTTCAAGGGCACAGCAAATGTCTCGCTTACCATTCGTGCAGATTAAGGTCACCGGATTGATTCGTTCGACTAGCCATACCGGCTTGATGCCTTTCACAATGTTCGCCGGCTCCAGATTCAAAACTTGTTCAACGCTGGTTAGTTCTGCGCTCATCAACCAACGTTGCTCTGGAAGCACATTTGCTACGAATAGCCGCCTTGTCTTGGCTCCATGTCTGTGACGACTCCTTATCAAGACGACCGTTACCTCTGGCCAAGCGCCCACAATGTTTGAAATTTTCTCTGAGAGTCTAGAATTTCCTGGTTGTAGTGCATGCGACTGCCATGGTCCGGGCTGTTCTATCGCAATCCAAACTTTGGTGGGTGGCGCCGTGGCGGAAAAAGATTCTTGGCGGACTTCGCGGCTCTGACTACACCGCAAATCTGATTGCATAACTAGTAGTGCTTCATTCCACGGGGCCAGCAATGGCTGAGATCGGCCCGGGTACCGGGGAGCCGCTGGCATCGCGCTTGCTTAGGGTGAGCCCGATCTCAATTGCAGTGCCATTGGCCGAGGTTGCACGAATCGGGGTGGGACCCGCGTAAGCAGCCACTATCTGGTCTTCACCCTTAAGGAAGCGATGAGCCCGCACTCCACCGGTTGCCCGACCCTTACCAGGAAACTCGGCAAAGTCAGAAACTTTTATTGAGCCAGCCGTTCCGGGTAGCGCATCTGAGGGTGCCGAAATGGTTATTACGACATCTTTCTCAGATGGCATGAAGGCATTGAAGTAAGTGACTGCTGAGCCACTCGAGAGCGAGATTCCTGCGATGCCACCCGCTGCTCGGCCCTGTGCTCGGACTGCCGAGACATTGAAGTGCAGGAGTTGAGCGTCATTGGTGATAAACACGAGCTCTTCGTTTCCGGTGGTTAGTTGAATCGCGCCGACCACTTCATCTTTGGGTTTTAGCGAGATGATCTCCCACTCATTTTTATTGACGAGCACTTCGGGTTGAACTCTCTTGATGATGCCTAGAGATGTGGCCAGCGCGATGCCTTCGCCATCTTCGCTCAGACAGGCGAGCGCGATCGCTCGCTCACCCTTTTCGAGCCGGAGAATCTCGGCCAGGGGAGCGCCGCCAGCGAGTGAGGTTCCGCTTACAAGGGGTGGAATCACTGGTAGATCTATCGCTCGCAAACGGTGAATTTTTCCGTGGGAAGTGATCACGCCAAGATCCCCGTGCGCCGTAGTAACAACTGAAGATGCGATCACATCGTGGCGAGCACGCTCAGACTGCCAAATGGTTGCCGGAAGATCAGCCAAATCTGCGGTGCGAGCTATGAGTCCAGTGGCCGAAAGTAGAATCCGAGTTGGGCCGTCTGCAACCTCAAGTGGCACCGAAATGGTGGCAACTCCAGATGATTCAAGCAGCACGGTGCGACGTGGAGTTCCAAAGTTCTTTGCTACGGCAGCTAACTCATCTGACACCAAAGCTCGCATAGCTTTTTCGCTATCGAGTAAGTTGGTGAGATCTTGAATCCGGTCTCTAAGTTCTTTCTGTTCACCTTCGAGCTCGATGCGGGAAAACTTTGTCAACCGTCGGAGAGGCATATCCAATATGTAGGTTGCTTGGGTATCTGTGAGTTTGAAATTCGCGATTAACTTAGCCTTTGCCGCGTTAGCATCATCGCTTGTTCTGATCAGTTGAATTACCTGGTCGATATCGACTATAGCGATGAGAAGTCCATCAACTAGATGCAGTCGCTCATCGGCCCGTCTACGTCGAAATTCGCTACGGCGTCGCGTGACTTCAATTCGGTGTGTCAGGTATACGTCCAGTAACGATTTTAGGCCGAGAGTCTGAGGCTGGCCATGGACTAGGGCTACGGCGTTGATGCTGAAGGTCTCTTCCATCGGGGTCAGCTTGAAGAGATCTTCAAGAACTGCTTCCGGGTGGAATCCGTTCTTTATTTCAATAACCAATCGAGTGCCGTTCTGCCCATCTGTAAGGTCGATTACATCTGAGATTCCTTGTAGTTTCTTGGATCGCACCAGATCGGCAATTTTTCCAAGAACCCGTTCTGGCCCTACCGAGTAGGGAAGTTCGGTTACAACGATGCCTCGTTTTTTCGCACTGACATTTTCAATTCGAGTCGTGGCACGCATTCTGAATGAACCACGTCCAGTTTCGTAGGCGTCTCGGATTCCATCGAGACCCACAATCTTTCCGCCAGTAGGCAGGTCCGGACCAGGCACGTACTGCATAAGTTCTTGAAGAGTCGCTTTGGGGTGTGCCAGCAAGTGCCTGGCGGCCGCTACGACTTCGATAAGGTTGTGTGGCGCCATGTTCGTGGCCATTCCAACCGCGATGCCCGTTGCTCCGTTTACCAGAAGGTTCGGAAATGCCGCAGGTAGGACGCTGGGCTCGGTGAGAGCGCCGTCGTAATTGGCGCCAAAGTCCACGGTATCTTCGTCGGTTCCCTCGACCATCGCCATTGCGGCCTTTGCAAGTCGAGCTTCGGAGTAGCGCATGGCAGCCGGGCCGGAATCCAGAGAGCCAAAGTTTCCATGACCGTCAATTAGCGGAAGGCGCATGGAAAACGATTGAGCCATCCGTACGAGAGTGTCGTAAATGGCGCCATCGCCGTGCGGATGCAGTTTTCCCATCACTTCGCCTACGACCCGTGCGCTTTTGACGTGCCCGCGCTCTGGCCGAAGTCCCATCTCTGACATCTGGTGAAGGATTCGCCGGTGGACCGGTTTTAACCCATCGCGCGCATCGGGAAGAGCTCGTGCGTAGATGACTGAATAGGCGTATTCAAGGAAGGAGCCTTCCATCTCGGTCTTGACATCAATGTCAATGACTCGACCCGGATGGCTTCCGGCTGCCGGTGTGGTCTGCTTTGACATAAGGAAGATTCTTCCCTCTACTCTTAATTAACTCTTGGCGACTTGCGGGCGAGCGCCCACGGAAACTACACATTTGGCTGCCACGTTGGCGCCGGAGCGGAGCGATTCTTCGAGATTTGTATCCGATAGTAGGAATCCAGCGGCGAATGAATCGCCAGCTCCCGTCGTATCAATCACATTTTCAACGGGTACCGCGGGTACCCTGGCGCTATCGGTTGCGGTGAGTCCGATCGCGCCATCGGGACCCAGCTTTACGACCACGGTGCGAGCATTGTCCAATAGTTTTTCGGCAGCTCGCCACGGATCAAGTTCGTCGGTAAGTGCTTGCGCTTCTTCTAAATTGGCGAATAGGACATCGACCTTTCCCATCCACTGAAGAAAATTGGTCGCGCCCACTTGCAGAATTGGAGCTGAAGAAGCAGGATCCACAAAAGTTCGAGCCCCAATTTCCCTTGCCGTTTGTAGGATTTCGCAAGCTGCGCTACGTGTCTCTTCCCTCAAAAGAAGATAGCCAGAGAGGTAGACGCGATCGTCATCATTTAGTGCCGGAACATCAGATGTCTGCAGGAAGTCATTTGCGCCTGAGTCTGGCAACATGGTGCGTTCGCCGCCCGGGGAAACGAGGACGATCACTGTTCCAGTTGTCGAGTTGGGATCTACGACTACGGCAGATTTCACCCGACAACGCTCGATCAACTTCACGCCGTCGATGCCGCCCGTGTCATCTCCAACTCGAGCAACCAGTGTGACATCGGCTCCATTAACTCCCAGCCATGAAGCAACGTTGCCACCGGCACCTCCGCCACGATAGGTAATGCTGACTCGAGTGTCGCTGCCATAGGCAATTTCGTCGCTCAGCAAGGCGACTACATCGGTCATCAGTTCCCCGATGCAAATGATTCGATCCGGCACGTTGACCTCCGTCTCTTATTGCCTGCTGGCAAATTCAACAGATATTTCGCTGGCGAGAGCCGCGTTGGAAAGAATGATTTCAATATTCGCACGTAACGACTCGCCTTGGCTTTCGTGATGGAAGTACTCGAGGAGAAACGGAGTTACATCTTTTCCCGAGACGTGGGCTGTCTCAGCAGCAGCCAGGCCACCGGAAAGTAGGCTGGCGTGTAGCTCGGCGTTCATTTGTTTCTCGGGGGCAAGCGGATTTGCGATTACAAGGGCCGAGGCTCCGGTGCCGAAGGCAGTTTGGGCTCGCATAATCTCGGCAATCTCTGCTCCATCATTGACTCGATGCTCAAGGGTGAAACCGCTATCGGTTAAATAGAACCCAGGAAACGAATTCGTACGATAGCCAACAACACCAACTCCCAAGGTCTCCAGTCGTTCCAAGGTGGCCGCAATGTCAAGGATCGATTTGACGCCGGCGCAGACTATGGCGATGGGCAATTTAGATAGCGCATAGAGATCTGCCGATTCGTCCCAGGTCTGGCGTGCGCCTCGATGCACGCCACCTAGCCCGCCTGTGGCAAAGACCCTTATTCCGACTAAGGCGGCAATGTGGGAAGTAGCGGCGACGGTGGTGCCGGCGTATGCGTTCTTTGAGCCAAGAATGGCTAAATCTCTAATGGACGCTTTGGCGCAATCTTGCCGCTCAGCAATTTCTTCTAGCGCCTCAGGCGAGAGGCCGACGTGAATATCACCGTTAAGCATGGCGATGGTCGCTGGGATCGCGCCTTTCGCTCGAACCCTCGCTTCGATTTCGAGCGCAACTTCAAGATTTTTCGGCCGGGGCAGGCCATGGGTAATGATCGTTGACTCCAGCGCCACGACACCGCTCCCCGAATGCAGTGCGACCGCTACCTCGGGGGCGATAAAAAACTTATCCACAACGGGCAACCCTATCGTCATGAGAGGATCGGCTAATGCTGAGGCAAAGTACAACCGAGAAGCTGCCTCGCGAGGCGTATCCCCTCTTTCTTGGCGTCACGATCTCGGCCGTGGGAAACGGTCTGGTGATCCCCTTTTTTGTCGTGTATATCCATCAGGGTCGAGGGCTCCCGGTGGCCGTGGCTGGATTGGTTCTGTCATGGATGGGCATCGCATCGCTTCTCTTTGCACCAGTTGTGGGTTGGCTGATCGATCACTTCGGACCAAAGCCAACACTCATATTTGGACTCATAGTTTCTGCAGTCGGCTATACGTCGCTGGGATTCATTCGCACCGCGCCGGAGGCATTTTTGGTTGCAACCCTGTGTGCCACCGGGCAAGGAACAATGTGGCCAGCGCAGTCTGCGTTCTTGGCTGAAGTCACCACCGAGGAGCAGCGGGAACGGGTCTTCGGTGTCCAATTTGCGCTACTCAATTTGGGAATTGCAGTCGGAAGCATTATCGCTTCGCTTGCAGTTGTCGCATCGGAAGTTTCGTCATTTACCAGGTTGTATCTTGGTGATGGATTTACCTACCTGCTCTACATAGGCGTAGTTCTGACGATCCGCAATTCGGGAAGTCGATCAAAATTGGAGAAGGCGGATCGGAAAGCGAATCAAAACTCAGGATCTTGGCGCGACGTCGTAAATGATCGTGCCTTCCGGCGAGTTTGGATTGTAAGTTTCGTCGCGATCTTCTTTGGCTATAGCCAGTTGGAGGTTGGCTTCACGTCGTACGCCACTTTCTTTGTTCATGCCAAGCTGTCGTTGCTCGCATGGGCATTTGCCGCAAACACAATTACGATCGCCGTACTTCAAATGTGGGTTCTCAAGCGCGTTAAATCGATCCGTCGTAGTTCTGCGCTGGCGGTGGCTGCTGGACTCTGGGCGGCTTCGTGGGGAGCGGTTGGCATGAGTGGCCTGACCAGGGCAGTCATCTTTCTGGTCGCAGCCCAAGTTGTATTCGCGGCTGGGGAGATGCTCTGGTCACCAGTTCTACCGGCGCTGGTAAATAGCCTGGCTCCGGTTCATCTGCGCGGCAGGTATAACGCCGCCTCCGGAGCGGCTTGGCAGATGGGGTTGGTTCTGGGACCGAGCATGGCTGGGACTCTGCTCGGGGCTCGCCAGGACCGGCTCTGGCTCGGGTTGACCATGGCTGGGTGCCTTGCCGCGTCGTTTCTCGCCCTCTCGTTGCGCAAAGTCTTGCCTCAAGATGCCAAGATGGAGTCATGAGCATAAGCAAACTTCAAGATGATCTGGAATTACGCCAGGCAATTGAATCGACGGGATACCATCCCGGACTAGTTGCGGATGCGCTGGCTTCGGCCCTGGGGCACGAGAATTGTCTAGCCTACGTAGTGCATCAAGAAACCACCTTTGACTCCCAAGAAGTACGTAGACACGTCACTGTTCTAGCTTTGACGCGGACTCGATTTGTCGTCGCCCATGCTGATGAACACGATGGCGCACCCACGGTGCGGGTAACTGCCACGACGGAGGCGGTTCCTTTACAGCAAATCAATTCCGTGGTTGTTTCACGCACCATCTCTGATGCGTCGACAGGCACAGTGGATGAGGTCTTGTTAACGATTGGCTGGGGCGGTGTGTCCCGCATTGAACTGGATCCGGCAGGCTGCGACGATCCAAATTGTGAGGCTGATCATGGTTACGCAGGTGTGGTTTCCAGCGACGATCTGCAAATACGGGTTGCTGCTGCGGCTGAAGGTAGGGACGCGGTGACTCGCCTCCTTGTCTTTGTGGACGCGTTTTCGGCTGCCACCAGCCGTTGATATGACTGAAGCAACGATCGCGGATTTCACGCGATCTCTTTTTGCTTCGTTAAACGTGCCGGGGCTAGATAACAAATTACAAGTAGCCGAAAATCCGTCACAACGAGAATGCTTGCTCTTGATTGATGGCTTAGGGGCGCGGCAGCTCGCTCAATTTGCGGATTTCGCGCCGAACATCAGCAGTATGTCTCGGGAGCGGGAGTTGGTTACCAGCTTTCCCTCCACCACGGCCACCAGCCTCGCCTCGTTAGGTACCGGACTTCTATCAGGTGCACACGGCATGTTGGGCTACACGGTGCGCGTTCCGCACTCTGGAACACCTGGTCGATTACTTAATGCGCTTAAGTGGGATTCCAGAGTTGATCCAGTGGTGTGGCAATCGGCGCCCACACTTTTCGAGCGGGCCAAAGAGAGCGGGATGAGCGTCTATAACATCGCGGCGACCAAATTTGCTCGATCCGGGCTCACCGAGGCGGCACTGAGGGGCGCAAAATATGTTGGGACTGAATCATTTTCTGCGCAAGTTAACGGAGCAGCACGGGCGCTCAAATACGAAAATTCATTTGCCTATGTTTACTTGAATGACCTTGATGTAGCCGGGCATAGGTTTGGAGTTGGGTCCGAACAATGGATTGCGGCTCTATCTATCGTCGATGATGTTGCCGGACGTTTGAGTGAGGGTCTGCCTCCTGGTTCAAGACTGTGGATCACGGGCGATCATGGGATGCTCAACGCCAATGAGTGGATCGTTCTTGGAATTGATAATGACCTCATGCAAGACGTAGCTTTGGTGGGCGGGGAGCCGAGGGCACGACATATTTATGTTGCCGAAGGCGCAGCTGCCGACGTTTGCGACAGATGGCGAGCGACGCTAGGTGCGAAAGCAAAAATCTTTTTAAAGGACGAAGCAATTCAGGCGGGTCTTTTTGGAAGTTTGGTCTCGGCAGCCGCATGCGATCGAATTGGCGATGTAGTAGCGATTGGGCTGGAGGCCCTAGTGCTCATCGATCCGTCAAGGTCGGCGAAAGAGTCTGCCATCGTGGGGCACCACGGTGGGCTTAGTGAAGCCGAGCGGATAGTCCCGCTCTATGTGCACGTTTAATCGTCACGCTTTACCCCGAACATGATGTCGTCCCAAGATGGAACAGCGGCCCGTTTGGTAACACCGTCTCGGGTAGCTTTGGCATCGACACCATCGGTGCTCCGGATCGCTTGAAGTCGTGGAGCGTCTTTAGCCTCGATTCGATCTGCAACTTTCTCTTGAGGAACCCGCTCATCGCCCGTTAGCCAGCGTGCGCCTTCATCGTCGGCAGTCAGGATCCGTCTAGTGGGATCCAAAATCCAGTGCGCTGCACCTTCGCCGTCGCGAGTTGGGTAGCGCAGTGCCACTGTCCAACTTCCGTCCTCCCGTCGCCAAGAGTCCCACTCCAGGCTCTCTTCATCCACGCCGCCCTGGCCCAGGCGATCGATAACAAGAGTCTTGAGCGAACGACCTTCGGAACTCCGATCTCTTCGCACTAGCGTGTTTAGAGCTTGAAGTGCCATATGGGAGCGCTCCCGAAGTACCGGCCCGGCAAAGCGCTCCACCTTTTCGATTTCGATCTCGCGCATCTTTGAAATTGCCGCAACGGAGTGGCCTGCGCGCAGGAGAGTCTGTATCTCACGCGGAGTCGGTGGCCCTTGCGGCTCATCATCAAAGCGAGTCAACATTAGAACGGGGGCATTCACCGTGTTCTTCAGCTTCTCGTCGATTTGCAAGAGATAGCGCTCGCCATCTGAATCTTCGAGGTGGAGAGATTCTCCGTCTTTGCTCCGTCCGACAAGGTGAAGCGGCTCCTCATGCTGATTTCGTTCGAACTCCATTCGCTCACTTTGCCACACCTAAGGGCAAAAGTTGGTTATACGGGCCTAACTCCCGGCCAGGAGTCGGCGCCAGGTCCGATAGCGCGGCGCGATAGAGGCCAGGGCCAGGGCAATGAACAGCCAAGCGACGATGAAGGCCTGATGAGCCGAGGTTAGATCTAGAACCCGACCGCTAACGGAGGCGGCAACGGCGCTGCCAATTGGAAAGCCCATCGTGGCTAAGGCGATGCCCTCGGTTATCTGACTGTCGGGGACCTCATTTTCAACAACAGTCAGACCCGCGATCAGGATCGGTGCGATTGCAAATCCGGTGATAAAGAGCACTGCCGCCAATTCTAAAAGCGTTGAGGCAAAGATGAATCCGATGCTAAGCACGGTCAAGCCAGTTAAGAACAGGATGAATCGTTTGGCGTGGGGAGTTCGAAGACTGACCGCGCCATTTGCTACGGCAGCTAGTGCGCTTGCGAAAGCCCAGATTGCCAGCATCGCCCCAGAGAGTGCGCGGTGGCCTCTCTCGGTACAGAAGGCCACCGTGATGATTTCAACGGCTCCAAAGAATCCACCCATGAGGAAATAGACAACTGTTATCGAGTTAACAATCGGTATTCGCATCACCCGAGTGCGGCTGGCCTGTTCCTCCGCCGTATTGACGGGGGGTTCAGTGGCGCTTTGACTCGCGAGTAGAAGTGCACCACAGCTCACAAATGCGATAGATGCGAGCAATCCGGCTGAGGGGGCGACTTGCGTGCAGAGCAGCGTTGCGAGTACTGGTCCGACTATATAAACGATTTCGTCGAGCAAAGATTCAAACGACCAAGCGGAGTGCACAAGTTGGCGTCGGTCGCTTAGAACATGGTGCCATCTGCGCCTCACGAGCGATCCCGTTTGAACCCAGAACAACGCTGCGACAATCGCAGCGAGAAACCAGGTGTAGCGAGGAGTCCCCGTGGAAATAAGGATGACGATCAAGAGCAGACCAACCACGTGCATGGGCAGTCCACGAGTTATCGCAAAATATTGTCCTTTTCGATCGGCCAATCGAGCCCAGCGCGGACCTGAAAATGCTGCAGTGATTGCATAGGTGGCGGTAACGGCACCGGAAATACCGTAGGAATGTGTTCGACTATATGCCAGCAACACAATGGCCAGCGGCGAGATCGCCATCGGCATTCTACTGATGAACCCGGACATAGAGAAGGCAAGAGCGCCAGGAGTCGTAAACAGCTGTTGGTATGGGGAAAGAATGCGGTGCATAGGGTCACGCTACCTGGACGAGTTCTTTAGTGTTGAATGGGGCTGTGAAGTTGTCAGTGGTTTCTCAGTTGCATGATCTAGCCATCGAGGCGGCCACGCGGGCGGGTTCAATGCTTATGAATCGTCCAACTGATCTTGAAGTAGCAAGTAAAAGTTCTCCGACCGACGTAGTCACCATCATGGATAAGAACGCAGAGCGCTTATTGGAAAATTTCTTACTTGGGGCCAGGCCAGATGATGGAATTCTTGGTGAAGAGGGCGCGTCGAGTGCAGGGACAAGCGGTGTGGTCTGGGTAGTGGATCCGTTAGATGGCACGGTTAACTATTTGTACGATCTACCTGGTTGGGCGGTAAGCGTAGCTGCGAAATTTGAAGGCGTTACGGTGGCCGGATGTGTATATGCGCCATCAATTAAACGGACTTGGAGCGCTGGTCGCGGTATGGGGGCCTGGTTGAATGGGGCAGTTATTTTCTGTAATGACCCGGTGCAGTTTGAGAGTTCATTGATTTCAACGGGGTTTAGTTACTCTGCGCAGGAGCGTTCGACGCAGGGAGCGGTTGTCCAGAAATTGATCCCGAAAATTCGAGACATTAGACGCGGTGGTGCTGCTGCGGTAGATCTTTGTTATGTCGCTTGCGGCTCACTGGACGGTTACTTCGAGCGCGGACTCCACCCTTGGGATATTGCCGCTGGCGAGTTGATCGTGCGGGAGGCCGGCGGGGTAGTCAGCAACTTGACCGGTGGTGAGGCCAATCGCGAGATGACCGTTGCTGGCGGTCCTCATATTCATGGCCGCCTTCTGGATTTCCTGACTTCCTAGACCTCGCCCGAACTGGGGTGTTGCGCAATGTCACCCCTTGCCCTTACGGTTGGTTTATTCGAACAGTTGTTCGAAAATGAGGTCCACTCATTTAGGTTCACTGAGGTTCACTGCTGCACTTTCTACTCCGATCCGTCCGGAGGTCGGCTGTGACCTCAGTACCCAAGAGCGATCAACTTGGGTGCGCCTAGTACCTGTCAGTTCCTAGGTCGCCACCCCACGGCGACCTAGGTCGGACGGTGTGTTCGACCTGGGAGGGAAAGCCCAGCCGAGCACACCTAAATCTCAAGGAGAACCAAATGGCCGGGCGCCCAACTGAGGTAGAGGTCTCTGCTCTGGGCGGTGAGCCGATCGAATTCATCTGGCAGGGTCGCAGATATCGGATCCACGCAGTTCTTTCACGTTGGTGCGAAGCCGGCGGTTGGTGGCACCGAGCAAATGACGGGCAGTACCGCCCAGATGATCACGCTCGCTCTTCATGGCGAGTGGAAGCCGCCCCTGAGGGAGCGCTTGGCGTTTTTGACCTAGAGCGCGATGACTTATCGGACAGTTGGCGAATAGTTCGCCGGGCCGGTTAGAGATCAACAGAAACTAATAGAGATAAACAGTGTCCAGCGATTCATTTATCCATCTCCAGGTGGCAAGCGGTTATTCATTCCGCTATGGCACTGCAACCGTCAATTCTCTTGTTGAACGGGCAGCGGAAATGAAGTTCACCGGCCTTGCTCTTACCGATCGCGATGGGCTAGCTGGCGCAATTAGATTCGCTCAGCTCTGCAAACGAAACGGCATTTCCCCGATTCTTGGCTGCGATTTGGCGATTCGAAATGATCAATTACCAAGACCAAAAACACCGGCTCATGGCGGAGTGCAAGTCGATCAGCGCCTGCCGCGAGTCACCCTTTTGGCTCGGGGGAGCGAAGGCTGGAAATCCTTAGTTCGCTTAGTCAGCTCAGCAAATGCCCGAGCGTTTGACAATGGTGAGCGAGGTAAGCCAGTAGTCGATTTGGAATTGATTTCCCGCTTTTCCAACGGTTTGGTTGCGTTGCATGGCCCATATTCCGAAATCGGCATCGCGCTGTCACATAGACGACCCGATCAAGCCGAGCAAATTTTGCAGGAGTGGCAAGAGATATTCACAAAGAATTCGATCGCAATCGCAGCAGTTTCGCATCAAGGCCCAACTAACGGGAATCTTTTAACAACTGCCATGGCGGCTCGCTTGCTCCGCTTTGCAAAAGAACACGGCACTAAGGCAGTTGTAAGCAACTCGGTGCGGATGCTGCGCCGGGAAGACGCTCCGGTCGCTGATCTGCTTGATGCCATCAGACGTCTAGTTCCATTAGATGAACGTCATGTCGATCGGCGAACCGCGGAAGGGTTCTTAAAAAGTGGCATGGAAATGCGGACTGTTGCAGATGAAATCTCAATGGCGGCAGGCGAACGCGACGGAAGCAATTTACTTGCGGATACTCGTAGCCTCGGTGAAGAGTTGTTGTTGGATCCAACTCAAGTGCTCGGTCTTGGTCAGATACATCTACCTGAGCCGGAAGTGGTTGGTGCGGATTCTATTTCACAGATGTCCCAATTGTTACTTCAGCGGTGCGAAGCTGGACTTAATTGGCGGTACAACGGAGTCAGTAGCGCCCGTTTGGAATCAGGGCGGAAACGACTGGCGGACGAACTTGAGGTAGTTGGAACTCTTGGTTATGCCTCCTATTTTCTTACCGTTGCCGACATCACAGATATGGCCCGGGAACGTGGAATTCGAGTTGCCGCTAGAGGAAGTGGAGCGGGGAGTTTTATCTGTCACGTGCTTGGTATTTCAGGAGTGGATCCGTTAGCTCACGGGCTACTAATGGAGAGATTCTGTTCACCATTAAGAGGGGCGCTTCCCGATATCGATATCGATGTCGAATCTGCCAGGCGGTTGGAAATATACGACCAAGTCTTTGCTCGCTACGCACCACCAGGCTCCTGGCCGACCGGAAATGCCAGGTGTACTGCGGTATCAATGGTAGATACCTATCGAGCAAGGCACGCTATTCGAGATACCGGAGCTGCCCTGGGTATGCCGCCAGGAGAGGTAGGTTTAATCGCGAAATCATTCCCGCACATCAGGGCGCGTGACCTCAACAAGTCGCTGCGAGAACTTCCAGAATTACGCAATTCCAGCATTGCTTCCGCCAACGGAATTCAGCTGCTTTTATCGCTAGCAGAAAGACTCGACGGCCTGCCTAGGCACCTAGCACTTCATCCATGCGCTGTTGTTTTATCGGACGCCACTTTGTTGGATCGGGTTCCTACTGAGGTAAGCGCACAGGGCTATCCGATGGCTCAATTCGATAAAGATGACGTCGAAGATATGGGCTTATTGAAGTTGGACATTCTCGGCGTCCGTATGCAATCTGCGATGGCTTATGCATTAACTGAAATTAAGCGCACAGATCAGAAGGAAATCGAACTTGACTCGATTGATCTTGAAGATGAATCCACCTTTGAACTGATCAGATCGACACGTACGCTGGGAATTTTTCAGGTGGAAAGCCCCGGACAGCGTGAGTTAGTTGGGAAATTCGGTCCCAGAAATTTCAACGACCTGATGATCGATATTTCCCTTTTTAGGCCGGGGCCAGTTAAGAGCGACATGATCATGCCATTTCTTAGAGCCAGGCATGGTTGGAGCGAACCGCAACTAATCCATCAGGATTTGGCTGATGTTCTGGCGGAGACTGAAGGCGTTGTCGTCTTCCACGAGCAGGTAATGCAGTTAATTTCAATAATCGCAGGAGTCAGCCTTGCCGAAGCCGATGAATGCCGCCGCGCATTGGGCAACCGAGGGGAGATTGATCGAATCCGCGCCTGGTTCTATCCGCGTGCACTTGAACGCGGATACTCACTCAAAGTAGTGGAGCAGATCTGGCAGGTTCTCCACTCTTTTGGTTCGTTCGGTTTCTGTAAGGCCCATGCGGCCGCATTCGCGCTGCCCACTTACCAATCCGCCTGGCTCAAAACTCACTACCCAGCCGCATTTATCGCGGGCCTACTAACTCACGATCCGGGTATGTACCCAAAGCGGCTAATTCTTGATGAGGCCAGGCAACTAGGGGTTGAAATCCTTCCAATTACAGTTAATGAATCGCTTGCCAGCTACTCAGTCGAAAGAATTGATTCGGATAGGTATGGGATCCGGATATCGCTTAGCGATGTAGATGGAATTGCAACGAGTGAAGTATCAAGAATTTTGGGTGCTCGGCCTTTTGGCGACCTTGCCGACTTTGTGGCTCGAGCTGGAGTATCACGGCCGATAGTTGAGCGATTGATTCTGGTAGGTGCATTTGATTCGCTGCATCAGATATCGGTCGACCAGAGTTCGCTAATGCGGTCAAGCCAGATCACGAGGCGGGATCTCCTTCTGCATTTGGCTGATCTTGATCAGTGGGCCCAGTTGGGTGGCGGCCAACTACTTCTGGATCTTTCTACACCCAAATTGGTTTCAAGTGGCCTGCCGGAGATGAACCAGGCGGAGCGAGTCAGAAGCGAACTTGAGGTACTTGGACTAGACGTAAGTTGTCACGTAATGGATTTTTATGGGGATTTCCTCAACGCACTTGGGGTCGTAAAATCGCGCGATTTGATGGGTCGAAAATCACGGAGCAAGGTTTTAACCGCTGGTGTAAAAGTAGCTTCGCAAACGCCTCCTGTTCGATCAGGACGCAGGGTCATCTTCCTAACCTTGGATGATTCAACTGGATGCGTCGATGCCACGTTCTTTGACGATGCACAGGGTCCTTATGCTGCAACTGTCTTCCATTCGTGGCTTCTGTTGGTTGAAGGCGAAATACGCAGAACTGGGGATCGAGGCATTTCGCTGCGCGCAACCGGATGTTGGGAACTCACTGGGTTTTATCGCTTGTGGAGATCTAGCGGAATCGAAGCCGTATGGGAGGCAATGGACTGGGCAGCGGACGTCGAATTTGCGGCACCGCGGCGAAAACTGGTTCACGTCAGTGGCTTTAAGCAATCTCCATATGCCGACATCAAGCCGGCCGGTGGAGAGGTTGCCGGTCCACCACGTAAGTTGTGGCATGCAAGCCTGGGAAGCAGTGGGAGGTGAGGCGAGTGCGCGAGGAACCAACGATCCTGCATGTAGATATGGATGCCTTTTACGCCTCTGTCTCCATGATTGGGCGCCCGGAGTTAAAGGGCAAACCAGTGATCGTCGGAGCAGGTCCCAGATCTGTTGTTCTCTCGGCGACTTATGAGGCTCGCGCCCTTGGCATTCATGCTGCGATGCCGGTGTCGGCAGCAAGGAGGCTAGCTCCGAAAGCGGTCTTTCTGGAACCGGAACACGAACGCTATTCGGAAGTGTCAGATGCCGTGATGGCAATATTCGGTTCCTTCACTCCGTTGGTCGAACCGCTCTCTCTCGACGAGGCTTTTCTTGATGTAGAGGGCTCCCGGAAGTTGCTCGGATCCCCAGTCGAAATTGCGACCAGGATTCGCGATCGAGTGGCGGACGAACAACAAATAACTTGTTCGGTTGGGATAGCTACCACAAAGTTTGTGGCGAAACTTGCTTCTGGCCACTGCAAGCCCGACGGAATGCTAGTAGTTCCGAAACTCGGAACTATCGCTTTCTTGCACCCGTTACCGGTCAGCGTTCTTTGGGGAGTCGGTGCCAAGACCGAGGAAATTTTAAAACGTCTCGGACTGCATACCGTTTCAGATATCGCGCATACGCCCGTCGAGACCTTAGAACGAGCTCTTGGCAAAGCACAGGGCCGACATTTATTCGAACTATCTTGGGGCCGCGACGATCGCGAAATTGTGCCAAATGAGGCGGAAAAAAGTATCGGAAGCGAGGAGACTTTTGCCCGAGATGTAGATGATCCGGAGTTGATACTCCGTGAGATCTTGCGGTTGTCGGAACGTGTTGCTCATAGATTGCGTCTTCGAGACTTGAAGGGACGAACAATTTCGATCAAGGTGAAATTTGCCGACTTCACGCAATTGACTAGGTCCCGAACGCTCGGCGAAGCGACGAATGGAACCTTAGAAATCTATGCGAATGCTAAATCCCTCTATAGCGGGCTCAATTTGGATCGAGCTCGCATTCGGCTAGTCGGCGTGCGAGTAGAAGGCCTTCTGTCCAAAGACGAGGCAACTACCCAGTTAATTCTCGGGGCGCCAGATCATGGCTGGTCAGAGGCTGAAGACGCGGTTGATAAGGCGAGCGCTAGATTCGGGCGTGGGGCGCTACGCCCGGCTCGCCTGGTTAAGCCAGGGGAGTGAGATTTGGAATCGTCGTGCGCGGCTATTTTTTACGCGTATTCTTAGCAGTATTGCCGATTAGATCGATAAATGAGTTTGGAAACGGAGGTTGCGATGCCACTTTCAGAGCATGAACAGAGAGTTCTGGAGCAGATGGAACTCGCCCTCAGCGCTGAAGATCCAAAGTTGGTCTCGACCCTCACTGGTTCTGGACCAAAAAAGCCGGTTCGCTCCCGAACCTTGTTAGCCGTCATTCTGGTGGTTCTTGGGATCGTGACCCTTCTTGGCGGCCTAATTGCGAAACTGACGTTTGTGGGCGTGATCGGGTTTTCACTAGCCCTAGCCGGCATCTATCTGGTGATCAGCCGAACTTCGGCGCCAAAGCTGGCCAGCCGCAACCATCCAAGCGCTCGCTCCACCTTTATTTCGCGCCTCGAAGAACGCTGGGACAATCGCGAAGAGCAGTAATTCGTCTCCTCGCCCTCCCTCGATGGCGACGGGCGCCTTTGGTTGGAAAATTATCGCAGCGGCGTTCGGATCTATTGCAGCGCTCTTCGTGGCTCTGGCGTTGTTCAGTGGTCACCTCTCTGTTTTCCAGGGAGATTCCAGCCTCGCGAGCAATCTGACGGTTTTCTATCTTCCGAGCCCAGGCGATCAGGCAGTTTTTACTGTCTCGTGCCATGCATCTTCGCTTTCTGGCACGCATCCCAACAAGAAAAACGTCTGCTCGGCCATCACGAAGCAAGGAACCCGCCTGTTTGCGCCGGTTCCGAATGGCACCGCCTGTACTCAGATCTATGGCGGACCTGAGACCGCACGAGTTGTCGGCAACGTCAGAGGTGACAAGATCAATACGACATTTAGCCGGACCGATGGCTGCCAAATTGCCCGCTGGGAAACGGCCCAGGCGCTCTTCACATTTCCCGCCTACGCCACCGTTCAAGGTCGCATTGAAGTCTCGCCCACGTGTCCCGGACCTGAGCAGCCCGGCCAGAACTGCACGAATAGATCAGCGGCTGGAATTGTGTCATTTACGTCCAACTCGCAAGAGTCTGTTACGGCCAAAGCGCTGGCGGATAGGGGATTCGCCGTCCTGCTTCGAAACGGAACCTGGAGCATTGCGGCAACTGCGGTAGGCGCGATGAGTTGCGCTCCTAGTTCGATTGCCGTGCCGACCGCCGGCGAGTTGGTCATCGCCTGTGATACCGGAATGCGCTGAAGCCTCAACTCAATCGCGGTTGCGTTTTACGAACAGCCGGAATTTCCCTCTGAACCCACAGGAACAATTTCAGGTGACGAAGTTCAACTCAGATAGTCTGACGGGATCTCTGCGAGCCACGAGAGAGGTGTCATGAGGCGTCGTATTCTCGCACTTGCCATAGTTGCTGGAGTCGTCGGGGGAGGTGCGGTCATTGCCGAAACGGTCGGGGCATCTAACGTAGGCGGTGTTCAGGTTTTACCGCCAGCCAAGCAGAAGATTGTTGATCAGGAGAGTCTGGCGCGTCAAAAGGCAACCCGAGCCGACAAGTCCAAACTTGGTCCACCCACTCAAAGCGAGGCTCCAACCGCACGTGTTGTGGGGATTACTGACCAGCGTTCTGGCCCATTCCCAGCCCCTCCCTATGCAGTTGTTAATGAATGGAACGGGCCAGTGAATGGTGAGTGGCTTGCCATCTACGCCGGTGACCGGCTTTCCAAACTGCCTGGCGAATTGAGCATCGTGTCTGTCAGCGGAAATCTGATGACTCTTCGAAATCCCATTGGGACAGTAACGACATTTGACTTCGGCTCGAAGACTTTTCAATAGTTGGAGATGAGTATGGCGCGAACTCTTTCGGACCGAGACCACTTGACGAAGTCGCGACTTGCGTTGCTCGCATTGCTGCCCATGTTCTTGCTGCTGACTGGATGCGCAACGGCGACCGAGTCGGTAGTTTCGACCGCCCAGCCGGCTCCGCTCGCGTGTCCTAGCTCCCTGACCGATGTTCATTCCGGGTCTCGATTAGGCCGACCTGCTCCGAACGCCCCCGATAGCGCGCTGTTCTGTAAGTACGCGGGTTTGAACGAGAAAATCAAGTACGGAACGCTTATTCGCTTCACTGTTGTGCAGAACCCTTCTGCTCTTGCGGCACTGCTGAACCAGTCGAAACCCGTTCCAGTGGGCGCGGTTTACCCCTGCCCGTCCGACTCCGGTAGCCGGGACGCTCTCGTTTTCGTCAAGGCAAAGGAGACCACGACGGTCATTATCCAAACGTCAGGCTGCCCCTTTGTGAGTTCCACCAATGCCTCTGGACGCTGGTTCTTGAGCAAGGCAGCAGCATCCGAGTTGCAGAAACTTGACCCAGCCTTGGCGGGGTAGGTCTGGCCGCTAGGGGATCAGCAGAACTGACGCTCTGACGAAAGGATTCGAACACTGTAGGACAGACTGTGATTGTGAACCGTCCGCCCGTAGACCGGCAGCGTTTTGAAGCGCTTATTACTGAGGTGTACCAACCTCTTCAGCGATACCTCTGCCGGCGCATTGACTCAGCCAGTGCAGATGAAGTCCTTGGCGATGTGCTACTTGTGATGTGGCGACGGGTCGATGACATACCGGCAGAGGCCGCGTTGGCATGGTGTTACGGCGTTGCTCGCGGCTGTTTGGCCAACAAGCGGCGGGGTACTGACCGGCATCTCAAACTTATTCGACGCCTCGGAAATGAACGCGAACCAGCGACGCCGAGCGCCGATCCGGTGATGCTCGAAGCGCTGAGCCGACTACCCGAAGGTGACCGGGAAGTGCTGCGACTGTGGGCTTGGGAATATCTCGCCCCACGTGAGATAGCCGTAGTGCTGGGCATCACCCCCAATGCTGCGAGCATTCGCCTTCATCGCGCGATGAAGAAACTCAAAACCGAATTCTTGCGACGAAATGAAAGTGGACCAGCAGGACATTCAATGGAAGAACAGGACAAGGAGGAGGTTCAATGATTAGCGACGACGAACTACGTGCCCGGCTATCTGCGATGGATCCACTTCCTTCCTCGGTCCCTGTCGACCCATACACGAGCCTTAAGGCTCAAAGCATTTTGGAGCGTGTAATGACGACGGATATTCACGACAAGACCCCAAGCGACAACGAGGGTCGAAGCAAATTAGCTATCGTGACCGCAGCGGCAGCGGCAGTTATCGCACTCGGCATCGTCGCACTCGGCGTAACATCAGGCGGCCCAACCACTTCATTGAAGGCCAAGACAACGCTGGCGCTCAAAATTCAGGGAAATGGGTCAGCAGGCACAAGTCGTTCTACAGCGGGTTCCGGGCTGTCTGCTTCGGTTTATGGCACTGTGGCGTCGTGCGCGGTGTTCAACGTTTCCTTATTGCGGGAGATGCCAATTGCCTTTGCGGGGACGGTAACCGCGGTCAGCGATAGCACTATCCCGACACCTAGCGATATGACGGTCACCCTGAACGTCGACCACTGGTACAAGGGCGGGATCGCTAATGTCGTGACACTTACCGCGTTGATAACCCATGCACTTACGCCGACGACCTGGACTGGTGTCGAAGACGGCATCAGATTCGTCCAAGGAAAGCGTTACTTATTGACCGCTACCAATGGCACTGTCAACGGTTGCGGCTTCAGTGGCGAAGTCACACCTGAACTCGAAAAAGTTTTCGCAGAAGCGTTCCCCAGATAGTGAGAACTCGAATACCAATTTCGTTGGCAGTGATCTCTCTACTGCTGGCTGGATGTGCGAAGACAATCGGACCGGTAGTCGCGGCGGTTGCGTCAACGATTCCGTTGTGCTCGTCATCCCAGTTAAACGTCTTAGGAGGCCGTCAGGGCGAGGCCACAACTGCTGCAGGCGATCTTGTATTCGTTAACGTCAGCGCAAAGCCCTGCAGATTGTCGGGTGCGCCACGTTTGCGACTGGTGAAGGCTTCCGGACTCGCGCTCACTCCCATCACGTACAGCCCGCCATCAGAGGCGATTACGTCCGCGATCTTGTCGCCCACAAGTTACGCCGAGTTGATCACGAACTGGGCCAACTGGTGCCAAATTGGGCCAAGTTCGTTGAACATTAGGATCACGTTGCCGGGCGGCAAGGGTTCGCTCGTGGCTCCTTTCGATGTGCCTCCCGCTGGCGCCCTCATACCTCAGTGCATCAACAAGAGTTCGGTCTCTAAATTCAAGATTATCGGTGGCTATCAGCAGACGAACTTTCAATCAGGATCACCAACGAGTCCGGCGACCGTCACGGGAACCGTTATTCCTTGCACCGGCACACTATTTTCATCCAAATCGACCTGGAAAGGCCTTGTCACCCTCACGAGAAACGGCAAAGTCATAGCCAGCCAACAAGTGACTCATGCACTTAAGCAGGCAAACCCCACATACGCGCTCCGAGCAGCCCAAGGCATCTACGTCCTTAGTTCAACGGGAGCAGGTGGTTGGAAGAAGTTCATCTACCTCGGGGCTGGCAAGACGCTTAAAGTCGCGATAGGTCAGTACTGCTACTGAGGCACCTAGGGATTAGGGAGGGCTACCAGGCTGGTCGATTCGAAGGGAGCAGACATGGAGGAATCTCAATGAAGCCACAAGTTGCGCTATTTGCGCTGCTGGCGATGTAACTATCGCTGACTGGATGTGCAGAGGCGACCGGGTCGGTAGTTTCGACTGCCCAGCCCGACTCCGCTCGTGTGCCCCATTTCCCTGACCGAGATTCACTCCGGATCTCGGTTAGGCCAACTTGCACCGAGCTCGCCCGAACAAGCATTGTTTTGTAAGTACGCGGGTTTGAACGAGAAGGTCAAGTTCGGAACGCTCATTCGCTTCGCTACCGTGCAGAACCCTTCTGTCCTTGCGACACTGCTCAACCAGGCGAAACTCGTTCCAGGGGGCGCGGTTTACTCCTGTCCGTTCGACTCCGGTAGCCAGGATGCGCTCTTATTCATCAAGGTGAATAAGACCACAACGGTCATTATCAAAACGTCGGGTTGCCACTTTGTAAGTTCCACCAATGCTTCTGGAGGTTGGTTCTTGAGCAAGGCCGCAAACTCTGAGTTGCGGAAACTAGACCCGACAATCGCCAGGTAGCCCTGGTCAGAGAGAGGTCGTCGGTTAAGTAAGAGTCTCGTAGGAAGGGATCAGATGTCCAAGAGGATCAAGTTCGGCGTAATCATCATTTCGACATGTGGTTTGCTCGTTGCCACAGGAGTGTGGGTGAACGCGACGCATCGATCGGCGCAGTTGAATGATTTGCCTGCTTGGGTTGCGCTTCCCGCTAAGGCTCAAAGTAGTGCCGGTGTTCGCCTGCAAGCGCACGACGCATTGAAACATCCGATGGCCACTCATATCACTACGCAACAAGCGTTCAACGTAGCAACCGAACGGATCGGCAAGGCTCAGGCAAAGCAAGCGGTCGTGCACGTCACCTTCGGAGATTTCTTTGACGACAGATACATCGCTACCAGCCCCAAGGGCTTTCCCAAAGATGTCGCTCGGGGAGTCCCCGCGTATGTCATCACATTCGACGGCATTATCGTGCCGCTGATTGGCCTAAGTGGGGGCAGCAACTCAGAGATGAACGTCGTAGTGAACGCGGCCACTGGGCAAGTGATTGAGGAATTCAGTTTCCACTGACACTTTTCTCAAAGCGTCTCAATTCAGTTGGCACATCCCACATCTGTCGCGGGCAACCATCGAAGGGCTCATTTGTTGGCTTCACCGTTATGCGCGGCGGTTGATCCTCTGTAAGGCTCACTTTCTGACCGAAGGCTCACTTAGGACTCAGGGTGGCTGACCAAGGCTCAGTTCTGATGACCCTTACAACTGACAGAGCCTGGTGGGTCGATAGGTCGCGTTTTGGGTAAAAGTGGTTGACAGGGGAGGGAAGTGGAGTAAAGTGGCGTGAAATAGCCACTGGGGTAGGTGGCTCTGGGCGCGAAGTGGGGCGTGGCGATGTTTCTTGGCACCCATGAACCCCTTCTCGATGAGAAGGGCCGGTTGATACTTCCGGCTAAATTCCGAGAAGAACTTGCCGCTGGCTTGGTTATTACCAAGGGTCAGGAGCACTGCCTTTACGGCTTTCCAACCGCCGAATTCACTGAACTAACCGAGTCCATGCGCCAGGCGCCGGTAACCGCAAAAGGCGCTCGCGATTACATGCGGGTGATGTTCGCCGGGGCGCACGATGAAATTCCAGATAAGCAAGGCCGAATCACCATTCCGGCGCAACTTCGCGCCTACGCGGGGCTCGAGCGTGAGTGCGTAGTCATCGGCGCCAACACTCGAATCGAAATTTGGGATCGATCGGCCTGGACCACCTACCTGAACTCCCAAGAACAGAACTTTGCTGACATTTCGGAGGAGGTGTTCCCAGGTCTCTTCTGACGTTGAGGTCGCCGCCTGCGCTATTAAGCGACACCACTTCCCCGGTGCCGGTTGACAGCGCAGGCGTGACTCTCTCAGTTGCTGAGCAAGGGGGGTCGATGCGCGCTAAACATGAACCCGTAATGTTGTCGCGCTGCCTAGCGCTACTGGCGCCCGCGCTGGCAAGTGACGATGCGATCTGCGTCGATGCGACCTTGGGCCTTGGTGGCCACAGCGAAGCAATACTCCGCACATTGCCAAAGGTGCACTTGATTGGTCTTGATCGAGATCTTGCGGCGATAGAACTCGCAACGCAGCGATTAGCCGAGTTCTCCGATCGTCTGACCGTCGCTCATGCTATTTACGACCAACTTCCTCGAGTGCTTAAGGAAGCCGGAATCTCAGGAGTGCAAGGGATTCTTTTTGATCTTGGCGTCTCGTCCATGCAACTCGACGACCGGGATCGAGGCTTTGCCTACTCTCAGGACGCACCGCTTGATATGCGGATGGATAATTCCCAAGGTATCTCGGCGGCAGAAGTCGTGAACACCTATTCGTTCGCCGAACTGGCTCGCGTCCTCTGGGTCTATGGCGAAGAGCGCTTTGCTAAGCGAGTTGCTAACGCGATCGTAAGAGAGCGATCGATCGAACCATTTACCAATACCGCGCGCTTGGCCGAAGTTGTTCGCTCGAGCATTCCAGCCGCTACCCGCCGGGTTGGCGGACATCCGGCAAAACGGAGTTTTCAAGCTCTGCGCATAGAAGTAAATGACGAAATGGATGTGCTCGCGCGCGCCATCCCAGCGGCTCTTGATTGCCTTGCTGTTGGCGGGCGAATGGTGGTTCTGTCTTACCATTCACTTGAAGATCGGATTGTTAAACGCGAATTTGTCGCCCGTTCGCAATCCTCTTCACCTCAAGACTTGCCGGTCGAATTGCCAGGCCACGAACCTAAGTACCGTCAGTTAGTCAGGGGCGCTGAGGAACCGTCGGCTGCGGAAGTTATCGAAAATCCGCGTAGCGCATCGGCCAAACTGAGAGCCATCGAGAGACTGGCCGCCTGATGGCGCTTCCGGCTCCGGTCACTCGGGCACAGCCACAACCTCGGCCACAGCCGTCGCGGCGACCAACGGCACGTCCAAGCCTTAAATTGCTGCCGCAGCTCGTATCTATCCCAACGAGAAAGTCAAAGCCAGTCGCGTTCGCAGCGATTCTTAGTTCAATGTTGGTGCTTGGTTCCGTGGTGCTGCTCCTTATCAATACTATGCTGGCGCAAGATGCTTTCGTGCTGCGTAACCTTCAAGAGCAAGTCACTTCGTTGACGGCACAAGAACAGGCGGTTACATCTCTTACTGACATTGAATCTTCGCCGGGTACCTTAGCTAGCAAAGCCACCGCGCTTGGAATGGTTCCAGGCGGCACGCCGGTATTCTTGGATCTGAGCACCGGGAAAGTTGTTGGCGTCCCCGAAAAATCTGCTAAGAGCGCACTGGCTATTCGATGACAAGGGATCTGCGTCCACGAATACGCGGAATCTTTATTCTCTCACTTGTAGTCATGTCGGTATTTGCGGCCCGGTTGGTACAAGTGCAGGGATTCCAATCCGCCGAATATGCGGCGCGTGCTTCTAAAGAGTTGCTTAATAGCGCTGTCCTTCCTGCCACGCGTGGCGAAATCACTGACGTAAATGGCGTGGTTCTTGCCCGCAGCGTGGATGCGATAAATGTGACGGCAGATCAAACCTTGGTTACGGATCCAGCAGCCGCAGCAAAAGTAATTGCACCGATACTTGGAATTCCAGATGCATCTCTTCAAGCCACTCTTACTGGTACAAGACGATTCGTCTATGTTGCAAAAGCGGTGACGCCGCAGGTTTGGCTCGAAATCCAACAAGCAATAAGTAACTTGAACAGCACCAGATCCTTGGAGAATAGGATCTCTGGCTTTTTCCCCGAAAAGACATTTCGTCGCGAGTACCCATCGGGTCCACTGGCTGCCTCGATTCTGGGTTTCGTTAACGCCTCTGGACACGGTGGCGGTGGTCTGGAATATGCACTAGACAAAACCCTCGCGGGAACCGATGGTAGTTATATTTACGATTCGGGCGGCGGTGCTGCCATACCGAGTTCTAGCGATGTATTGGTTCCGGCAAAACAGGGCCAGACGATCCGCCTTACCATCGATCGAGATATTGAGTGGATAGCGCAGAGCGAAATTGACGCACAAGTAAAAGCCAGTGGCGCGCTATCTGGAACAGCGATAGTCATGGACCCAAATACCGGTGCAATTCTGGCTCTGGCATCCTCACCCAGCTACGACCCGAATAACGTTGGAACTACGCCAATTGCAATGCTCGGAATTCCAGCCGTTGATCAAGTCTATGAACCAGGATCCACCGGAAAAGTTATGACCCTGTCGGCCGCACTCGAGGAAAAGGCTATAACCCCGACTACCATTTTTAGGGTTCCATACAAGATCAAGCGTGGTGGCAGAACCTTTCACGACGACATGGGGCATCCGCTGTGGCACCTAACGACGGCCGGAATCCTGGCTAGATCAAGCAATGTTGGGGCAATCCAAATCGGGGAGAAAATGTCGAATGCGACTCTCAGAGATTATTTGACAAGATTCGGGATTGGTTCGGTTACTGGGGTGGGTCTGCCGGGTGAGTCCCCGGGTCTGTTTCCGGCTCTTGACCAGTGGTCGCAGAGCACTGCCGAGACCGTGGCTTTCGGTCAGGGTTACGCATTGACTTCATTGCAGGCCACGAGCGTATTCGCAACGGTGGCAAACGACGGCGTTCGCATTCCGCCCACCTTGATTGCCGGGATAAGTGACTCAGACGGGCACTACACAGCTGTGCCACCAAAGCCCGGGGTGCGGGTAATTAGCGCCGCTACCGCGAAAACAATGAGGCTCATGATGGAGGGCGTCGTCTCTTCTGGCGGGACCGCTCCAGAAGCCGAGATTCCAGGCTACCGAGTGGCAGGCAAAACCGGGACGGCCAATCGAGTGGACAGCTCCTGCAGTTGCTACCGCGGCTACACTGCATCCTTCATCGGGTTCGCACCTGCAGATAAGCCGGCGTTAGTAATGAGCGTGACGATCCAAGACCCAAAGGGAATTCACTTCGGCGGGCTACTGGGCGCACCTATATTTAAGAAAGTGATTTCCTTCGCATTGAAGTCTTTAAGCATTCCACCTACCGGTCGGGCGCCGTCGCCGATTCCCCTCGATGCCTATCAACTGAAACAGTCGCTGGCCGCAAAGCCAACACCTGCGGTGACGCCGTGATTCGGCCGGCAGGGTCATATTCGAAATCTCTGGACGAGATTGCCCAATACCTAAAGACCGGTCGACCAACTGAGGAAATCCAAATGACTGGACTTACTCATGATTCACGCCGATCCAGGGTGGGTGATCTCTATCTTGCTCTCTCTGGTTTTCGCACGCACGGAGCCTTATTTGCCGCCTCCGCAATAGCCAATGGTGCCAGAGCGGTTTTAACCGATCAAAGTGGGTCGGAGCTTATGGGCGATCCCGATTTTCCAGTTGTTTTGGTTCCGAATGTGCGCGATGTGCTCGGTTCTTTATCAGCTTGGTTCTATGACTTCCCGTCAGAGCGCTTGAACCTGGTTGGCGTAACTGGCACAAATGGTAAGACGACTACTGCCCATTTGATTGATTCGGTCTGGCGTTCAGATGATCGCCGTACTGGGCTAATTGGGACCGTGGAGACTCGAATCGGCGATTCATCGATCCCCAGCGTCCGCACGACTCCCGAAGCGCCCGATCTACAGGCGCTATTTGCAACGATGGCAGAGCGGGGCTGCAGTGATGTGGTCATGGAGGTTTCAAGTCATGCGCTGAGCCTTGGGCGCGTGGATGGAACTCGATTTAAGATCGCAGTTTTTACCAATCTTTCACAAGACCATCTAGATTTTCACGAAAACATGAGTGAATACTTCAAGGCAAAAGCCGCTCTGTTTAACTCTAAATTATCGGACTTAGCGGTAATCAATATTGACGACGAGTACGGAGAAACGCTGGCTCGCGATTGTAAGATTCCTAAGTTGACTTTCAGCGCCTTGGGCCGTGACGCCGACTGGTCTGTTACCGAGAGCTCCAGAAGCGCCTCAGACACAAGTTTTTCAGTTAAGACCCCAGATCGAGGAGTCATCTCGATCACAATTCCCCTTATCGGTGATCACAATGTTGCTAATGCTCTCGCTGCCCTGATTGTGCTCGTTCAAAGCGGCGTGAACTTACCCGCCGCCTTGTCCGGCTTGGCTGCGACCGCGGGCGTACCGGGACGGCTTGAACGGGTCAACCGGGGGCAACCATTCACGGCCATTGTTGATTACGCCCACACCGCCGATGCCGTAGAACGAGTCTTGACCGCGATGCGACCGCACACGACTGGTCGCCTCATTGCGGTTCTTGGCTGCGGTGGCGATCGTGACCATGGAAAACGTGGTGCGATGGGGGCGGCGTTGGCAAGGGGTTCCGACATTTCCTTTCTCACCAGCGACAATCCACGTTCCGAGGATCCGTACAAGATCATTGCTGAGATGGCCAAAGGAGCTCACGGTGTGGCTGGATCCGATGTACGAATTGAAGCCGATCGAGCCGTCGCGATCTCGTTGGCAGTCGATCTAGCCGAGGCTGGGGACATTATTCTGGTTGCCGGTAAGGGGCATGAACATGGTCAAGAAATTCTCGACGAAATAAAGCCATTCGATGACCGAGAAGTACTTGCGCATGCGATTGACCGACGGATCAACGCAGGCGATTTCCGATGATCCCGCTCACTCTCAATGAGATTGCAAAGATCGTAGATGGCCGGATATTAAATGCGACGGGCGAAGAGATTGTCAACGCACCTGCATTCGTCGATACGCGCAAGATTTTGGTGGGCGGCCTGTTTGTGGCTCTTCTTGGTGAACATGTCGATGGGCATGATTTCGCTTCGGATGCAATTCGAGATGGTGCCGTCGCGGCGCTTGTCAGCCGCGATGTAGGTGTGCCCTCGGTGCTTGTTTCGGACGTCCTCCCAGCTCTCCAATCGTTGGCTCGGCACGTTCGAACTTCGTTAACTGAATTAAAAGTCATTGGTATCACTGGCTCGCAAGGAAAAACAACCACCAAAGATATGCTCTTTGCAATTCTCAAGGCTGAGGCACTCACGATTGCTCCGCCTGGTAATCTCAATAACGAAATTGGAGTACCTCTCACACTTCTTCGTTGCACCTCGGATACCGTCTTCTGCATTACCGAGATGGGCGCTCGTCACGAAGGCGACATCAAGGCGCTAGCGGAAATTGCCAAGGTAAATGTGGGAGCGGTGTTGAACATCGGCACTTCACATGTGGGCGAATTCGGGTCAGAAGCTGCGCTGGCAAGAACAAAGGGGGAGCTGATTGCCTCGCTCGAGTCCGATGGGGTTGCCGTTCTAGGTGGCTACGACCAAGCGACACTGAAACTTCGAGCTATTGCTGGCGATCGGGTAGCCATATTTGGTGAGGGCTCGGATGCCGATGTCAGAGGAGATCAGATTTCGCTGGTCGAGGGGAAAGCCAGATTTATGCTCTCTGCGGATGGCAAACAGCGGGAAATTCAACTCAATTATTTTGGCCGACACCAGGTTGCCAATGCCCTCGCGGCTGCGACGATCGCGCGCGAACTGGGTCTTGATCTGGCAAAAATCGCAAGTGCGCTTTCCACGGCCCTGCCGCAGAGCCGCTGGCGGATGGAGGTAAGAGCGCGGGAACGCGACAAGGTCACGATAATTAATGACGCCTATAACGCGAACCCGGAGAGCATGGCTGCGGCCGTAGAACTGTTGGCCGAATGGGCTGCGGCCGATGGACGGCCAAGCTGGGCAGTTCTGGGTCAAATGCACGAACTCGGCGCGTCCTCCGGGCAAGCACATCGATTTATCGGCAGGCTAGTGGGGCGGCTCGGAATCAACCATCTACTGGTTGTGGGGTCCGGTTCTGAAGAGATCGCGAATGGAGCCCGGGAAATGGCAGTGGCCGACGTTATGAGCGTTTCTGATTTAGCGGCGGCGCGCCATTTCTTCAACCGGCATGTGGAGGCAGGTGCGCTGGTCTTGGTAAAGGCATCAAGGGCCGAAGGATTAGAACGTCTTGCCACTGAATTAGTGGAGAACCCAATATGAAGGGCTTTCTCCTAGCGGCATCTTTGGCGTTCATGGTTTCTATTTTTGGTACCCCGCTTGCCATTCGCTTCTTCATAAGACACGGATATGGCCAATTCATCAGAGACGATGGTCCCACCAGCCATCACACGAAACGTGGCACTCCGACTATGGGCGGCGTTGTAATAATCTTTGCGACCCTGATCGGATATTTCGGATCACGGCTGATCATGTCTCGCTCGGTTACCGCCTCTGGGATCCTAATCCTTTTCTTAATGTCGGGCCTTGGTTTTGTCGGATTTCTCGATGACTGGCTGAAGGTTTCGAAACAGCGCTCAATGGGTTTGCGGGCGCGGTCAAAGATATTTGGCCAAGCCATCGTTGCCATTGCGTTCGCAATTTTAGGACAACATTTTCCAGACGACCACGGGCTTACGCCGATTTCGTCGCATTTATCGATCGTGCGCGACACTTCACTAAAACTTAGCACTGTGCTGGTTGTGATCTGGGTTCTTGTGATGGTCACCGCGGAGAGCAATGGCGTGAATCTCACCGACGGTCTCGATGGGCTGGCTACTGGAGCATCTGTGATGACCTTTGGGGCATTCGTGCTCATTGGAAGTTGGGAGTTCGGACAAGGCTGTCTGGTTGCGCCAGGCCCAAAATGCTATGAGGTTCGAGACCCACTTGATGTGGCGATCGTTGCTGCGTCTTTAATGGGGGCATGTTTTGGCTTCCTCTGGTGGAATGCAAGTCCAGCCAAAATATTTATGGGCGACACCGGATCGTTGGCTCTGGGTGGAGCACTCGCTGGGCTGGCCATTGCAAGTAGGACAGAACTTCTCCTACTTCTCCTAGGCGGCCTGTATCTGATTATTTCGCTCTCAGTCATAGTTCAAGTTGGCTTCTTCAAACTCACTAGGGGCCGAAGAATTTTACGCATGGCTCCGCTGCAGCATCATTTCGAATTGCTCGGCTGGGGCGAAGTAACAATCGTAATTCGGTTCTGGATCATTGCGGGTATGTGTGTCGGCTCAGGACTTGGTTTGTTTTATGCCGCCTGGGTAACGGGATAATGATGAATTGGTACGGGGTTCTACCCGCGCTGATCGACAAACAGGTCTGGGTGGCCGGGTATGGGCGAACCGGAAAATCTGTTATCCAAGCGCTTAGGCGACTAGGCGCTGAGATAGTCCTCATCGATGAGAATTCAAATGAGGTTCCAGACAATGTCAACAGGCTGAAGGCGGTTCCGCAAAAAATCGATGCGGACTTGATCGTGACTTCACCGGGATGGCGACCGGATCACGAACTTTTTCAGGCTGCTGCTAGAGCAAGTGTGAAAGTGATCGGAGACGTTGAACTAGCTTGGCTGGTGGACCAGGCCCAAGCACAACGGAACCATCGCCCGCCTCTAAAATGGCTAGCGGTCACTGGCACAAATGGAAAAACGACAACCGTGGAAATGCTGGAAAGTATTTTGAAAGCAGGTGGCATCTCGGCGGTTGCTTGTGGCAATGTGGGGCTGCCGGTCATCGACGCGGTGATGGCCGAGGATAATTATCAAGCCCTGGCAGTGGAATTGTCCTCGTTTGAAATTTTCTGGGCGCCGAGCCTCGCCCCATATGCATCAGCGGTTCTAAATATTTCCGACGATCACTTGGATTGGCATGGCTCGATCGAAGAGTATGCGCGAACCAAAATTTCGCTATTGACCCACTCAGAGATCGCTATTTACAACGCAGATGATGCTGCAACGGTGGCCTTCCTGGCGCATGAGTTTATGGGTGAGCGAATTTCTTTCACCCTTGATTCTCCTAAGCCAGGACAATTGGGCGTTGTCGAAGATTTGTTAGTAGATCGCGCTTTCGTTGATAATCCAGAGGACGAGGCCGCACCACTTGCCAGCTTGGCCGATGTCAAGCCCTTTGCACCACACAATGTTTCAAATGCCCTCGCTGCTGCAGCACTGGCTCGTTCCGTTGGCATTGGCTTGGAAGCGGTAACTTCTGGTCTTTCCAATTTTAAATCTGGGGCACATCGCATTGAACAAATTGCACGGATAAACGAGGTCGACTACGTAGATGATTCAAAAGCTACTAATCCGCACGCGGCCTCGGCCTCGTTGCGTTCCTTCTCATCTGTCGTTTGGATCGCTGGTGGTTTAGCCAAAGGTGCTTCGATGGATCGTTTAATTGAAGAGAATATGAACCGTTTGCGCGGGGTTGTTCTCATCGGCCGAGATCGCGAATTGATTCGCGAAGCTTTAATGAAATTTGCTCCGCTGGTACCGGTGGTCGAAGTCGAATCGTCGGATTCAACTCTGAGCAAATCGGATCAAGCGGCATTATTGATGAGTAAGGTCATCAGGACGGCTGGGGGACTTGCAAATCCGGGGGATACCGTTTTGCTCGCCCCTGCATGTGCCTCGATGGATCAGTTTGATTCCTACGCGGAGCGCGGAGACCTTTTTATTCAGGCGGTTCATGCATACGAAGGAGCTAATCCGTGAGTCGGGAGTCGACGGCATTCCTACGGCGGCCGCTCGCCCCCTATTACGTGCTGCTTGGTTCGGTTGTCATTCTTACTGCCTTCGGTGTGATCATGGTTCTATCGGCCTCAGGCGTTCAAGCCTATGAGCAGTCAGGTACGGCCTTCGCGATCGTCATCAAACAGTTGCTCTGGGTGGCTATCGGCGTACCACTTGCTTGGTTGGTTTCACGACTTCCTATCACAACTTGGAAAGTGTTGGCTTGGCCACTACTCGGCCTTGCTCTACTTACCCAGATCCTGCTCTTCATTCCCAGTATTGGGCGTACCGTCAACGGCAATTTGAACTGGATTGCAATCGGGCCGATCACGGGCCAACCAAGCGAATTTGCCAAATTTGCCTTGGTAATATGGGGCGCCAGCGTCATATCGGTTAAGGAAAAAATTCTGCATCAGCCTAAGCAGTTGATCTTCCCGCTAATACCAGGGTTTGGCCTGGTTCTTTTTCTTGTGCTGGCCGGGAAAGATTTAGGTACCGCGGTAATTCTCCTAGCGATACTGGTCAGCATGCTTCTAGCAGCTGGCGCTTCGTGGCGATTGCTCTCCACCGTGGGGTTGTTCTCGGCCTTAGGTGTGGCTGCCCTGGTCATAACTAAGGGAAACAGAGTTCGTCGATTTGTTGCCGCTTTGAATCCTTTCTCGCCGCAGAACTACTTGGGGGCGGGATGGCAACCAGCGCACGGTGTGATGGCAATGGCCAGCGGAGGTTTGTTCGGCGTGGGTCTTGGTGCAAGTCGGCAGAAGTGGTCAAATCTCGGGCCAGAAGCACACACTGATTTCATTTTCGCCGTCATTGGGGAAGAATTGGGGCTTATTGGCACCCTTTTAGTGGTTGGGCTTTTTCTCGGAATTATGTGGGCCGGGATGATGGTTGCGCTCAATGCACGAGATGCGTTCGCGCGGGTTAGTGCGGTCGGCATCACTACCTGGTTCACTTTCCAGAGCGTGGTAAATATTGGATCAGTGATTGGTCTGGTGCCGGTGGCAGGAGTTCCCTTGCCCTTTGTTTCCTATGGTGGCTCCTCGCTTGTCTCAACGCTAATCGCCATGGGCTTTCTAATTGGATTGGCTCGTCGTGTCTAATCCGCCGTCGACTTTGGGTGGTCGAACCCGCATCGTATTCGCCGCTGGTGGTACGGCCGGTCATGTAGAACCGGCGTTGGCGACCGCCGATAAAGTTCGCGAGCTTCACCCGAACGCCGACATAGTTTTCTTGGCGACCAAGACCGGCATTGAGAATCAGTTGGTTCCGGCGCGCGGCTATGAATTGCTGACCGTTCCCAAGGCTGTCTTGCCCAGGCGTATTTCGAAGGACTTGGCACTCTTGCCATTGCGCTTAATCCGAGCCGTGGTAGTCACAAAGCGGGCACTTTCGGGTGCCGACGTTGTCGTTGGTTTTGGCGGATATTTAGCGGGCACCGCGTATCTGGCGGCTTGGATCTCACGAATCCCAATTGTGGTTCACGAAGCAAATGTTAAAGCCGGGCTTGCCAATAAGTTAGGTTCGCTTCTGACCAATAAAGTGGCGTTGGTAGATGCCCGAGCCAGATTGCGTGGCGGCGTGGTGATCGGTCTCCCAATGCGAAAGTCGATAATCTTCTGGGCGGAGAAGGCAAATGGTGATTTAAGCGCTTGCCAAACTGAGGCGAGGAGCGCTCTGCACCTTGAATTGGACAAGCCCACGCTTCTGGTGATTGGCGGTTCGCAAGGTTCGATGCAAATCAATGCTGCAGTCGCGCAGGCCCTGGATGAATTGATAGCCAACGGAATCCAGATTCTTCATGCAGTGGGCGGTCGAAATGAACTACCAGAAGCCAAATCTGGATATTTTCCAACTTCATACTTGGACAAGATCGAGATTGCCTACGCGGCCGCCGATCTTTTAATCGCCAGAAGTGGGGCGGCCACTTGTCAGGAAGCGATTGCGTTCGGGCTGCCTGCAGTATTAGTGCCACTGTCGCACGGCAATGGAGAACAGGCGCTCAATGCAGATGCGTTGGTCGAGGCGGGCGCCGCGATGATTATTCGAGATGATTTGTTCAACGGTGATGTTCTGTTTATTCGTTCGAACGAAATACTCCGAGATGACAATCTACGCAAACGAATGAGAAGTGCGAGTAAGGGGTTGGCTCGCGTTGGAGCCGCGACAGAGTTAGCCCAGATTGTCACTAACGCAGTGAGTGGGCTCAATTAGATGAGTACAAGCCAGATGAAACTAATCAGCGGTCCGCTCCATTTGATTGGAGTTGGGGGAGTTGGAATGAGCGGCTTGGCTCGCATCCTCCTTGCCCGAGGAGTTGAAGTGAGCGGATCGGATGCCAAACAGTCTCGTGAACTGGATTCGCTGCGCGCTCTTGGGGCGACGACATTCGTCGGTCATGAGACCACTCACATAACAAACAATCCGCTCGGGCCAATCAAAGGTGTGGTCGTATCATCGGCAATTAGGCAGAACAATCCGGAACTCGTCAAGGCTCGCGCATTGGCCATTCCAGTCATCACTCGAGCAGAACTACTTGCCCAGCTCATGGTCGGATATCGAGGAATCGCAGTTGCTGGCACACACGGCAAAACCACAACTACCTCAATGTTGACCGTAGCAATGCAGCGCCTTGGTCTTGATCCTTCCTTCGCCATTGGAGGTGCCCTAAACGAGACCGGGGCAAACGCTCATCAAGGCTCCGGCGAATTCTTTATCGCTGAGGCCGATGAATCTGATGGTTCTTTCCTCAAGTACCGTCCAGAAATCGCCATCATCACAAATATCGAATTGGACCATCTGGACTACTACAAGAGTGCGGAAGGCTTTGACCGGGCATTTGATGAGTTTGCACATACTGCAAAAGGTGTCGTTGTCTGCTGTGTCGACGACCCTGGTGTTCAGCGGTTAATTGCCGACTTTTCGACAGATCCTTCCGATGAGCCCAAATTGCTGACCTACGGAAGAGCCGAGTCTGCAGATCTTCGGATCGTGGCGCTCGAGAGCGATAACGGAGGAATGAAAGCTGAATTTCATTGGCACGGAGAATGGATCGGTCGGTTGCGCACCAGCGTGCCTGGCGTTCACAACGTACTAAACGCAAGTGCAGTAATTCTCGTCGGACTGCATCTTGGATATTCCTTTCAACAAATCTCTTCGGGGGTGGAGTCCTACACAGGTACGCGAAGGCGATTCGACTTGCGCGGCTTCGTCGGGGGAGTTCGGGTTATTGACGACTACGCCCATCACCCCACGGAGATTCGGGCAACGGTGGAGGCGGCCAGACAAGTGGTTGGCGCAGGGCGAGTGGTCGTGATTTTCCAGCCTCATCGATTTTCTCGAACGGCCGCCTTTTCGACTGAATTTTCATCGGCACTTTCGCTCGCTGATGACATAACGGTTTTAGAGGTGTACTCGGCCGGCGAAGATCCGATCCCTGGAGTAGGCGGCCGAGCCATCGCAGATGCCATTGATGCAACAGGAGAAAGAGCCAGATTTGAGCCATCCTTTGCAGATGCTGCGGCAAATATGGCAGGACGGTGCAGACCTGGCGATTTGATACTCACTCTTGGCGCTGGGGACGTGACGATGCTTGCTCCGGCGATCTTGGACGCTCTTCGGTCAGCTCGTGAATAGACGCAAGCGTAGAAGTCGGAAAGTTTTCATGGCACTCTCGGTTGTCGCCCTGGTTGTTGGGGCGTCGGGTTGGGCTCTTGGTTGGTCGTCACTTCTCACCGTGAAGCAGATCTCCGTAGTGGGGTTAGCCGTGGATTCTCCCCTTCATAGTGATCAGGTGATTCAATTGTCTGGGATCAAAATTGGTGAACCGATGGCTAGGATCAGTGGTAGCCGCGTGAAGAGGGCACTGGCAGCGATTCCCCGCGTCGGCAGTGTTTCGCTAGTCAGAAAATGGCCACATAAAATATTGCTACTTATCAAAGAGCGAGCGCCAATTGCTGTTATTAGCATCGGTAATCAATTCTCTCTGATCGACAGCGAGAGCAAGATGTACGCGACTGTCGCGGTGATGCCGCCAGATCTACCGGTGATTTCGGTTACCGGTAACTTTCGAATTGGTCTAAAGACGGCAATGTCGGTGCTTGTGTATTTGCCAGATGACATTAAAAGGCGGGTCGTACGTTTGGATAGTTCGGGTACCGATGGACTCGAACTAAGTTTGCGAGGCGGCGCCAAAGTTATCTGGGGAAGCAGCGAAGATCTTGCGGTCAAGAGCAAGGTTTTGTTAACGCTACTTGGGGGAGCAGGGGCTGGCCACGTCAACGTTTTTGATGTGAGCGCACCGTATGCGCCAACGACCAGTTGATTTGCGCGGGCAGTGGTCAAATTTATTAATGTTTTTTACGACACGCCACTGTGAAGGTGTCATCAACCACTCTTTCGACGATACCTTCACAACCGTAAGAAATAGGACAAAAGCCTCAATCTATACTTGAGGCTAAGGGTTTTCAACGAAAGGGCAAGGCCGTGGCCGCACCGCAGAACTACCTAGCCGTAATCAAAGTTGTCGGTATCGGCGGAGGCGGAGTCAACGCTGTTAATCGAATGATTGAAGTGGGACTCAAGGGAGTCGAGTTCATCGCGATTAACACCGATGCGCAGGCGCTACTTATGAGCGATGCTGACGTCAAACTAGACATTGGACGTGAGTTGACGCGCGGTCTGGGAGCCGGCGCTGATCCTGAAGTAGGTCGGCAAGCCGCTGAAGATCACACGGAAGAGATTGAAGAAGTGATTCGCGGCGCAGACATGGTTTTTGTTACCGCGGGAGAAGGCGGTGGCACCGGAACTGGCGGAGCGCCTGTGGTCGCGCGCATCGCCAGAGAACTTGGCGCATTGACCATCGGAGTTGTCACTAAACCATTTACTTTTGAAGGCCGACGACGATCGGTTCAAGCTGACAGTGGCGTCGAAGAATTGCGCAGCGAGGTCGACACATTGATTGTTATTCCAAATGACAGATTGCTCTCCATTTCGGATCGTTCAATCAGCATGCTTGATGCATTTAAGAGCGCTGATCAAGTTCTGCTCTCTGGAGTACAGGGAATCACCGATCTGATAACGACTCCTGGGTTGATCAACCTTGACTTTGCAGATGTGAAGAGTGTCATGCGTGGCGCCGGCTCAGCGCTCATGGGGATCGGTTCGGCTCGAGGTGAAGGTCGTGCAGTCAAGGCGGCCGAAATCGCCATCGCAAGTCCACTTCTCGAAGCCTCCATTGACGGTGCTTATGGAGTCTTGCTCTCGATCGCCGGCGGGTCAGATCTAGGACTATTCGAAATCAGCGAAGCGGCTGAATTGGTTGCCTCTGTTGCACACCAAGACGCCAACATTATTTATGGAACCGTGATTGACGACGCATTGGGAGACGAAGTTAGAGTCACGGTTATTGCTGCTGGCTTTGACGGTGGCGCTCCGAAGCGAATGGAGGTGCCAATTCTGTACACCACGCCAGAAGAGACATCTACCGATCCAGTCGACGTCGCCTCGACTCTCCCTGATGGTCCGCCGCTTCAAGCCTCGCGTAGATCTATCGTGTTCGAAGAGGCAATCAGCAGTGATGAATTGGATATCCCCGATTTCCTCAAATAGCTCGTTTGCGCGAATCGCTTTCAGTACGCGAACCGGTGGAGTTAGTGTCGGCGATTTCGGCGAATCTCACGGCGCGACTCATGGACTCAATCTCGCCACACATGTCGGCGACGACGTAAAGAATGTCGAACAGAACCGAAAGTTAGTGCGCGAACTGCTTGATCTGCCCCCTGTTGTATATATGGAGCAGGTTCACGGCAATTCGGTGGCCATCGTCGACGAATCGAATCTGGTTGGCACTCCCGAGGCAGATGCTTTGGTTACTACTAGTAGGCGCCTTGCGCTGGCGGTCCTAACTGCCGACTGCGTGCCAATGATGTTGCATGACAGTGCAGTTGGAGTTATTGCAGCGGTTCACGTCGGGCGTCGGGGGCTAGCCAATGGGGTTGTCGAAAATACGGTTAGTGCCATGCGATCCTTAGGTGCGATCGACATTCAAGCCGAACTCGGGCCGGCAATTTGCGGAGACTGCTACGAGGTGCCGCTTGAGATGCAGCGTGAGGTAAGTGTTGCGGCACCGCCTGCTAGTTCAATCACTGATCTCGGAACGTCTGGCTTAGACATAAGGGATGGAATCTCTTGGCAGTTAGAGCGATTTGGCATCTTTTCAAGGATCGATCCAATCTGCACTAGGCGATCAGAACTTCATTACTCATACCGGCGCGAGGGAAGAACCGGTCGCACGGCCGGCTTCATTTATCTGCCATGAGATCTATTCTGGAATAGTGCTTCTTATGGATGCTCGGAGAATTGAACTGGCCAAGAACCTTAAGGCCGTACGACAGCAGATTTCTGAGGTAGCTGAAGAGTGTGGACGTCAACCTAGTGAGATAACACTTATCGGGATTACCAAGAACTTTCCGGCAAGTGATGCTGTCATCCTTTCCGAATTGGGGTTACTCGATCTTGGCGAAAACCGTGTTCAAGAAGCTGAGCGGAAATATCAGGAAGCCGAGGCCCTCAGGAGCGAAAAAATCACATGGCATTTTGTTGGACAGCTTCAACGGAACAAGGTGCGGACGCTCCTCAGCTTCGCTGACGTTATACATTCTGTTGATCGCTCCTCTCTGATTAAGGATCTAAGCAGTGAGGTTCAACGAAGCGGTCAGTCCCCAATCCTTCTGATTCAAATCAATTTAGACCCGGACGATGGTGATCGAGGTGGGGTAAACCCATCTGATCTCATCCGGTTGGCCGATGAGATAGTTGAACGAGGACTTCGGCTTGGCGGGGTTATGGCCGTGGCTCCGATCAAATCCAGTCCAGAACGAGCCTTTGCCGAATTGGCTCGACTTCACAATTTGCTGCTCGGCCAGCACCCCGGGGCCAAGTGGCGGTCGGCGGGCATGAGCGGGGACTTTGGCGCGGCCATCAAGTTCGGCGCGACACATCTGCGGCTGGGCTCGTCAATACTCGGTTCGCGTCATTTGTTACAGTAACGTCTGATTTTATGGCGAAATCAATGCGCAAGATGGCGGTCTATCTCGGCCTGGTCGACGGTGGAGATGAGTACGACGAGCAAGACGAAGCTTTCGACGACCGCCCAACTGAGGTCTATCGCAACCCCACTCCGAGGCTGGTTGACCGTTCGCTAAGTGCGGTGGTTGTGGATCGGCCCGTTGAGCGCCCAGATCGGATCGTCACACTTCACCCGCGCAACTACAACGAGGCCCGAACCTTGGGAGAGCACTACCGCGAGGGCGTTCCGGTCATTATGAATCTGACCGAAATGGACGAGCCAGATGCCAAGCGTCTGGTGGATTTTGCCGCAGGTCTAGTCTTTGGGCTTCACGGAAGCATTGAACGGGTCACCGCCAAAGTGTTCCTGCTCTCGCCGGCTGATATCAAGGTGAGCCAAGAGGATAAAAATGCAGCCGCGCAGGCAAGTTTTTTTAACCAGAGCTGATGACACTCGTTCTAAGTTTGATTCAGTTCGTACTCTGGCTGTACTTACTTGCCCTGATCGGTCGACTCATCTTTGAATATGTCCGCCAGTTCTCGCGCTCATGGCGCCCTCGAGGGGTGATGTTGATCTTTGTCACCTCCATTTATTCAGTCACTGATCCGCCTTTAAAATTCTTCAGAAGAATAATGCCGCCACTTCGAATCGGCGGGGTATATCTGGATTTATCATTCCTGGTTCTCTTCTTCCTTGTTTCAATGCTGATGCGAGTGGTCGCCACTCTCTAAGCCCGTTCGATAGTGCAAGCAAAACCATTTTCTTCGTCACGCAGACCATCGGTTAGAGCGGTCTGGCTGCGGGCAAAATCGATGGCGAGAATCTCTTCCTTGATTGCGTTTTCGTGCTCCTGGATCGCCTCAAGCGTCTGTCCATCGGCGCTCCACAGGACCTTTATCCGATCGCTTACGTCAAAGCCCGCGCTCTTTCGGCCTTCTTGAATCAGTCGCACAATTTCTCGCATTATTCCGGCTCGTCGAAGCTCGGGAGTTATCGTAAGGTCTAGCGCCACACTTTCGCCGCCTCCAGATACCACGGCCCAGCCACTTTTCGGGGTTTCGGTTATGACTAGATCCTCTACTGTTATTTCCAGTTCCATTCCGTTAAGTCCTACCAGGGCAGTGCCGTTGATTCTCAAGCCCTCAACTAGAGAGTTCGCATCGCTTTTTGCGATTGCTGCGGCGAGGTCCTGCGTCTGATTCCCGAAGCGTTGGCCGAGGGTTCGAAAATTTGCCTTGATGCTGATATCTACGAGATCAGCCCCGGCCGCTGAAATATCGTCAAGCACTGAAACATTGAGTTCTTCAGAAATCTGAGCACGTAGATCCGCAGGAATTTGTTGCCAACCAGATGCCGAGATCAAAGCTCGTCCAAGAGGCTGCCTAATCTTCACCTGCGATTCGGCTCGCGCCGCCCGACCGAGCTCAACGAGCCTACGCACTAACGAAACCTGCTCCTGCAATACCGAATCGATCAAAGCCTCATCCGCTACTGGGAACGGGGCAAGATGCACTGAACTTGGCTGCTCCGGATCGACCAAGATAAACAACTCTTGCCAAGCGTGCTCAGTGATAAATGGAACCATCGGTGCCATCAATAACGTTATGGAGCGCAAACATTCATGCAAGGTTGCCAGTGCTGAGGTGTCTCCATTCCAGAATCGTCTTCTTGATCTGCGTACGTACCAATTTGAGAGGTTGTCGACGAATTGAGAGATCAAGCGACCCGCAGCCTGTGAGTCGAATTCTGTATAGGCCTGGTCCACCTCTTTGATCGTGCGGTTAAGTTCAGACAGTGCCCATCGATCGAGAACTGGACGCTCTGCGGCCTCCGGCGCTTTGGCGACGGCCGAGAATTCAGAAAGCCCGGCATAGAGCGAGTGGAAGGCAACAGTGTTCCAATAGGTCAGCAGAGTCTTCCGCACTACATCGGCGATCGCCTCGTGCCCTACTCTGCGCGACTGCCAAGGCGATCCCGAAGCCAACATAAACCAGCGGACTGCGTCGGCCCCGTGCTTGTCCATAAGTTGAATTGGCTCAAGCACATTTCCTAAGTGCTTGCTCATCTTTCGGCCATCTTTATCGAGAATATGTCCAAGACAGAGCACCGTCTTGTAAGAACTTTGGTCAAAGACAAGGGTTCCGATCGCCATCAAGGTGTAGAACCAACCCCGGGTCTGATCTATGGCCTCACAGATAAAATCGGCGGGAAATGCGGCCGAGAATTTTTCAACTGACCCGGGGACATGCGGATAGCCCCACTGGGCAAACGGCATAGCGCCGGAGTCGTACCAGCCGTCGATAACTTCGGAGACCCGGTTCATTTTGTGCCCGCAGTCGGCGCAGTCAAACGAAATGTCGTCAACGTACGGACGATGCGGATCCAGCTCGAGTAGGTCAAGTCCGGCCAGCGCGCCTAGTTCTCTTAAAGAGCCAACGCAGATGGTGTGGTCGTTATCGCACCGCCAGATTGGCAACGGAGTGCCCCAGTAGCGCTTGCGTGACAAGGCCCAATCGATGTTGTTTTCTAGCCAGTCCCCATACCTGCCGGTTTTGATCGTGCTCGGGTGCCAGTCTGTCTTCTGATTCTCGCGGATTAACGCGTCCTTGATTGCGGTTGTTCTTATGTACCACGAAGGCTGGGCGTAGTAAAGCAAAGCGGTGTGGCAGCGCCAGCAGTGCGGATACGAGTGCTCATAGGCTTGCTCTTTAAAAAGCCGGCCGCGTGTCTTGAGGTCTTTCACAAGAATCTTGTCAGCGTCTTTAAAGAATTGGCCACCAACCAGCGGGACGCTTGATTCGAAAGTGCCATTAGGTTCGATTGGATTCACTACCGGCATTCCGTAAACTCGAGCGACGGCTAGATCGTCTGCTCCGAAGGCGGGGGATTGGTGAACGAGCCCAGTGCCATCTTCGGTGGTGACGTAGTCGGCTAGCACCACGTAGTGCGCTTCGGGAATCTCAATGAGGTCAAAGGGTCTGGTGTAGGAAACGTGCTCTAACTCATGGCCCAAGAACTCGTGAAGTATCTCGACATTGTCACCAAGGACTTCAATGAGCGCCTTGGCGACGACAAGCACTTCGCCGTCGGATGTTCGAGCCGCCACATAGTGAACGTCAGGTTTCACTGCAACGGCGGTATTGCTAACCAGTGTCCAAGGCGTGGTCGTCCAGACGAGCAGCGCCGCCCCAAGTTCGACGAGTGGGCCAGAGGTGATCGGGAATCGCACGTAGACAGAGGGGTCAACGACGGTTTCATACCCTTGCGCTAATTCGTGATCTGAGAGAGTCGTTCCGCAACGCGGGCAGTAGGGCGCAACTCGATGGTCTTCGACCAGCAGTCCCTTCTGCCAGATTTCTTTAAGGGACCACCAGACGCTCTCGACATATTGTGGGGACATCGTCCAGTAGGCCTGATCGAAATCGACCCAGAAACCCATACGTCTAGTCATTGCTTCAAATTCACCCACATGTCGTTGCACGGACTCACGACATTTGGCGTTGAACTCTGCGACCCCGTAGGCCTCGATATCTTGCTTGCCGGTGAAGCCGAGTTCTTTCTCCACGGCAAGTTCTACCGGCAGGCCGTGACAATCCCAGCCGGCCTTACGGAGAACGTAACTGCCTTTCATGGTCTGAAACCTGGGGAATAAGTCCTTAAATACCCGCGCCTCTACATGGTGAGTGCCTGGCAAGCCATTTGCCGTTGGCGGCCCTTCGTAGAAGGTCCAGTTAGGGCCAATCTCGGTGGCCGCCATAGATTGGTGAAATATGCCATCCCGATCCCAGAACTCAAGAATCCCTCGCTCGAGCGCGGGTAGATCAAGTTGGGGTGGTAGGACTGGGAATTCGGC
>DATKUB010000002.1:0-3370 GCA_035530875.1 Candidatus Nanopelagicaceae bacterium
GTCGATTTACCGAGCGGGAAACGGGCGTTAAAGCAGCCCCGATAATTGACAATCTGGTATTAGACGGCTCAGGGACCAAGACGCTTGACGAAATGATCGCTGCGACTTCGGAAGGACTGCTGGTCACCTGCCTTTGGTACATACGTCAAGTCGACCCGAGATTGCTCCTACTCACGGGGTTGACCAGGGACGGAGTTTACGCAATACGCAATGGCGAGATAATCGGAGCCGTAAACAACTTCCGCTTTAACGAATCGCCGGTAGATTTACTTGCTAGGTGCACCGAGGCTGGCAAATCGACTCGAACGTTCCCCCGCGAATTTAGCGATGATTTCGCGAGAGCCATCATGCCTCCCCTACGAGTTCCTGATTTTAATTTCTCATCGATAGCTCTAGGGATCTGATCAAGATTAAAATACCCAGTCGAAAGCCAAAAGCTCATTCGATTACGAAAGCTCGCATGTCTCTCCAAGAGGACGTCGCAGGACGACAACGGCGCTACTTCATTTCAATGATGATCCGAACGGCTTGCTTTATTTTGATGGTCGTATTCTCAGGTCCCTGGCGCTGGATCTTTTTGGCGGGCGCGTTCTTCCTGCCATATGTCGCTGTGATCGTCGCCAACGCAGGGCGCGAACCGTCGATCACGCCTGAGTCGGTTCTCGACCTAGAGAAAAAAGCTCTCGAGGCGAAGCGCCGCGAATCGCTATAAGAAATTCAGCCGCCGATGGCCGACATCGGACGCGATGGTTGCTCAAATCCTGGATCGCCAATCCCATGGCCAGCTTTCTTTTTTGCAACCGATCCGAACAGAACTGCCGCAATTTCAGCATCGATATTGGGAGAGCTGGATCTGACAATGGCGCGCAGGTCATCTTCTTCGCGGGCAAACAAGCAGTTGAGCACTTGCCCATCGGCGGTAAGGCGTAAGCGATCGCAGTCGGCACAGAAGGGGCGCGTAACGCTTCCAATGATGCCAACCGTCGCTGGTCCAGCACCCACCAAAAACTCCTCGGCTGGCGATGAACCTCGGCTTCTCTGACCCAAGGCAGTCAATTGATGCGAGACCGAGAGTTCGCGCAGGATTTCGTCAGCGCTGACCATTTCTTCGCGACTCCATCCATGTTGCGGATCAAGCGGCATTTGTTCGATGAATCTGAGTGAGTAACCGTTGTCGATAGCCCAATCAAGAAGTGCTGGAGCTTCATCATCGTTGATCCCACGGAGTAGCACGGAGTTGACCTTGATCGGCTTAAGGCTTGAAGACTTCGCTGCTTCCAGTCCTGCGATGACATCGTTCCAACGATCTCTATGAGTGATCGCTTTGAATCGCTCGGGGCGCAAAGTATCTAGCGAGACGTTGATCCGGCTGAGCCCGGCGGCGACTAAGGAGTCAATCTTGGGTGCCAGACCAATTCCGTTGGTCGTCATGCTAATTTCGGGATGCAGAGGCAACGATGCGACCGCTTCGATGATATTTACCAAGGAGGGCCGCACAAGCGGTTCGCCGCCGGTTAGGCGAACCCGAGTTATTCCATGTTCAGTTGCAACCCGAATGACTCTCAGCAACTCTTCATCCGACAGCAGGGCATCGTTAGGTAACCAAGCGAGTCCTTCAACCGGCATGCAGTAGGTACAACGAAGGTTGCATCGGTCGGTCAACGAGACCCTTAAGTCCCGTTTGCGTCGGCCGAAGCCGTCAATTAACTCGAATTGTGCAGACATAGTGTGAATCAGGCTACCTTGCTCCTGTGTGGCGCGCCATTTTTGGACCTAAAGCATTAGTTCTTTCCCTTGTTGCGATCCTGGCAATCGTAATCTGTGTTGATTTGGGTAAATGGCAGTGGAGCCGAAAAGTTGCGGTTGATCAAATTAACAGTGTTCTCATGTTAAATCTCAAAGCAACGCCGCTGCCCCTATCAGAGGTTATGACGGATAAAGTTGCTCCTAAGAGTTCTGACCGTTGGCGTCAGGTGCAGGTTAGCGGCGTTTTCTTGCCCGCCACCTATTACGTAAAGGGCCGTAGTTATCAGGCGAAATACGGTTATGCAGTTCTCTCGGTCTTGAGATGCAGCGATAACGGTCAACTGCTCTGGGTGGACCGCGGTTGGATTGCGGCTCCCGGCAGCGCCACCCAGACGCCAGTTGCTCCGAATCCACCGGCCGGAATGGTCAATTTACTGGGGAGAGCAAGAGGTTTGGACTCTTTGGATAATCCAGGTGTTGGGGGTGCCCTCTTCGCTCTACCATTCAAACATCCCGAGACAATTCCAGCTTATATTTCGAAGCACGTGGCAAGCACGAATACGGTGCAAGGCTATATCGAGTTAGTCACGATGTCGCCCAGCGGCCAGAACCAGCCAGTGCCACTTGAAACACCCGTTATCACGCCGGGACCACACTTGGCCTATACGGTGCAATGGTATTTATTTGCATTTCTCTTCCTGATCGGCCGGATCGCCTTAGGGCGCGACCAGTATCTGGCGGAACGTTCGGTCCGTGGCATCGATCAGCGTTCTGCAAATTGACGCCGATACAAATCTGAATAAAGACCGCCAGCGGCCAGCAAATCATCGTGTCTTCCCATTTCGACGATCTTGCCGTCATCAACGACGAGAATCTGATCAGCTTCTCGAACCGTCGATAGGCGATGCGCGATTACCACACTGGTGCGATTTGCAAGTGCTGCCTTCAAGGCTTCCTGGACCAAGGCTTCGTTCTCGGAATCTAAGTGAGCCGTGGCCTCATCTAACACGATCATGCTTGGCGCTTTGAGAAGTAACCGAGCAATGGCCAGGCGCTGCTTCTCGCCACCTGAAAGACGGAGACCTCTGTCCCCCACCACAGTGGAAAGCCCATCCGGAAGAGATTCGATGAGATTCCAAATCTGTGCCGCTCGACATGAATCTTCAATTTCCGAAAGAGAGGCGTCGGGTTTGGCGTATCGCAAATTAGCCAAAATTGAATCATGAAATAAGTGCGCGTCCTGAGTAACCATACCGACGGCATTGCGCAAAGACTCGAGGGTAAAATCTCGAATATCGGTGCCGTCAATAAGAATGGAGCCAGAACTTACGTCGTAAAGTCGAGGCAGTAGGGCAGCAAGCGTGGTTTTGCCGGCTCCTGATGGCCCAACCAAGGCAGTCATAGTCCCCGGCCGAACTGTAAATGAAATTCCCTTTAGCACTTGCCCAGTGGGCATGGATTCGGGCTTGGCAATAGATTCGAGTGAAGCTAGGGAGACTTCCTGTGCACTCGGGTAGGCAAAAGACACATTTTGAAACTCAATGCGACCCGGTACATTTTCAATCTTTCCGGCGGTCGGGCGATCACGAATAAGCGGCTTGAGATCAAGAATTTCGAAAACTCG
>DATKUB010000003.1:0-19589 GCA_035530875.1 Candidatus Nanopelagicaceae bacterium
CTCATTCACGGAGAATGTTTCAGAGAGATATTTGGCCTATGGCTGGCATGTACAAGAGATACCGAAACTGCCAAGTGGGGACGTAGACCTTAAGGCACTGGACACTGCAATGTCGGAAGCGAAGTCGATTACCGATCGACCATCGCTTATTCGCCTACACAGTGTGATCGCTTGGCCAGCTCCCCACGCTCAGGGCACTGCCAAGGCGCACGGCTCAGCGTTAGGCGAAAGCGAAGTCGCTGCGCTTAAAGGGGCTTTAGGGCTCGACCCGAATCTTTCATTCCAAATGCCAGCAGATGTCTTAGCCCATGCTCGTAAGGTCAAAGCCCGCGGTGCGGCGCTACACGCTAGTTGGCAGACGCGGTTCAAGATGTGGCAGGGCGCAAATCCCGATTCTGACTCTCTGCTCCAACGCTTAACTAACCTCGATATTCCAGAGGAGCTTGCATCGGAAATGCCGATCTTCCCCGCTGACAAGCCCATTTCAACTCGTAAAGCTTCAGGAGAGGTAATTCAGATCATCGCCGCGTGGCTGCCCGAATTCTGGGGTGGATCTGCCGATTTGGCAGAGAGCAATAACACCACAATTGAAGGCGCCAGATCTTTCTTGCCCGCAACGAGCAAAATTAAGAACGCCGATCCGTTTGGTCGAGTCCTTCATTTTGGCATCCGGGAAAACGCAATGGGATCAATTCTTAATGGCATCGCACTTGCCGGATTAACTAGACCCTTCGGTGGCACCTTCCTTGTGTTTAGTGATTACATGCGGCCGGCTGTGCGATTAGCAGCGTTGATGCAGCTCCCAGTCACGTACGTCTGGACTCACGATTCAATCGGACTAGGTGAAGACGGCCCCACGCACCAACCCATTGAACAGCTAACTTCGTTACGCGCGATTCCAGGCTTGGACGTGGTCCGGCCAGCGGATGCAAATGAAGTAGCGGCGTGCTGGCTCCAACTTCTGGAGCGAAAGCGACCAACTGGGCTCATTCTAAGTCGCCAAAATCTACCTGTCTTCGACCGATCCATGGTCGCCCCTGCCAGCGGTGCAGCGAGAGGTGCCTACACGCTAATAGATGCCAGCGATAGCAAACCGGTGGCCATTATTATCGCAACCGGGTCTGAAGTGAGCATCGCAGTGGCGGCCAGAGTTGAACTTGAAGCGGCAGGCATCCCAACCCGAGTAGTAAGCGCCCCGAGTCTTGAGTGGTTTGCCGATGAACCCTTGGAGTATCGAGAAGAGGTGCTACCTCCTGAAATCACAACAAGAGTGAGCATTGAAGCTGGAATTGCACTTTCTTGGCGCGGCTTAATTGGCGATTCAGGACGTTCAATTTCCATCGAGCACTTTGGGGCTTCGGCCAGTGCCGAGAAATTGTATGAAGAATTTGGAATCACCAGCCAAGCGGTCGTCACGGCGGTAACTGAAATTCTGGCCGCAAAATGAATCGACTAGCAGCCATCACAGATGCCGGAACTTCCATCTGGCTAGACGACTTATCACAAGCACGGTTCATTGACCCGTCAGCGGAACATTCTTTGGACCGCCTAATAACCGAATCAGAAGTGCGCGGTGTCACGACAAATCCGAGTATTTTTGCTGCTGCCCTGTCAAATTCGAATTTGTATTCGGCCGCTTTCGAACGGCTGAAGAGGTCTGGCGCCACCGTTGAACAAGCCGTTAGAGAAGTAACCACAAACGATGTTAGAACGGCTTGCGACCTGCTGACTGGCGTCTATGAGTCATCGAATGGGCGCGACGGACGAGTCAGCATCGAAGTTGATCCACGTAGCGCACATAAGACGGCCGAATCTATCGCCGAGGCTCGTGAGCTCTGGAAAATCGTTGATCGCAAAAATCTCTTCATCAAAGTTCCAGCCACACTCGAAGGATTACCAGCCATCAGGACTCTGATTTCTGAAGGCATTAGTGTCAACGTAACTCTCATTTTCTCTATCGAACGCTACGCCGCAGTCCATGATGTGTTCACTTCCGGGCTTGAAGACAGAGTAAAGGCCGGGCTACCAGTGACTGGCATTGAGTCCGTTGCATCGCTGTTCGTATCTCGAGTCGATTCAGAGGTGGATCGGCAGATCGATGCGATCGGCTCAGCGGATGCCAAGACGCTGCGCGGCCGAGCAGCCATCGCCAATGCCCGACTCGTATATGAACGTTTCGAGGTTTTAACTTCTTCCTCGCGCTGGAAAGCCCTAGCTGATTTGGGCGCAACCAAACAACGACCGTTATGGGCGTCCACCGGAGTCAAGGACAAGTCTTACGGCGACACCCGATACGTCGTCGAACTAGTGGCACCAGAAACGGTGAACACTATGCCCGAAGCAACACTATTGGCCGTAAAGGATCACGGCGTAGTTCGCGGCAACGCTATTGCCGGCACCTATGAGACCGCCCGCGCAGATCTTGATGCGCTTTCAAAAATAGGCATCTCTTATGACCAGGTTGTCAGCCACCTTGAGACTGAAGGCGTCACCAAGTTCGAAGATGCCTGGGTGGGTCTTCTCTCATCAGTTACGAAATTGATGAAAGCAGATTAGATAAACAAACCCGAAGCTATCTGCTTCAGTTGGCGGTAAGAGAATTACTCTTCGCCGCGGAGTCTTCTGAGCGCCTCTTCTAAGATCGCAGTGCCATCAACATCAGAGCGACGCTCTTTTACATAAGCAAGGTGCGTCTTGTAAGGCTCGTTCTTGGGCGGAGCCGGTGGATTTTCTTTGTCCCGCCCAGCCGGCAGGCCACATCGGGGACAGTCCCACTCGGTCGGTAGAGAGGCAGCTCCATCGTCGGCGAATGAAGGTTTGGTCTCATGACCGTTTGAACACCAGTATGAGATCCGAAATCTAGGAGCAGCTTCGCCACGTTCAGCCTCGCCCATTGGGCCAGCTCCGACTCGACTGCCGCGAATTGCGCTACCACTTGCCATTAGTTGTCCCGCCTACTTCTTTAGGATCAAGCCGAGTGCGACCACTGTCGCAAACCAGACCGCGCCAGCCACAATTGTGATGCGGTCCAGGTTTCGTTCAACGACGGAAGATCCACCATAGTTGGAAGAAATACCGCCGCCGAACAGGTCAGACAGTCCACTGCCCTTGCCCTTGTGCAGCAGGACCAGAAGAATCATGAGCACGCTGGTTATCACCAACAGGATCGACAGGGTCATAACCATCTGAAAACCTCTTCTGCCTCGCGGCGGGTGATAATTCTGACGTATTCGGATTGAGATGCCGAAAGTTAAGGATACCTGCTGCCCAGAGTTATTTCGCCGCAGAAAGGCTTGGAAACCGGGCAATTCGGGCAAATTCCTCGGGATCGAGGCTGGCGCCACCGACCAAAGCCCCATCAACGTCCGGCTGCCCCATGATCTCAACCACGTTTGAGGCCTTGACCGACCCCCCGTAAAGAATCCTGATTCCCTCCGCAGTGCTTTCCGAGGCAAGGAGGGCGATTTTTGCCCGAATGGCCCCACATACCTCTTGAGCATCTTCTGGAGTGGCCACTCGGCCAGTGCCGATCGCCCAAATTGGCTCGTAGGCAATCACGACTCTGGCCAGATCGGCCGCCGTTATACCAGCAAGCCCCGCCTCGATTTGGCCGAGGACATGAGCGACTTGATCTCCGCTTTCCCGGACTGGTAGTGGCTCACCGACACAGAAGATAGGTGTCATGTCATTTGCCAGGATCACTTTTAATTTGGCGTTGACCATCGCATCATCTTCAGCGTGGAACTCGCGACGCTCGCTATGCCCGGCCAGAACATAGGTGCAACCAAGTTTGCCCAGCATCGAACCGGAGATCTCACCCGTGAACGCCCCATTGGTATGGGTCGAAATATCTTGAGCCCCATAGCGAAGCCTCAAATGATCCCCGTCGATCAAGGTCTGAACCGACCTGATATCAGTGAAGGGTGGGAGCACGGCGACATCAACTGCGTCGTAGTCCTTATCGTCTAGCGAGAATGCCAACTTCTGGGTGACCGCTATCGCTTCAAGATGATTTAGATTCATCTTCCAATTGCCGGCCATTAAGGGTTTGCGTGCTTTTGACATCAGGACTCCAACGCTTTTAGACCTGGCAGAATTTTACCTTCAAGATATTCCAGAGAGGCGCCACCTCCGGTGGAGATGTAACCAAATTCAGAATCCGCAAAGCCAAGTTTGCGTACTGCCGCCGCCGAATCTCCCCCACCAACGACGCTTAGGCCATCGACTTCGGTAAGCGCCTTGGCCAACGTGCGGGTGCCATTTGCAAAAGCGTCGAACTCGAATACGCCCATCGGACCATTCCAAAAGACTGTCTTGGCTTTGCGGATCGTGTCGGCAAACGCAGCTGCTGACACCGGCCCGATATCAAGTCCTATCTGGTCGGTCGGAATGGCAGTGGCTGGAACCAGAGTTGGCAGGGCATCTGGAGCAAATTTTGGAGCGACGACGATGTCTGTAGGCAACAACAACTGGACGCCTAGTTCCGCAGCTCTCGCGATGAAGCCACGCACTATTTCTACTTGATCGTCTTCGAGCAGACTCTTGCCGACCTCATGCCCTTGGGCGGCTAGAAAGGTGAAAACCATTCCGCCGCCAATGGCCAACACATCGACTTTGTTTAGCAAGTTGTTGATCACACCCAACTTGTCGGACACCTTTGAACCGCCGAGGACCACCGCGTACGGACGAGCGGGTTCCTCGGTGAGTTTGCGAAGCACTTCGACTTCGGCTCGGATGAGATCACCTGCTGCATGCGGCAGACGCGCTGGTAGGTCGTAAACGGAGGCATGTTTCCGGTGCACAGCGCCAAATCCATCACCCACGTACAGGTCGCCTAATTTTGCTAAGGCGTCTGCAAACACAGCACGCGCCACGTCATCTTTGCTTGTTTCTGCCGCCTCAAAACGCACGTTCTCCAAGAGGGCGACTTCGCCGGCTGTCAGCCCCTTGACAATTTGCTGTGCGCTTTGGCCAATTGTGTCTGACGCAAAATGGACCTTTGCGCCGAGCAATTCACCTAATCGAATAGCAACCGGAGCTAGCGATAATTCTGGCTTCTTCTCGCCCTTTGGCCGACCTAGATGTGCTATCACAACTACTGCTGCGCCACGATCGAGCAGATCTCGCAAAGTCGGTATAGAGGCTCTTATCCGGCCATCATCGGCTATCACGCCATCCTTAATGGGCACATTTAGGTCACACCGAAGGAGAACGGTGTGACCGTCAACGTTGAGATCTCTAGACGAAGGAAGCGATGACATCAGAGCGAGCGACCGACAAACCCAACCAGGTCGACGAGTCGGTTCGAGTAGCCCCACTCGTTGTCGTACCAGCCAAGCACCTTGACCATGTCACCCATTGCATTAGTCAGTGATGCATCAAAGGTGCAAGACGAGGGATCGGTGACGATATCACTTGAGACGATTGGGTCTTCCGTGTAGGTGAGGTAGCCCTTGAGTGGCCCATCGGCCCATTTCTTCATTGCGGCGTTGACTTCTTCCTTGGTGACTTCGCGAGAAAGCTGCACAGTGAGATCAGTGGCTGACCCGGTTGGCACCGGCACACGCACCGCGAAACCATCCAACTTGCCCTTGAGCTCTGGAATGACCAAAGAGATTGCCTTGGCCGCGCCAGTGGTGGTCGGGATCATGTTCGTGGCCGCAGCACGCGCTCGGCGCAGATCCTTGTGAGGGTAGTCAAGAATGACCTGGTCGTTGGTGTAAGCGTGAATTGTCGTCATCAATCCCTTGACGATGCCGAATTCGTCAAGAAGAACCTTCGCCATCGGCGCCAGACAGTTCGTTGTGCAGGAAGCGTTGCTGATGATGTGGTGATTAGTCGGATCGTAAATCTCATGGTTGACGCCCATCACGATCGTTGCATCCTCGTCGCTGGCGGGCGCCGAAATGATTACTTTCTTTGCGCCGGCGGCCAAATGCTTTCTGGCATCTGCGCCCTTAGTAAAGAAACCAGTCGACTCGATAACGATGTCAGCGCCGAGTTTGGCCCATGGGAGGGCCGCCGGGTCACGTTCGGCCACGACCGCGAAGGTCTTGGATCCAACCGTGATGCTGTTCTCAGTAAACGAGACAGGTTGGCCGAGACGACCAAGAATCGAATCGTACTTAAGAAGATGCGCCAGCGTTTTGACATCGGTCAAATCATTTACACCGACAATTTCGAAATCGGCGCCACTGACCAACGCGGCTCTAAAAAAGTTCCGCCCAATCCGCCCGAAGCCGTTAATTCCAACCTTGATAGTCACTGAAATCTCCTTGGGTTTTCGAGTTCTACGCAACGTGCGAAGACCACCCGCAGTTGCGGGCTACCACTTCCTCGGGGTACCCAGAACTTTATCACCGATGGCTTTTCCCAAGGCTCGGGAGGGGGTGACAAATATGTCACTGAAATGAGCGGCGCTCGGTCTGAAAGTGCACCAACGGATCACGTATCGCCAATCTCAGGCAGATCAAACGATCGATGTTAGGTAAGCATTTCCGGGGTTAAACCTGCTTCAGTGTCGGGGATTCCGGAGTCTGCTGCTTTCTTATCAGCCATCGCAAGCAGCCGCCGGATTCGTCCGGCAACTGCGTCCTTTGTCATTGGCGGGTTGGCAAGTGATCCAAGTTCTTCCAAACTTGCCTGCCCGTGTTCGATCCTAAGGTCGCCAGCTTGTCGTAGGTGATCTGGAACGTCGTCACCAAGAATCTCAAGTGCTCGAGATACGCGAGCTGCAGCAGCCACGGCGGCACGAGCCGATCTACGCAGGTTTGCATCATCGAAGTTAGCCAGCCGATTTGCCGTTGCCCGCACCTCTCGGCGCATCCGTCGCTCTTCCCACGCCAGCATGCTCTGATGGGCGCCAAGGCGGGTAAGCAAGGCAGAGATGGCATCGCCATCGCGCACCACAACTCGATCAATCCCGCGAACTTCTCTGGCCTTGGCTGGGATACCTAGCCGACGAGCGGCTCCGACCAGGGCCAGCGCGGCTTCTGGACCGGGGCAAGTTATTTCCAGCGCAGATGATCTGCCCGGTTCGGTGAGGGAACCATGAGCTAGAAAGGCCCCGCGCCAGGCCGCTTCAGCGTCACAGAGCGAGGCTGAAACTACCTGTGGCGGTAGGCCTCTAACTGGCCGGCCTCGGCTGTCGACAAGACCAGTCTGGCGCGCCAGGGCTTCTCCGTCATTGGCTGAGCGCACAACGTACCTGCTGCCCTTGCGCAGCCCGCCTGGGGCTACGACCGCCAGGTCGGTCTCTTGTCCATAGACATCCGAGATGTCTTTGCGCAACCTTCGAGCCGCTATCGCGGTATCAAGTTCGGCCTCTACGACGATTCTTCCACTCACTAGGTGCAAACCGCCGGCAAACCGAAGAAGGGCGGACACTTCAGCCTTACGGCAGCAAGACTTGGTGATGGTCAGACGCGATAGCTCATCTTTCACCGCTGCGGTCATTGCCATACGAGCATCCTCTCAGGCTCGGCCTTCAAAGACATCATTTAGAGCTCTGGACAACTTAACTGAGTCATGGTGCTGAGATCCAGGCTCTTCGGCCAAGTCCGCGATAATTACGGTGGCTCCAAGTTGGCCAGCAACTTCGCTAAGCCGTTCAAGATTCGAGACTGTTGTTGGATCCGCCACAACTACATCCAAGCGCAAACCCGGAGCATGTGCGGCTAAAAGTGCCAAATGATCTTCAGGCGGCTGTCCCCCAGCCTCACCAAACGGATATTCGCCTGGTCTGGCATCGAGATTAACCAGCACGATTTTCTTAGCCTTGCTTGCAATGAGGGCTTCACGTTGTGCTGGAACGAGTAAATGTGGCAATACCGAGGAATACCAAGAGCCGGGTCCGATCGTGATCCATTCGGCATCCAAAATCGCGGTAATCGCCTCAGGACGAGCTGGTGGGTCCGCTGGATTCAATGAAAGTTCGACAATGTTGCCCTTAGCAGTAGCCACGGCGACCTGACCTCGAATCTCCTCTACAACTCCGCTCTGCGGGTCTCGAACTAAGGCGCAGATTTCAAGCGGGGTGGCAGCCATCGGGAGTACTCGACCAACCACCCGCAACAATTCGGCTACTCGGTCCAAACCCACTACCCAGTCATCGTGCATGTCCCAGAGGGCAGCCAACATTAAGTTGCCAAGTGAGTGCCCACCAATTTCGCCATCGCCACTGAATCGGTGCTGCACCACATCAGCCCAGGCCCGACCCCATGAGTCGTCGGCGCAGAGCGCTGCCAGCGCCATTCTTAGATCTCCTGGAGGCAGAATCCCAAACTCGGTGCGCAATCGTCCGCTTGACCCTCCGTCGTCGGCCACGGTGACAATTGCCGTGATTCTAGGCGTCAGGTAGCGCAGGGCTCTAAGCGTTGCAGCCAGCCCATGCCCGCCACCTAGAGCAACGACTTTGGGTCCTGATTCGAAAGCGAAAGTTGGAGCTTCGCTCATTCCTTACCAACATCTCGGTGTACCGCGATGGCATCGATACCTTCGGCGCAGAGTCGCTCCGCCAGATTTTCAGCGACGGCGACACTGCGATGCTTTCCTCCCGTACATCCGACTGAAAGCGTTAAGTACTTCTTGCCTTCGCGTTCGTAACTCGGCGCCAACCGAGAAAAAATCTTGGCATACCCGTCGATGAATTCGACAACTCCATCCGCGGCCAGAACGTAGTTGCTGACAATTTCATCCAATCCAGTCTTCGGTTGCAACTCCGGAATCCAGTGTGGATTAGGTATAAAGCGGGCGTCAATCAAAAAGTCAGAGTCGTAAGGAAGACCATATTTGAATCCAAAGGACAGAACGGTGACCCGAAGGTGCTTGACCTCCGCACCGCCAAATATCCGCTCGACTTTCTCTTTTAGTTGGTGAACGTTGAGTCCGGTGGTGTCGATAAGCACATCAGATTCGCCGCGTAGATCATGAAGGAGTGCCCGTTCGCTCTCGATGCCGTCAAGAATTCTGCCGTCTCCTTGGAGTGGATGCGGACGACGAGTTGATTCGAATCGACGGACTAGTTCGTTGTCATCCGCTTCCAGAAACGCAATTTGGCAGGAAATACCGGTTGCCTTTAACTCATCAAGGGATGAGCGCAATTCTTTGAAAAAGGCGCGGCCGCGCACATCAATCACAACTGCGATTCGGGTAGGTCCACCTGAGCCGGCTCGTTCGGCCAACGCCGCGAGCTCACCGAGGAGCGTTGGTGGCAGGTTATCGACGACGTACCAGCCAAGATCTTCGAGAACCCGTGAACAGGTGCTCCTACCTGCACCAGACATTCCGGTGACCACAATGATTTGCGGCCCGGAAATCTGATCAGTGGAGTCGGTCCAGGGAGAGTCCATGTGTTTAAGAGTAGTTAATCCTCGGAAAGAATTTCACCGGTAACTGGATCGATTTTCGTTCCGACCAGGCTATTGCTAAGTGCCTCATGGATTGTGGCGGCGCTCTTCGCTCCAATTCCTGGTAAGGCGGCTATTTCCTCCGCACTTGCATCAGCCAGAGCGCGAAGTGATCCGAAGTGTTCGATCAGAGCGGTACGTCGGCTCTGTCCAAGCCCCGGGATATCGTCAAGAGCCGAGTCCAACATGGCTTTAGAGCGTTTGGTGCGGTGATAAGCGATGGCAAACCGGTGCGCTTCGTCTCGAATCCGCTGCAATAGGTATAGCGCTTCGCTATTTCTAGCCAACAACACCGGATCTGAATCCTCGGGCGACCAGAGTTCTTCTAACCGCTTGGCAAGGCCAACTACCCGAATATGTTCGCCAGCCTGGTCAATAGCCATGGCGGCGGCATTGACCTGTGGCGCCCCACCATCCACCACAATCAATTGCGGCGGATAAGCAAATCGGCGGGGTACTCCGCCGGCGTCGACTTCTTCTTTAACATTTGCCACTGCCTCCCGATCGGCTTTTAGTCGAGCAAGCCGTCGGGTGATTACTTGATGCATTGCCCTGGTATCGTCCGGGCCTCGAAGTTGCTCCCCTACGCTGGCGATAGCAAACCTCCGGTACTCGCTTTTACGCGGCAAGCCGTCCTCGAAAACCACCATGGAAGCAACCATCTGAGTGCCCTGGAGATTTGAAATGTCGAAGCACTCAATCCGAAGCGGCACTTCAGGCAGGCTTAGCGCCGATTGGATCTCGGCCAGAGCTTGACTGCGCGTCGTCAGATCGGTCGAACGCCGCAACCTATGACGACCCAGAGCCTGTTCTGCGTTGGCCGAAACGGTCTCCATGAGCGCCAGTTTTGGACCCCGTTGTGGAACTCGAATTTCAACCCGGCTGGAACGTTTCTCACTGAGCCACAACTCCAACGTTTGAATATTTTCGGGTGCAATAGAGACAAGAATTTCTTTTGGACACTCTTCGTCGTTGCCGTAGCTTTCGGTGATCACTCGTTCCATCAATCCAGCGATACCAATTTCCTCGCTTCTTTCCACAATCCTTGCTCGCTCTCCCCTAACTCTTCCGGCGCGGATCGAGAAAATCGTGAAAGCCAATTCGAGTTCATCACCAGCAACAGCAATTAGGTCGGCGTCGGTGTTATCGGCGAGAACTACTGCGCTAGATTCCAATGCTCTTCTTAGGGCAGCGATGTCATCACGAATACGTGCTGCTTTCTCGTAATCCATCTCGTCGGCGGCTGCGTTCATTTTCTTCTCCAGCAATCGCAGATGGCGCTCGGGATCAGTGCTGAGAAAGGAGATGAACTCTCCGACTAAGACCCGATGATCGACCTCCGAAATCGAATTGACGCAGGGAGCCGCACACTTACCAATATGTCCTAGCAGACAGGGTCGACCAATTTGGTGAGCTCGCTTGAAGGTGCCCGCAGAACAGGAGCGAATTGGAAAAATTCGCAACATGGCATCCAAGGTGTTCCGAATTGCCCAAGCATGGGTATAGGGACCGAAATACCGCACCCCTTTGCTTTTTGGCGCACGGGTAACAAAAACTCGGGGAAACTCTTCATTGATCGTAACCGCAAGATACGGATACGACTTGTCGTCTCGAAATCGAACGTTGAAACGAGGTTCTTCGCTTTTTATCCAGGTGTACTCCAGCTGCAGCGCTTCTACTTCATTGGCTACCACCGTCCAGTCCACAGAGTGGGCTGCCGCCACCATTGTCCCGGTGCGAGGATGAAGTCCTTCTTGGAAATAAGACGAGAGCCGAGATCGGAGATTCTTTGCCTTGCCTACATAAATAACTCGCCCATCAGCATCCTTGAATCGATAGACACCAGGAGCGGTAGGAATGCTTCCTGGTGTCGGACGCAGGTCTCGGATAGGCATCGAAATCTACTTAAGAGCCTCGGCCAAAAACTTACCGGTGTGACTTGCCTTGACTTTCGCGACGGCCTCTGGAGTTCCGGTTGCGACCACGGTTCCGCCCCCGCCCCCACCTTCAGGACCCAGGTCAATAACCCAATCGGCGCTCTTGATTACATCGAGATTGTGCTCGATCACTACGACCGTATTTCCGTTTTCGACCAGACGAGTGAGGACTCCAAGAAGTTTCTTGGTGTCCTCAAAATGCAATCCCGTGGTTGGTTCGTCTAATACATAGATCGTCCGGCCAGTCGAACGACGCTGTAGTTCCGAGGAAAGTTTCACGCGCTGCGCCTCGCCGCCGGAGAGAGTCGGCGCCGGTTGGCCCAGGCGGACATAACCTAGACCTACGTCGTTGAGCGTTCTTAGATAACGAGAAATGGCAGGTACCGCTTGAAAAAATTCGAGCGCAGTTTCAATCGGCATATCTAGTACTTCAGAGATGGTCTTGCCCTTGAAGTGAACTTCAAGGGTTTCGCGGTTGTATCTGGCTCCGTGGCACACCTCGCAAGGAACGTACACGTCGGGTAGAAAATTCATCTCAATCTTTATCGTGCCATCGCCACTACAAGACTCACACCGACCACCTTTGACATTGAAAGAAAACCGACCCTGAAGATAGCCGCGAACTTTGGCTTCCGTCGTGTCGGCAAACAACTTCCGTACGTGGTCAAAGAGTCCCGTGTAGGTTGCCGGGTTTGAGCGCGGCGTTCGCCCAATCGGGGATTGATCCACATGTACAACTTTATCGAGCAGGTCGACGCCAGTTATGGTGCGGTGCCGCCCTGGAACTTGATGGGCACCATTGAGTTTATTGGCCAATGCTGTATAGAGGATGTCATTTACCAACGTTGATTTTCCCGAACCACTAACTCCCGTTACGGCAACAAAGCAGCCGAGTGGAAACGCCACATCAATATTTTTCAGGTTGTTCTCTTTCGCGCCTTTAACGACCACTTGCCGTTTCGCATCGATTGGGCGCCTTACTAACGGCATCTCAATCGTGCGGCGTTTTGACAAGTAATCGCCGGTGATCGAATCTGGCGAAGCTAGCAGGTCTTCGAGCGTACCCGAAGAAACAACGTGCCCACCGTGCTCACCCGCGCCAGGTCCAATATCCACGATCCAATCTGCGGTCCGAATTGTCTCCTCATCATGTTCAACAACAATCAGGGTGTTGCCAAGATCGCGCAACCTGGTCAGCGTCTCAATCAGGCGGTGATTGTCCCTCTGATGCAAGCCGATGCTTGGTTCATCAAGAACGTAGAGGACACCCACCAACCCGGAACCGATCTGAGTTGCCAATCGAATCCGCTGCGCCTCGCCGCCAGAGAGGGAGCCAGCCGGGCGATCGAGAGAGAGATAGTCGAGACCAACATCTAAGAGAAACCCAAGGCGCGCATGGATTTCTTTTAAGACCCGTTCGCCAATTTGTGCCTCTCTAGCGCTAAGTTCAATATCTGACAAGAAGGCATTGGCGGCAGCGATTGGTAGCGCGCAAATCTCCGCAATGTTCTTGCCGCCAAGAGTTACGGCCAGAACAACAGGCTTTAGCCTGGCGCCATTACAAGCCGGGCATGGAACCTCACGCATGTAAGACGCGTACCTTTCTCGGCTCCACTCACTCTCGGTCTCAGAGTGCTTCCTACTAAGGAACGGAATGACCCCCTCGAAACCTGACGTGTATGTGCGCGTACGCCCATACCGATTTCGAAATTTAACCTGAACTTCGTACTGCCAGCCGTTAAGGATTGCATCTCGGGCTCGAGCGGAGAGTTTGCGCCAAGGCATATCCAGTGAGAATCGAACTTCTTTCGACAACGCATCCAATAGATGTTCAAAGTGATCGACACCGGCCCAGGGGGCGATGGCTCCTTCATTTATTGACGCCTGGTCGTCGGGTACTACAAGTTCTGGATCAACCTCAAGTCGATTGCCGATTCCCGAACATTCAGGGCAGGCGCCAAATGGGGAATTAAAGGAGAACGATCGGGGCTCTAGCTCTTCAAATGAAAGTTCGCAGTACATGCAGGCAAGGTGCTCGCTGAAGGTCTTCTCCCGATCTGCATCTTCCTCGGGCAGATCGATGAACTCTAGAACAACTACTCCTGAGGCAAGGCCGAGAGCAGTTTCGATCGAATCGGTAAGCCGCTGCTGGGCACTTTTTTTGACCGCGAGTCGGTCTATCACGATATCGATCGTGTGCTTTTCCTGCTTTTTGAGCTTTGGTGGATCTTGGAGTGAAACAACGTCACCATCGACTCGAGCTCGAGAAAAACCCTTTGTCGAAAGTTCTCGAAATAAATCAGCAAACTCACCTTTTCGGGCCCGCACTACCGGTGCTAATACTTGAAATCTGGTCTCTTCCTTTAGCGAAAGGATCTGATCGACTATCTGTTGGGGCGATTGCCTTGCGACCGGTCGAGCACAATTGGGACAGTGCGGTCGGCCCGCCCTGGCAAAGAGCAGCCGCAAATAGTCATAGACCTCGGTGATCGTTCCGACGGTCGAACGGGGGTTCCGGTTTGTCGATTTCTGGTCAATCGATACCGCCGGTGATAAGCCTTCAATAAAGTCCACGTCTGGTTTATCCATCTGACCCAAAAACTGCCTGGCATAGGCGCTCAGAGATTCGACGTACCGGCGTTGCCCTTCAGCAAAAATGGTGTCGAAGGCCAGACTTGACTTGCCAGAACCGGACAGACCGGTGAAGACAATTAGTGCATTTCTCGGCAGATCGAGCGAGACATCTTTGAGGTTATGTTCCCTTGCTCCGCGAATGATGAGACGATCTCTAGTTTCCATAGCGGGGTCAGCCTATGAGATCACGCCCACACTTGCCCCTCGGGGGATAACCGCAGCGAGTGGATAACCCGCTTGAGAGCGCAACTTAGCGATTCCTAGCCTCAGTAAGCCATCTCTCGGATGAACAGATGAAGGCACCATCACGTCTACCAGGTTGGAGCCGGGCACCAGTTGCCACGCATATTGCTCGAAACGCCGATGCCATGGTCAATGTCTGTACCTGGGCAAAGACCGCCATCGAAACCCCCATGTATGAATCCAAAGGGGAGCGAGATTCCCAAATCGAGGGCGAGATCGGCTGTGGTGTTGAAGAAATCGTGGCTGATGTAGCGCAGAGCGCAAATCTACTGACTGCGCCATCGAATCTCTCGACGAGGAAGCGCTAAATGTCATGATTCGAAGAGGGGCGGGTGCAAATGGCCCGGTCTTTGCAGCCAGCGCCATCCCATGGATGCGCCTTCGTGAAGTGGAAATCCATCTAGTCGACCTTGATGTTGGACCCACATTCGCCCAATGCCCGCTTGAATTTTTGACACCCGTACTGGCGGAAGAGATCCCACACTTCGATGGTCGAATTTCAGGCCTAACACTTGCCTGCGAGGAGGGTCCAAAATTCAAGATCGGCGACGGCCAACAGAGAGTCAGCGGGGCGAAGTGATTATGAAAATCAGTCCGCGCCGCCGCTGAATGGGCAATGTCGACAGCCGTTCCCGCAGCAGAATCCGCGAGCCAAATGGTATTCCGAGGTGAATACAAACAATCCAGTTTCAGCGTCGATATAGCCATCTACACCAGCAGCTATTGCCTGGTCATGACTTGAAATAATGCTAGCTACCATTAGTTCTTCAATTTACGATCGGAATTTAGGCTGACAACTGTCGTTATGGCCAAGGTCAAAACAATGACGGCGAGAGTGACCCCGACGCTGATCTGTGGAACATCAACGCCAACTCCGTCGAGCGCTTCGCCAATAAGCTTTATGCCGATGAATGCGAGAATAACGGCTAGGCCCTTGGAAAGGTGCACCAGTTGCTCAACTAAACGGCCGAGTAATACATATAGTTGACGTAACCCCATAAGTGCAAAGGCGTTGGCAGTAAAGACGATATATGGGTCTTGTGTGATGCCAAAGATGGCAGGAATTGAATCAAAGGCGAATAGAAGATCCGTCGTGCCGATAGCTACAACGGCTACCCCAAAGGTTCCAACGCGCTGCCGCTTAAAGTAGGAGACGACTCTCCCCTCTTGCCAATCCTCATCACCGCCGCCTTGGTAGATGAGTCTCACAGCGGTCACAATTAGGAACGTTCCAAAAATGAAGAACATCCAGATAAAGCGATGGATAAGGACCGCACCAAGCGTAATGAAGAGACCGCGGAACACCAGCGCCAGCGCGATACCGATCATCAATACCGACTGAATCGATTTCTTCGGCACCTTTAATCGGGAGAAGATGATTAAGAAGACGAATAGATTGTCGATTGAAAGCGAATACTCAGTTAGCCAGCCGGCCACGAACTCGCCACTAGATTTGGGACTTTCGATACAATACAAACCCACCGCGAAAACGACGGCGGACAGGATATAGAAGACGACCCAGAGCGAAGCCTCTCGCATTCCAACTTCGCGCGGCCTGCGAGCTGCTAGGAAGAAGTCAAAAGCGATAACTCCCACAAGTACAAGGAGAGTCGACGCCCAGACGTGTAGGTCAGCCATTTAAAGCCCGGCATTTTTCATACCGCGAAGTTCCTTCTTCAACTCCGCGACTTCATCCCTGATCCTGGCCGCTAATTCAAACTGCAACCCAGCCGCGGCAGTATGCATTTGGTCAGTAAGCGAAGCGATCAGCGCGCTTAGTTCCTGCGCTGGGAGCGCAGCCAACGTTTTAGCGTGAAGCCCAGCGCTGACTTTCGATGCTCCTACCCTCCCGATCAATTCCTCGGTGTCTACGTCTTCACGAGCCAACATCTCGGTGATGTCTGAAATCCGTTTCCGCAGAGGTTGTGGGTCTAGCCCTCGTTCCTCGTTATACGCGACCTGTTTTTCTCGGCGACGGTTTGTCTCATCTACTGCTTTCTTCATCGACGGAGTGATCGAGTCGGCATACATGTGTACCTCGCCGGAAACATTCCTCGCGGCCCGTCCAATGGTTTGGATTAGCGAGGTCGCAGACCTGAGAAAGCCTTCCTTGTCTGCATCGAGAATGGCTACGAGCGACACCTCAGGGAGATCGAGTCCTTCTCGGAGCAGGTTGATTCCAATAAGTACATCGAAAGTTCCAAGACGTAATTCTCTAAGTAGTTCAACCCGACGCAGGGTGTCTACCTCTGAGTGGAGGTACCGGACGCGAATCCCAATCTCAAGCAGATAATCGGTGAGATCTTCCGACATCTTCTTCGTAAGCGTCGTGACAAGGACGCGTTCATTGCGTGAGGTTCGGATTTTAATCTCATGGATCAAATCGTCAATCTGACCTTTGGTGGGTTTGATTACGATCTGCGGATCTACCAGTCCCGTCGGCCTGATTACTTGCTCGACTACATCTCCATCGACTTTCCCTAACTCGTATGGCCCAGGTGTTGCGGAGAGAAAAACGGTCTGGGAGATTCGCTCGACGAATTCGCTCCACTTTAGGGGGCGATTATCCAAAGCACTTGGCAATCGGAAACCATGCTCAATCAAGGTCCGCTTTCTGGAGGAATCACCTTCGAACATCGCTCCGATCTGTGGGACTGTCACGTGCGATTCGTCGATAATCAGCAAAAAATCTTCCGGGAAGTAATCAATTAGGCAGTGCGGCGCGGAGCCAGCAGAACGCCCATCGATGTGGCGTGAATAATTTTCAATCCCCGAGCAGAATCCGACCTGACGCATCATTTCTAAGTCGTAGGTTGTTCTCATTTTTAATCGTTGAGCTTCAAGCAGCTTCCCCTGGTTTTCAAACTCAGCCAGCCGTTCCGCTAGCTCGACCTCAATTGCAGCGGTGGCACGCTCCATCCGTTCCGGGCCCGCCACGTAGTGAGTGGCCGGGAATATGTACATCTCCTCTTCCTCGCGAACGACTTCGCCAGTAAGCGGGTTCAAAGTCATTAGGCGCTCGACTTCGTCGCCGAACATCTCAATCCGCAGCGCCAATTCCTCGTAAACCGGGATGATTTCTATCGTGTCACCGCGAACGCGGAACGTGCCACGCGCGAAGGAGATGTCGTTGCGCGAATATTGAATATCCACAAATTTTCGCAGAAGTTGGTTCCGCTCAATTCTGTCGCCAACCTTGATCTTCACCATTCGTTCCAAATATTCCTCTGGAGTACCAAGTCCATAAATACAAGAAACGGTTGCGACTACAACGACGTCTCGCCGAGTCAGCAGTGAGTGTGTTGCCGAATGGCGTAATCGCTCCACCTCGGAGTTGATGGATGAGTCCTTTTCAATAAAGGTATCCGTCTGAGGAACGTACGCTTCTGGTTGGTAGTAGTCGTAATAAGAAACGAAATATTCGACTGCATTGTTGGGTAACAGCTCCCGAAATTCATTAGCCAACTGAGCCGCTAATGTCTTGTTCGGCGCCATAACCAGAGTTGGACGCTGCAGTTTTTCAATCAGCCAGGCCGCGGTTGCCGACTTTCCGGTTCCAGTCGCACCCAGAAGAACTACGTTCTGTTCACCTGCCTCAATCCGCCTGACTAGATCCGTTATCGCCCCTGGTTGATCGCCAGCTGGCACATAGTCGCTAATCACCTCAAATGGATGAAGGCGTCGTCGGATTAAATCATTTGGGCGCACGAGCCGATGCTACTTTCTTGCTACGACAAGTCGAAGTGGGCGGCCAGGGTCGGCAGAAACATACCTGGACATAGGTTCCACTTCAATAAAACCAAGATGTTTAAGGCTTTCAGCCGGATCTTTTAGTTCGCTCTTGATTTGCAATTCAGTCATCGAGCAAACGCTTACCTTGCCTTCGATCGATTTAGCCACTCGATTCGCAATGCGAACCACTTGGTTCTCAATCGGCAAGACATTAGGCAGTATTTTCACAGGCATCCACTCGGGCTCTGCACCCCGCCCGGTTGCTAAGTTCTCGGCGAACGGCAAAAGGCGCAAATTCCAGGTGAGCGCCAACTCGTTTTCAAAACCCTGAACATCAGACGAATTGGTCAAGACAATGTCTGCGATGGCCCGTCTATCTTCGTTGCTTGCTTGCCCGGAAATTCTCGCCATCGCTTGATTCTGAGTTAATCCCCGCTTGGTCATGCGTTCCAACCGCACTGACAGTGGCGTTTCAATAACGATCACTAGTTGGAACTCATCGGCACGCCCGGTTTCCACTAGCAAAGGGATTTCATAGATCACAACAGCGTCTTTTGGCAGGGCAGCAATTCGTTGTCGGAATGATGTTTCCACTAGCGGATGAACGATCCCTTCAAGGGCCTTGCGCTTATCTGGATCGGCAAAAACAATTCGAGCCAGAGCCTCCCGGTTGAGAGCCCCAGTTGGCTCAATGATTTCAGCACCAAAGTGAGCCTTTACCGCCATGAGTCCGGGCGAACCAGCCTCAAGAACCTCCTGAGCCAACAGATCGGCCTCGATGACCTCGGCTCCACACTTGTGTAGAAATTGGGCGGCCGTCGACTTCCCCGAGCCGATTCCACCGGTCAACGCGATCAAGAGCATAAAAACAGCCTAGGTGGTGTCGGGCGACACCACCTAGGCGAATTGTTAATTAGCCACGATCTCTTTCGAGATTGGCTCCGAACCGTTACTGACCGGCGAGTTGATCACGCAGGCTCTCAAGCGCGGCGTCGGTGGCCAAAGTCCCCGAAGCCTCACCTTCACCTGAGGTGTATGACGAGTCTGTTGACGTTGCCGCCGCTTCGTCGGCCACCTTTGCCTCGGCGATCTGCTTCCGATGGGCTTCGAAGCGAGCTTGTGCCTCCGCGTATTCCTGCTCCCACGCTTCGCGCTCCTTCTCAAAGCCCGGCTTCCACTCATTGGTATCCGAATCGAAACCTTCTGGGTAGATGTAGTTGCCAGCCTCGTCATAGTGAGCAGACATGCCATAGGCGGTTGGATCGAATGCCTCGACGTGAGTGTCGCCATGCTCATTCGCCTGCTTGAGCGAGAGCGAAATCCGACGACGCTCGAGGTCAATGTCGATTACCTTGACAAATAATTCGTCACCGACCTGAACTACCTGCTCCGGGATCTCGACGTGGCGTTCCGCCAACTCAGAGATGTGAACAAGGCCCTCAATGCCCTCATGGACGCGGACGAACGCACCGAATGGCACGAGCTTCGTTACGACCCCAGGGACAACCTGATTAATGGTGTGAGTGCGAGCGAACTGCTGCCAAGGATCTTCTTGGGTCGCCTTAAGTGAGAGCGATACACGCTCGCGATCAAAGTCGACGTCGAGCACCTCAACGGTGACCGGCATCCCGACTTC
>DATKUB010000004.1:0-11001 GCA_035530875.1 Candidatus Nanopelagicaceae bacterium
AACCGGCGTGGCAATTCGAGCACGCACCGCATCCAAATCTTGAAGCGACCCGCCAAATCTCCGAGTCTCGGTAAGCACGCTGACGACCGCCGCTCCACCATCTGCGTATTGGGCCGCGAGCATCGCTGGATCTGCAATTTCTGCAAGATTGCCTTTGCTGGGCGAAGATCTTTTTACCTCCGCAATAACGCCAACATCAGGGCCGCTAAGCGTCATCCGGACGTCTTGTGCAGGCGGTGCCTTCGAAGCTAGGACCCTTATTTCAGCTAATGGCGTTCTTTCTTGCCGGATCGCGAGATCTTCCAAGACTCCAGCGATGATCTGGTCAAGAACGCTCACTAGCGCCCGCCGATGTGTCTTGCTGTCGATTCTTGACCGTAGCCGGCGCCTCGGAGTACAAGGCCCGAGATCGCGCCGATCACGGCTACTCCAATGCCAATCCAGAAGACGACGGGGTTCGCCATGAGGACAGCCAGGGATGAGATCACCGACCCCACGAGTATTACCGCCACTGCGATCCAAGCTGCTGGTGTTTTGCCGTGATTATCTTCATGCGAAACCATGCGCGCACTCTACCTGCTTGGCGCCGCCTTACTGCTTAGCCCGCTCATCCTGAGTCGGGTCTTCACCCGAATCCTGCGCCCGCCACATATCAAGGGACGTCGCTTCCTTCGGGGATTCACTGGCGCGATATCTGGCGATTGCCCATCCTCTGGCACTTAAGGGCGTCGAGACCGACAGCGCCAGGGCAGACAGAATCCCCAGAAGAGCCACCGCGGCCGGAAGGGGGAACACATGCACGGAAACTCCGACCTGTCGGTCACCGGGTCCTAATTTCGAAATCGTTTCGACCAACGCGACCAGCGAGAAGATTCCAATCATTACCGACAGGATTAGGACTACCAGCCGACTGGCAAAAAACGAGACGAGCGATATCAAAAGGGCAGCGAACGCCAATGCTTTCAGCATCGGTATTAGATTGCCTCCCGTGACTGATACATGAACGATCGTGCCAGCTGGCTTACTCACTAGATCTCGCCAGAGGCTGCCACTCGCTGCGAAAAGACCTAGTGCTACGACCAGCCAGAGGGCGGCAACCCGACTTCGCCCAAGTTTTGTCAGCACCAAAGTCATGTGCATTACGAAACCCTCGTCTGGGCGAGGTGGTTTGCCGTAGCGATCGCGCCTAAAACTGCGGCGGCTTTGTTCTTGCATTCTTGATCTTCGGCTACCGGGTCGGAGTCGGCAACAATGCCGCCGCCCGCTTGAACATAGGCCACGCCATCTCTAATCAGGGCGGTGCGGATGGCAATCGCGGCGTCGAGATCGCCGGCGAAATCTAAATAGCCAATCGCACCGCCATAAAGTCCGCGCCTGGTTGGTTCAAGCGATTCAATGATCTCCATTGCCCTGGGTTTGGGAGCGCCAGAGAGGGTTCCAGCCGGAAAAGTTGCAGTTAGCACATCAAATGAGGTCTTACCCGACATCACTTTGCCAATCACGCTGGAAACTATGTGCATGACGTGTGAATAACGTTCAACTTTCATGAATTCAACGACTTCGACGCTACCTGGGGCGCAGACCCGGCCAAGGTCATTGCGCCCAAGATCAACCAGCATCAAATGCTCTGCCCGCTCCTTGGGATCAGCGAGCAACTCAGCGGCCAATTCGGCATCCTCCTCCGCGTCGGTTCCGCGCTTTCGAGTCCCTGCGATCGGATGTAGTAAGGCTTGCCCATCAACGACCTTGACTAACGCCTCTGGGCTGGACCCGACGATGTCTATTCCGTCTCCAAATCTAAGGAGATACATATAAGGACTTGGATTGCTAAGTCGCAGCATTCGGTATACGTCGAGAGCGGACGCCTCGCACGGCATTGAAAATCGTTGTGACAGTACAACCTGGAATGCTTCGCCGTCACGAATCTGTTCCTTAATGAGTTCAACATTAGATTGGTGCGTTTTCGAATCGGTCCATCTGCGATATTTCGGTTCGATGTTTTCTATGATCGGACTGAGGCTTCCTGGCAAAGAGGCTCGAAGGTCTTCTTCCATTTGGTCCAATCGCGCGACGGAGTCTGCATATGCGTCATCGACTCGCTCGTCGCTTCCGTCCCAGTTGATGGCATTGGCGATCAGGATCACCTTTGAATCAAAATGATCAAACACGGCTAGGTCACTTGCCAGCATGAACGATAACTCCGGCACCTGCAGATCGTCAGAGGCAAGCGATGGCAATTTCTCGAGCCGTCTCACGCAGTCATATCCGAGGTATCCGACCATTCCACCGGTCAACGGCGGTTGGCCCGGCAGTCGTGGTGTACGTAACTGCTCAACGGTGATTCGAAGCGCTTCAAGCGGATCTATCCCCTGCGGCACCCCCGCCGGCGGTCGCCCGCTCCATGCGGCAACTCCCTCGCGTTCAGTAAGAGTCGCAACGCTTCTAGCGCCGATGAATGAATATCTCGACCAGAGAGCACCATTTTCGGCAGACTCGAGAAGAAATGTTCCCTCGCGTTCTTTGGCCAGTTTTCGATAGAGACTCAAAGGCGTTTCACCGTCTGCAAGCAATGTTCGGCTCACCGGGATCACGCGATGGCTTTTTGCCAATTCACGAAATTCAGAGATCTCCAAGACCATCCGCCAATTCATTATGAAAACAGGATTCTTCGCCGGTGTGGCAAGCCGCCCCTACCTGATCAACCTTGATGAGCAATGCATCTCCATCACAATCGAGAAACACCGAGCGCACTTTTTGAATATGACCCGATGTCTCGCCCTTAATCCAGTATTGCTGCCGGCTCCGACTCCAGTAGGTAGCCCGGCGACTGGCCAGAGTCCGAGCTAGGGCAACATCGTTCATCCAGCCAACCATCAGAACCTTTCCGCTAGTGGCATCTTGAACGACGGCCGCAACCAGGCCCGAAGGGTCCCGCTTTAGTCGTAGCGCAATGGCGGGATCAAGTTTAACTTCAGCGTCCATGGCATCAGTCTGCCCGATTCGCTTACCTAGTTGCACCGATGGTCGCCGGCAGGGCCTTGATCTAAGACTTCAACTTGCGCCGCACTGGTCCGCCCGGACAGGTAGAGGAGCAACTCAAGCGGCTCCCCAACGACTCTAACTCCATCCTTTGGGCCGACCGAGCGACCATCAGGAGTCATTAGGCAGAACGTTCCATTGCGTTTTCGAGTTAGAACGCGAGCAGCCACCTTCAGTACCCGCCAGAGTCGAGTATCTAAGGTGGAAAGGTCCCTGCTTGACCAGTTGGGTTGAGCTCGAAGAACATCCTCGTGGTGAATCAAGAACTCAAATGTGTTTGCCAACGAATCTAACCAGCGAAGTGGCGACCAGAGCGGGGCTCCCGAGCGAATCTTGGCTACGTTTTGGGCAAAATTTGGTGTCACTTCCGCCATGACTTTCGCATACCGATTGGAAAATGGCCCACCCAAGATCCCAAGAGCCGCATCTGGCCGATGTTCACGAATCATCAAATGTGCGGCGAGTTCACGTGTTGTCCAACCCGCACAAAGCGTTGGTTGGTCCGGGCCCAATTGCAGTAGCAACTCAGTTAGCGCCAGGCGTTCGCCACGTGCAAGCGAAATTCCCATCACATGTTGGTCCTGGTCATTCGGAGACCGTTCGGACTTCAAACCCAGCATCTTGGAGAACTTGTTTAACCTGTCTGATCGAAAACTTGCCAAAGTGGAAAACACTTGCGGCCAGGAGCGCGTCAGCTCCCGCTGCCGCCGCCGGGACGAAGTCCGCGAGCGATCCTGCGCCGCCGCTTGCGATCAAGGGCACGGTTGAAACTTTTCGCGCCTGCTCAAGCAGAGCGAGGTCATAGCCCTGCTGGGTACCGTCTGCGTCCATCGAGTTCAACAGAATCTCGCCAACCCCAAGTTTGCAGGCTTGGCTGATCCAGGAAATGGCATCGCGCCCGGTTGAAGTTCTTCCGCCGTGGGTAGTTACCTCAAAGTCATTATCCGAACCGGCCCGTCGTCTGGCATCAACGGATAGAACTAGGACCTGATTGCCATAGCGATCAGCGATTTCCGAAATGACATTGGGATTGGCCAGGGCAGCGGTGTTGATCGCCACTTTGTCGGCTCCGGCCCGCAACAACTTGTCCACGTCGGTTACCGTTCGAACGCCGCCGCCGACGGTTAGCGGAATGAAGACCTGATCGGCAGTTCTTCTCACTACGTCATACATCGTCTCCCGATCGCCGCTGCTGGCGGTGATGTCTAGAAAGGTCAATTCATCGGCACCTTGGGCGTCGTATATCCGCGCCATTTCGACCGGATCGCCCGCATCAACAAGATCGATGAAGTTGATCCCTTTAACCACCCGCCCGGCATCGACGTCGAGACACGGAATGATTCGCAGCGCCAGACTCACTCGGTCTCAACTCTCCCCGCTAGATCAAGAGCCTGTTCTAAAGTAAATGCTCCGGCATAAAGGGCCTTACCCACAATGGCGCCTTCGACCCCGATGGCCACCAACTCACGAAGATCGGCAATATCGGCAAGGCTGGAGATCCCGCCGCTAGCCACGACGGGTCTGGTTGTGGCCGCACAGACAGATCTGAGTAGTTCCAGGTTCGGCCCTTTCAAGGTCCCGTCCTTTGTCACATCAGTTACTACGTACCGGGCGCAACCGTCTCGATCGAGCCTGGCCAAAGTTTCAAAAAGTTCGCCGCCGTCTTCGGTCCATCCCCGCGCCGCCAAAGTTGTTCCACGAACATCAAGGCCGACCGCGATTCGCTCGCCGTGTTCGGCGATAACGCGTGCCGTCCAGACCGGATCCTCAAGCGCTGCCGTACCCAAATTGACGCGGGCACAACCAGTGGCAAGCGCCGCAGCAAGCGATTCATCGTCGCGAATGCCGCCAGAAAGTTCCACCTTTACGTCAAGAGCGCCCACGACATGAGTCAGCAATTCTCGATTGCTTCCTTTGCCGAAGGCCGCATCTAGGTCGACCAAGTGAACCCATTCAGCGCCAGCACTCTGCCAATTCAAGGCTGCCTCTAACGGCGATCCATAATGTGTTTCGCTGCCAAGTTCGCCTTGTACCAGCCGGACGGCCTGGCCATCTGCAACATCGACAGCGGGTAAAAGTTCTAAACGCAGACTCATTATTTTCCTATCTTCTGGCATCGACGATGAGTATGCGAACAATTGGCATTATGAGTAGCGAGACGAGGATCGCTCCGAATTTTAAGTAGTTGGAAGATGCGTTCAACCAGATGGCGCCGTTGATCAGGACCAAAATCAAGACGGCCACCCGCAGCCTGGTCCTGCGTCGGGCCGCCAACTCACCCGGCCGCACGTAGATGTTAAAGACGCGTCTTCGTCGCTCCCGCGCTTCTTCGCGCCGGCGTTTTGCGGCATGCCGCTCCTGCCCAGCGCTTATCCGCTGAATCCGATCCAGGTCCCGGGCCTGGCGGCGCGCGGCACGGTCTTTACTCATAGCGACCTACGCCTAGTACTCATCGCGTCCCACGCCCAATATTCATAGCGTTTCGATCCAATTTGAAATCAGATGAGCTCCAACATCACCGGATTTCTCCGGGTGAAATTGAGTAGCGCACAAAGAGCCGTTCTCTACTGCGGCAATAAAATCTTCACCGTAATTGGCCCAGGTGATTCCGGCTGGCGACAAAGTGTCATTGGCTTTCAATCGCCATTCTTTTGCTGCGTAACTATGGACGAAGTAGAAACGTTCGCTTTCGATGCCTGCGAATAATTTGGAACCACTTGCTGCTCTGACCGTGTTCCAGCCCATATGCGGAAGCACGTCAGCTTTCAGTTGCGTCACCTCGCCCGGCCATTGACCAAGTCCTGCAGTAGAGACCCCATGCTCACGTCCGCTGTCAAAAAGCACCTGCATGCCAACGCAGATTCCAAGTACCGGTCGTGCACCCGCCAGGCGCCTATCAATGATCTGCGCAGCTCGAACAGCCGTCAAGCCCTGCATGCAAGCGGCAAAAGCGCCCACCCCTGGCACAACTAGGCCATCGGCTTCAACACAGGTTTCATAATCAGAAGTGATCACAACCTGCGCCCCGGCGCGCTCCAGTGCCCGCTCGGCAGATCTAAGGTTGCCCGAGCCGTAATCGAGAACCGCAACTAACACTTAAAGGACGCCCTTGGTGGAAGGGATACCCGCGACCCTCGCATCTCTTTCAACCGCTACCCGCAGCGCTCTGGCTACTGCCTTAAATTGTGCCTCTACGACGTGGTGGGCGTTTCGTCCCTCTAGTACCCGAACGTGAAGGCAGATTCCAGCCTGGGCTATGAAGGACTCCCAAATATGGCGGGTAAGAGTCGTGTCGAAAGTGCCAATCAGTTCAACGATTTCTGGTTCGCGGTGAACAAGATAAGGGCGACCGGAAAGATCCACCGCGGCTTGAACCAAACATTCGTCGAGCGGTACCAGCGAGTCGCCGAAGCGACGTAGCCCCGACTTATCCCCTAGCGCTTCTCGCAGCGCCTGTCCTACCGCAAGCGAAGTATCTTCGACGGTGTGGTGCGCATCGACATGGAGGTCACCCTCGGTCCGAACGGTCAGGTCGAATCCGGCATGACGGCCCAGTTGCTCGAGCATGTGATCAAAAAACGGCACTCCGGTTGAGATGCTTGTCGAGCCGGTCCCGTCAATCTCCAACTCAACATATACCTTTGACTCTTTCGTCGAACGCTCGACGATTGCCCTGCGCGAACTCATCTGGTCTCCTGACCTAGGTCCTCGAGAGCCCCGAGGAAAGCGGTGGTTTCGGCAACGGTGCCGGCAGTAACTCTAAGCATTCCTGGCAATCCGACGTCACGTACTAGAACACCTCGGGCTAACAGCGCATCCCAGGTGGCTTTCGAATCGCGCATTGGACCAAAAAGAATGAAGTTGGCGTCGCTTGGCACCGGCGTAAAGCCCAACCTGAGCAGTTCCACATTGATGCGATCTCGTTGCACCTTTATGGAATCTACCGTGTCAAGCAGTTCATCGATATGGCCAAGCGCCGCAAGTGCGACCGCCTGAGTCACTGAACTCAAGTGGTACGGCAGTCTTACGATCATCAACGCATCTATGACGGACTGATTCGCCACTAGGTATCCAACTCGGGTACCAGCCATTGCAAACGCTTTGCTCATGGTTCTGGTAACCAGTGCATTCGGAAATTCTTCGATCAGCGTCACGGCACTCTTGGTTCCCGAACGCGCAAACTCGGCGTAAGCCTCGTCAATGACGACGATTGCGCCAATTTCACGGGCACATTCCAGAATGGCTCGCTGCGTTTCGAGCGAGACTGCAGTTCCGGTCGGGTTATTGGGACTGGTGATAAAAATTACCTGCGGCTGCGCATCTCGAATTTGAGCTACTGCCCTATCTGAGTCCAAGGTGAAATCTGCGTCACGGTGACCGTCGATCCATTTGGTCTGTGTGGTCTTGGAAATCAAGACGTGCATCGAGTAGGAAGGCGTAAAGCCAATTGCACTGTGGCCGAGCCCACCAAAGGCCTGCAGAATCTGCTGAATGACTTCATTGCTGCCATTGGCTGCCCAAACCTGTTCACGACTGAACCTCTGGCCTGAACTACGGTTTACGTACGTAGCCAACGCATCGCGAAGAGCTAACGCATCGCGATCCGGATAGCGGTTCAGATCTTTTGCAATTGCGAGCACACTTTCGGCAATATCGGCAGCCAAAGAATCACTGAGGCTGTACGGGTTCTCATTGGTATTGAGACGGATCGCAACGTCAAGTTGTGGAGCACCGTATGGAGTTAGTTCGCGAAGGTCGGCTCGTATCGGCAACCAACTTGGCCAGTCAGACATCGAACCTGGCCAAGATCGCTTCACCGTGGGCAGGCAAATCTTCGGCGCGAGCCAACGTCACAACATGAGGCGCCACTTCAAAGAGGGCGCTTTCTGAATATTCGATCAAGTGGACGCCACGCAAGAAGGTCTGCACCGACAAGCCACTCGAATGACAAGCACAGCCACCAGTTGGCAGAACATGGTTTGAGCCAGCGCAATAATCACCCAGCGACACCGGCGAGTGTGCGCCGACAAAGATGGCTCCAGCATTGGTGATTCGCTCTGCAACGTCCCGTGAATTGCGACACTGAATCTCTAGGTGTTCAGCCGCATACGCATCGACCACGGCGATTCCTTGATCGATGCTCTCCACCAAAATCGTCGCGGACTGCGGGCCGGTCAGGGCGGCTGTTATGCGTTCGGAGTGTTTTGTTTCGGCAACGCGAGATGCCAATTGGCGGTCCACCTCGTCGGCCAACTCGGCACTGGTTGTTACCAGTAAGGCTGCAGCCAGAGTGTCGTGTTCGGCCTGACTAATGAGATCGGCTGCAACGTGGCCCGCGTCCGCAAAATCATCGGCCAAGATTGCGATCTCGGTTGGGCCAGCTTCAGAATCAATTCCCACCAATCCCCGTAGGACTCGCTTTGCGGCTGCAACATAAACATTTCCAGGGCCGGTGATCATGTCGACGCCGACGCAGACGCTCTCGCCGTCTTCATCGCGCGCGCCGTAGGCAAACATGGCGATGGCTTGCGCTCCGCCGACTGCATAAACCTCATAAATCCCAAGCAGGGCACAAGCGGCCAGGATCGTCGGATGCGGAAGCCCACCATGATCGCGTTGTGGTGGGCTAGCCAAGGCGATGCTCTTCACGCCAGCAATTTGAGCTGGCACCACATTCATAACAACGCTGCTCGGGTAGACCGCCAGGCCGCCAGGGACATACAGGCCCACTCGCTCAACCGGAATCCATTTCTCGGTTACGGTGCCACCGGGGGCAACGTGCGTCGTAGTCTCGGTTCGCCGTTGGTCAGAGTGGACGATGGTAACTCGACGGATTGCTTCTTCCAGCGCATCCCGTACCGCAGGCTCCAGGGAGCCCAAGGAACGGTCGATTGCCTCTCTTGGTACCCGCAGGGAGGGTGGGCGAACGCCGTCAAAACGCTCACACAGATCTAGGAGGGCGCTGGCGCCTCCATTTTTTACTTCCTCGAGAATCGGCTTAATCGCGGCCGTGGCCTGATCAACGTCAAGCGCCGCTCTTGGCGCCAGACGACGATAGAAAGTACGCGAATCTTCGGGAATTGCCCTACCCCGCAGATCGTCGCGTCTCAGCATGTGCACCTAGCCATGGGAGAAGTCTAGGTCAGCGGGCGATCTGCGCGTATTGGCCGCCAGTAACGGCGAGTAGGTCGGTGGGGGTGATCTCAATATCGAATCCGCGCCGACCACCACTTACGAAAATCCGCTCGAGAACAATCGCGCGCTCATCGAGGAAAGTTGGCAGTGCTTTGCGTTGTCCGATGGGTGAGATACCGCCAACCACATAGCCAGTCGACCGCTCAGCCAGAGCCGGCGCCGCCATCTCTGCGCGTTTACCGCCGGCCACTTGCCCTAACGCTTTCAAGTCGAGGAGTAAGGCTACTGGCACGATTGCGACGACCAGTCCGACGCCTTCGACTTGAACAAGGAGGGTTTTAAATACTTGGTCGACATCAATGGCCTCCGTTTCAGCCAATGCCGCCGCCGCCTCTAGCCCGTATGAGAGGCCTTGGGCGATCGCGGTTCGATCATGACGATAGACATGGCCGCGCCACGAAATTCCGGCGGCAGTAAGCCTTTCAGTAGCCGGGGTGGCAGGTGCAGACGTCAACTCAAACAGCTTGCGCCGAGGAGAGCTTTCAGGTCGGCGCTGAGCGCCGGCGTTAGGGCCACCCTTAGGCCATCATCCAAACGCATGACCGTGGTCTTGCCCGGGCTTTCCAAGCTGAGGTGAACTTCGGTCGTTCCCGGGTAAGAACGCAAGACGTCTTTAAGCCGTTCGACCGTTGGCGGCGTGCAGCGAATAGTTGGCATCGAGATCATAAGCGGGCCGCGCGGCGCGCTTGCCACATCAGGAATTGATAAATCTAAAGCAACGACGCGCGCAACTTCTTCTCGCTTATCGACTTTCCCTCGCACAATGACGATGGCATCCTCGGTCAGCAGCGTCGCAAAATTTGCATACGTCTGCGTATAAAACATGACGTCAACCGCGCCATCGAGATCCTCAACGGTCACGATGGCCCACGGCGCGCCCTGCCTGCTCATCTTCCGCTGAATTGAGGTGACCAATCCACCAATCGTGATGACCTGGTCGTGCTGTATATCGTCACTGGCAATTGCGCTGATTGTCCGGTCTACGAGTGTGGCCAAGACATGTTCGATTCCAAGCAGCGGATGATCAGAAACGTAGAGTCCCAGCATTTCGCGCTCGTAAGCAAGCAGGAGTGCTTTGTCCCACTCTTCGACAACGACAACGCTCTCTAAATCATTAGGAGCCGGTGACGGAAGTGGCGCTTCACCAAAAAGATCGAACTGTCCAATTGCAGCAGCCCGCTTATTTTCCATGACCGCATCAATCGCCTCCATGTGAACCGCGATCAGACCGCGCCGCGTTTGACCGAGCGAATCGAATGCTCCCGCTTTGATTAGTGACTCCACCGTTTTCTTATTGCAGGCTTGGGCATCCACCTTTGCCAGATAATCACCGAAAGTTTCAAAGCGCCCCTTGCTCATTCGTGCTTCAACAATGGACCCGACAACGTTAGTACCGACGTTTCTGATCGCCGCCAAGCCAAAACGAATGTCGGTGCCCCTTGGCGTGAAGTCTGCATCCGATTCGTTCACATCGGGCGGCAAGACTTTGATGCCCATGCGCCGGCATTCGTTTAGATATAGAGCACTCTTGTCCTTGTCGTCCTTCACGCTGGTGAGAAGTGCAGCCATGTATTCGGCTGGGTAATTTGCCTTCAAATAAGCGGTCCAATACGAGACGAGCCCATAAGCGGCGCTGTGAGATTTGTTGAACGCATAGTCCGAGAACGGCACCAAAATATCCCAGATAGTTTGGATGGCCCTATCGGAATAGTCGTTGGCGCGCATGCCAGCCGCGAATGGCAGGTACTCCTTGTCAAGAATCGACTT
>DATKUB010000005.1:0-14602 GCA_035530875.1 Candidatus Nanopelagicaceae bacterium
ATTACCAGTGGTGTTACCTTGGTCAAGATGATGGGATTCGGCGTTGCCTTCGCAATTCTGCTTGATGCCACAGTCGTTCGTGGCCTCCTCGTGCCGGCCCTGATGCGACTTTTCGGCGAAGCCAACTGGTGGGCACCGAAATCGCTCAAACGTTTCGCAATCAAGCACTAGCAAGCGTTAGTGGGTCTTTCGTCCCAGACCCAGTAGCACTCGTGACAGAATTAAAACATGACTGCTAAGCCAGCGATTAGCGCATGACGGGATTACTCGTCGGCTTGTTAGTTGGTGCGTGCATGGGCTTTTTCGGTGCAGGTGCGGGCAGCATCACGATCCCACTGGCCGTCTTTTTCATGCATATGCCCTATCGTGCAGCAGGCATTGCGGGGCTGGTCGTTGTTCTTGCCTCCGGCCTCGCCACATCCATTAATGGATCGCGAAAACATCTTGTGGTTTATCGAACGGCGTTGCCTTTTCTGATTCTCTCTACTCCTGCAGCACTTATTGCTGCGCATTTGAGTAAGAACATAAGCAACCGCACGAGCGCACTGCTGCTGGCCGGGCTTCTAGTTTCAGCATCGGTTGTTTTCTGGAGACGGCATCAGGAAGTGGAAGCCAAACACGACATCGTTCGCGGCTCAATTGGAGCGATCGCAGCGGGCACCACAGCTGGCGTTCTCGGTGTTGGAGCTGGCTTCGTGGCGGTTCCATCGCTCCGTTTGGCCAGCGGTCTGCCGATTGCCAAGGCGGTTGCTACGAGTTCACTTATGCTCTGGATCAATGCTCTAGCAGCTCTCATAGTCCGGCGGAGTGAGATCAATTGGACGCATTCACTCGGGCTCTTGGCCCTAGCCTCGGTCGGTGGGGCCATCGTGGCCGGTAACTTCTCGCACCGCGTTCCATCGAAATTGCGTCACCGTGGACTTTCGCTCCTGCTCTTGGGCTTTGCCGTCGTAACCGTTTTTGATGTTCTTGTAGCATGACCAGGTTCGTAGTTAGGCCGCCGGTTTGTCAGTAAACAGCTGGGCTGATTATCCACAGCACGCGGCTGAGGTGGTCGTGGGGGTTAAGCCAGCGGTGCGGCCATCGGCACAGAAAGGTCGCCGAGTCACCGGATTTCAGATGGTGCTCGTCCTTGCCGAGCCAGATGGTTAACTCACCTTCAAGGACGAGTACACACTCCTCATCACCGGAGTGAGTGTGCAGATTTGGCCCACTACCATGCCCGGGCTGAACGATCGATTCCAAAACTTCAAGGCGCGATGTCCAGCTAGGCGTGATGCGGTAGTCATCCACTCCTTTGCTGTGCACTGGGCGACGCTCGCCAGATCGCACTATTGGACCAATTTGAAGTTCGCCCACGAATAAGTCTGTGATCGTCGCGTCCATGGCATGTGCTACTCGCCCCAGCGTTGCAACTGTCGGGCTCACTTTTGCGTTCTCGAGACGACTTATATACGCCGCAGTGACGCCGGCACGGGCGGCCAACTCTCGTCCGGAAATACCTTTGGTTATTCGAAGTTGGCGAATACGATTGCCGAGTTCGTTGTTATCGCTGTCGCTAGTGGCGGCGCCGGTTAGGGTCAAAACTTTCTCCCCTCTCGCGAAAAACAGCAGGCTGCGAACACCCGACTACCAAAGGTAATCAGTGTTGCTCTTTCTGGCTACACCTATTGACCGATTATACATCGGTGCCCAATACTGACCCGAACGACCACCGAGGGAGAGCGCATGTCTGCAGTAGAGCACAAGTTTGACGAGATAGCCGGGGACAATCTCAACGCCACGGAGTACGTCGAGCACTCACTCATGCCAGTGCCCGACGAAGCACGCACGTCGACAGTTTCACATCAGTTTTGGATCTGGACGGGCGCCAACGTGGCACCGATTAACTGGGTTCTGGGAGCACTTGGCATCCAACTTGGGTTGAGCCTGTTTCAAGTTATCGCCGTCCTAGTAGTTGGCAACCTCATCGGCATGGGTGTATTTGGATTCTTTGTACTAATGGGTCAACGAACTTCAGTCAGCCAGATGGTGCTGTCTCGAAGTGCATTCGGACGTCGCGGGGCGTACTTTCCCGCAGCATTGCAGTTTCTGCTTGCTATCGGTTGGTGCGCGGTCAACACCTGGATCATTCTCGACCTCGTGGTCGCACTCTTTGCCAAGTTGGGGTACCACGGAGGTACCGGGCTAAGAATTACTATCGCTGTAATCATCATGGCGCTGCAGGTCTGGTTGGCCGCCGTTGGCTTCCGCGCAATCGCGCGATTTGAACGATGGACCGTGCCTGTGACACTGGTAGTCCTCGCGGCAATGACCGTCGTCGCTTGGACCAGCGCCGGAGTTCATTGGGGCTATGCAGGATCTGGTCTGCACGGCGCCGCTCTCTGGAGTTCGCTGACCACTCTTATGACCGCCATTGGAATCGGCTGGGGTATCACCTGGTTTGCCTACGCTTCGGACTACTCTCGCTTCGTCCCTCGCTCCGTGCCAGCACGCAAACTCTATTTGGGTAGCGTGTTTGGCCAGTTCATCCCAACGGTGTGGCTTGGCATCTTTGGCGCGACGCTTGCCACAATCTCACAGACAGTCGATCCCGGCGAGTTGGTTGTTGGCGCCTTCGGTGCCTTGGCCATCCCCGTGATCTTGTTAGTCATCCACGGTCCGATCGCGACCAATGTCCTTAACATTTACTCCGCCGGCCTTTGTGCACAGACTCTCGACTGGAAGATCGACCGTCGCAAACTCAGTTATGGCGTTGGCATTTTCGCCTTTGCATTCACCATATTTCTGATTCTCAATGGCAACTTCGCCACCTCCCTCGACGCCTGGCTCGCTGGTCTAGTCACTTGGGTGGCGCCTTGGGCTGCAATTATGATGATCCACTTCTACTGGGTAAAAAAACAGAACATTGAAATCTCAGATTTGTTCAAACTCCCAGGAGAAGGTCCACTCGTGGACGTGTCCTGGCCAGCCATCAGCGCCTTCGTTGTCGGTATGTTCGCCACCTGGAGTTTCGAGTACGGCATGCCAGCCTGGCTCCAGGGCCCCGCGGCGAAAGCTATTGGTGGCATTGACCTTTCTTGGCTCGCGGGCTCCGTCGTCGCAGGCGTCGTGTACGTGGCAGCCTTGGCAATTGCGGGTCGTGGAGATCGAGCTGCCAACTCGGTAGTTCAATCTTGACCAACGGCGACGCTACCCGGCCAGCTGATCCGATCAGTTGGCCGGCTGGTAAAAAGTCGGCCGCAGTACTTGGCTTCGACATGGACGCCGAAGCGGTTGTGCTAACCGTTAATCCGGCCAACGCCAGCCGTCTCTCGGTGATGTCACATCAGGCCTATGGTCCGGTCACGGGGATGCCGCGGATTTTGAAGATGCTCAAACGCCATCAACTGCGTGCGACGTTCTTCTGTCCCGGTTATACGGCTGATCGCTATCCCGACTTACTAAAACGAGTCCGAGATGACGGACACGAGATTGCCCACCACGGCTACTTGCACGAGTCGATTCAAGGAATGAGTATTCAGCAGGAGGCCGATGTTCTCGACCGTGGCCTCGAGGCACTGGAGCGGGTAACTGGCGAGCGCCCGGTGGGTTACCGAGCACCTATGTGGGAGACCACCTACGACACCGCAGGGCTGTTGTTGGATCGAGGCTTTCTTTACGACTCAAGTCTGATGGACTGCGATGTGCCATACGAACTCGCGGAGAACACCAAGCAGGATGCGCGAAGCATCGTTGAAATACCGGTGTCTTGGTCACTTGATGACTGGGAGCAGTACGCCTATCTACCAGATGTCTTCGGCTCCGGCCTCATTGAGGATCCAGCAAAGAGTTTGTCCATGTGGAGCGCCGAGTTGGCCGCGATGCATACAGACGGTGGTTGTTTTTCAATCACGGCGCACCCGTTTCTAAGCGGACGACTTGGTCGGCTAGATACCCTAAATAAACTCATATCCCAGATGCTTGAAATGCCCGACCTGTGGGTGTGCACCGCCGCTGAAGTGGCAGCGCACACGCGCTCACTCGCACTAGTGCCTCGCGTCTTCCCACAACCGAAGGTCTGATTGCCAAATGGATTCTGAATCAATTGTTACGCCGGTCGATGGCACGAAGGTACCTCGATACGCTGGCGCTCCAACTTTTGCCAGGCTGCCGCGCATTGATGAGGTTTCTCAATACGACATCGCAATTCTTGGCGCCCCCTTTGATGGCGGAGTCTCCTTCCGCCCAGGTGCCCGCTTTGGCCCGTCAGCTATTCGCCAGGCATCGCGCCACCTCCGTCCGGCCTATCACCCCGATTTAGATATTGCGCCATTTCGCGTTCTCCAAGCTGTAGATGCGGGCGACGTACCATGCAATCCCTTCGATATTGATTCAGCCCTTGGGCAGATCGACGACACAGCACGGGATCTGGTCAGCGATCGGCACAAACTGATCACACTCGGCGGCGACCACACGGTCGCACTTGGAACTCTGCGGTCGATTGCCCGAGTGCACGGGCCGGTCGCGCTGATTCATTTCGATGCACACCTTGACACTTGGGATAGTTACTTCGGCGCGGATCGCACTCATGGGACTGTGTTTCGTCGCGCCTTCGAAGAGGGGCTGCTCCTGCCCGAGTCGTCGATACACATCGGAATTAGAGGTCCCCTTTATGACGCCAGCGATTTAACTGCGGACAAAGGCTTCGGTTTCTCGACGATCCGCGCGAGCGACTTCGACCGCCTTGGAGTCGAGGAAATTGTTGGAAGAACTCGAGAGCGAGTCGGGGACGCTCCGGTCTATTTATCGGTGGACATTGATGTACTTGATCCGGCCTTCGCGCCGGGAACGGGCACTCCAGAAATGGGTGGTTTCAGTTCGCGCGAATTGCTATCGGTCCTACGCGGACTGCCGGGAGATCAGTTAGTAGGGGCCGACGTAGTAGAAGTCAGCCCGGCATACGACCATGCCGAAATCACATCTCTGGCTGCGGCCACAATTGCATTCGAAGTTACGGCACTGATGGCCGTCGCGGCTCGATAACCATGATCGACCTGTTGGTTCGCGCAGCTCGGCTCAATACCGATGACGGCTCCTCAATCGTCGATGTCGAAATTGAAGACGGAAAATTTCTGGCAATAACTGCCGCAAGTGATAACCATCCGGAGGCTCGCACCGTCCTCGACGCTGGCAGTGCACTTCTGAGTGCGCCATTCGTAGAGCCGCATGTGCACCTGGATGCGACGCTCACGGCCGGTCAACCGCGATGGAATGAGAGCGGCACGCTCTGGGAAGGAATCGCCTGCTGGACGGAACGAAAGCCGTTACTAACTCGCGAGGACGTTATAGATCGCGCTGAAGAAGTTCTCCGTTGGTATGCGGCCAACGGCACTTTGCATGTTCGCAGCCACGTCGACGTCACTGATCCCCACTTAGTCGCTCTCGACGCGCTGCTGGAAGTTCGAGATCGCGTGCGCGATGTCATCGGACTTCAATTGGTTGCCTTTCCACAGGAGGGAATCTGCTCCTTTCCCAACGGAGAGAAACTTCTTCACGAAGCGGCACGCCGAGGCGCAGACGTTATCGGTGCCATTCCCCACTTCGAAGACACTCGCGAGGATGGTGTGCGGTCCGTTGAGATCGCATTTGAAATCGCCCAACAATTCGGGCGTCGCATCGACGCTCACTGCGACGAGATCGACGATGAGCAGTCCAGATTCATTGAAGTCCTCGCAACACTGGCGCACCGAAGTGGTTTAGGCGATCGGGTGACGGCCAGCCATACCACCGCAATGGGCTCATACAACGCTGCCTACAGCTACAAACTCCGCCGGATCCTCTCGCGCTCGGGGATCAGCGTTGTATGTAATCCAATGGTGAACCTGCATCTGCAAGGACGGTTCGATAATTATCCGAAACGTCGTGGCTTAACCCAAGTGAAAGAACTTTTAGCCGATGGCATTAACGTGGCATTCGGTCACGACGACATCATGGATCCGTGGTTTCCCCTAGGCACCGCCAACCCGGTTGAGGTGGCGCACGTCGGTGCCCTGGCCACTCAACTCACTGCTCCTTCGGAAATTGCTGAATGCTTTCGCATGATCACCGATCGGGCAGCCAAGGTGTTAGGACTTGGCGACGATTACGGCATCTCTCCAGGACGTCCCGCCAGCTTCGTGCTTCATCCAGCAGTTGACTCATTCGACTTGATCCGTAGACAGGTACGCCCTAGTTTCGTCTACGCCCATGGAGCCTTGATAGCGCAAACACCGCTGGCGCCCACCACCTTGACCTGGCCGGGACGAACCTCTGAACAGATCGACTTCACTCGTCAGGGCGACGCAGACCCGTCAAAGCGAACCCTTGGTGTCCCCGACCAGAATTGAACTGGTGGCCTACCGCTTAGGAGGCGGTCGCTCTATCCGACTGAGCTACGGGGACGCGAGTTCCAAGGGTACCTGGAGCATTGTCCCGAATTGCTCACCCGCTGCCCGTAGAAATGTCCTTGGGCCGCGAAAGCCAGATTAGTTGAGGTGGACTGGGCCTTCGCCGTTGGTCTCCGAGACCTCGCGCATGGTCTCAGTCGTGGGAGCCGCGTTGCCAGACCCGCCAGAAGTGACATGCGAAGTTTCAGTGATGCTGCGCTTGCGTCGAGGCGTGATGACAAGCATCGTCAACAAGAGTCCAGCGACACCGGCTACCATCAAGATGATGCCGACCACTCCAATGTCGAGGCCGCCAAGTGTGGCGTGCACTGCATATTTCAATATTGCGCCAGCGGCCACTAAGAAAATACTAAATCCGATACCCATGACAGATTCCTTTCGCCAGGAGGGAAGGTCCCTGCTGTCTTGAACGCTAGCGTCAACACAAGCAAGGCGCTAATTCAAAACAAACTTGCCCCCGACTTTTCCTTCGCGCTTTTCTCACGAATTCATCTCAAATTTCTCTCACGAATTCATCTCAAACTTCCTTTGAAGAAAGAAACACTGAGTACCCTGTATTAGGTGAGCGCATTAGAGCTTCGCGATCTGACGAAGTACTACGGCAACGACCTCGGAATCGACGGCGTCTCATTTGAAGTCGAACAAGGCGAGACATTTGGTTTTCTTGGCCCAAATGGAGCCGGAAAAACAACCACTATGCGCCTTCTGCTTGGTCTCATTACGGCAACTCGAGGTACCGCAACCATTCTCGGCCAAGACATCACTCTTGGGCCTTCCGTGCGCGAAAGCGTCGGATACCTGCCGGGAACCCTTGAGTTATATGAACAACTGACTGGTCGCGAGTTTTTAGATTTCTTTGCCAAGCTTCGTAAGCGCGATTGTAAGAAGCAGATAAGACAGTTGTCAGATCGATTCGATCTGGATCTCTCTCGACACATTCGTGACCTGTCCAAAGGAAACCGTCAGAAGCTCGGCGTCGTTCAAGCTTTCATGCACGAACCAGATCTACTTCTTCTCGACGAACCAACGTCAGGGCTTGACCCACTCGTACAGAGAGATTTCGCCGAGTTAGTTCGTGAAACAACTACGCGTGGAGCCACACTGCTTCTTTCCTCCCATGTGATGAGCGAGGTCGAGCTCCTTACTGATCGCGTCGCCGTTATCAATGTGGGCAAGCTCTTACTTGTCGAGCGAATAGTAGATTTAAAGTCCCGTGCGGTGCGTTCTGTCGAGTTGGATTTCGACGAGCCCGTCGATGCTCAATTGTTTAGCATGCTTGATTCGGTAAAAGAAGTGACCACCCACCGAAACCGGATCATCTGCAAGGTCTCTGGTAGCGAGCACGAACTCCTCCGGCTTGCTGTCGCCCACGATGTGCAAACAGTCATGACGCACGAACCTGACCTAAATGAAATTTTCTTCAGTTTGATTTCAAATAGTTCAGATCACACGCACAATAACCAAGTAGGTGCACGATGATCTGGGCCCTGGTTACTAAGACTTGGCGAGACCATTGGAAAAGCACGATAAGTTGGACTGTTGGACTGTTCTCCATGGTGGCAATTGAGTTGATTGTCTATCCAACTATCAAGCGCGCGGGCGCGGGCATGAGCCAATTGATCGAAAGTATGCCTGCATCGTTCAAAAGCGTCTTTCGCATGAACGATTACACCTCAGGCCCAGGTTTTCTCGGTGCTGAACTATTTAGCATGATGGTGCCGCTGATATTCATCGCCGTTGGAGCTGCCGCCGGGGCGAGGGCAACCGCCGAAGAGGAGTCCTCCGGCACCGCCGACATTCTTCTAGCCCTGCCAGTGACGCGGGCCAAGATCGTCCTCTCCAAGACTTTTGCGGCCCTGGCGGTCATCTTTGGCCTGACAGTCGTTCTGATTCTCAGCCTGGTCGTTGGCGTAAGAATGGCGGGCCTTGTCATAACCAATTCAGGCCTCATTGGCGCCTCAATTCAAACGGCTTTGCTAGGCGTACTGTTCACGGGAGTCGCCCTACTTATCGGTGCGCTCACCGGTCGGAAGAGCATTGCGTTGGGGATCTCAATCGCGCTATCGATCGCGATGTTTATCCTCTACTCGCTTGCCCCGCTCGTTAATTCCATTGGACGCACGGTCTGGCTCAATCCATTCCAGTGGGCAATCGGCGGCGAACCATTACTCACCGGCTTGAGTTTTGGCCACACCATCACGTTGACCGTCGTAAGCGCTGCCTTGATCTTTTTTGCCGTGCTCGCCTTCAATCGGCGCGACATTTCGAGCTGATCAAGCCAACGGAAATCTCTCTTCGTTGATCGCCAGTTTTTCGCGTGCCGCCGAGGCTAGGTCGACCTCAAGCACATCAGCCAGGCGAATGAGATAGATAAAGATGTCGGCCATTTCAAGGCGAACCAGGCGCAGTTGTTCTTCAGTCAGCGACCTGAGATCCGACTGTGCGGGCGTAAGCCACTGAAACTCTGCCAGTAACTCGCCCGCTTCGCCCGCCACAGCCATTGCCAGATTCTTCGGCGTATGAAATTGGGGCCAATTACGTGCTTCAGCGAATGCCCTCGTCTCTGACTTCAGTTCTTGCAGAATCGTCATACCCATATTCCATCGGTTCAGCCCCAATTGCGCCACAACGCCGGCATCCGTGGCTATGCTGACGAACGTCAGAACGCGGCCCGCCGGGCTTCCGTCTGGGAAAACAATTTCCCACCAGGACATGCCCCCACCCGCACGATCACATCGTGCTGCCTGGGGGATCAATTGGGGGCTCTGCTCCGTGAGTCAGCCACTCACCTTCGTGCCTTAGGTGCTGACGGCTCTTTGAACAAGCGCCTTGCGGAGCAGATGGCTTTCGTAGTGGGGAATCGTCCTTCGCCCGGTGAGATGCACTCCTGGGAAGCAAGTCTTCCTGCTCTTGCCCAAGAACTAATTGAATGCGGGCTCGGCGATCTTGAGGTTCTTGTTGAGTATCAATTGCCTTTCACTAGTAAGCGCATGGACGCCGTCCTCTGCGGAACACACCCCAAGACGGGGCGGCCGTCCATTGTCGTTGTGGAACTCAAACAGTGGACTTCAGCGCAAGCGGTTGACGGCACCAGCGATCTCGTCTTGCTTGGTGCCTACGGGAATCAGCCACAGCTCCATCCGGGTGTGCAGGTACGTCAGTATTGCGAGCAGTTTGAGGATCTGAACAGATTCTTTGAGAACACAGAAGCACATCTATCGGGCGCCGCTTACCTGCACAATTGGTTATCTCCGAAGAACGAGGCAATCCAAGGTTTCCAAGAAAGCGAGCGGAGTCGAGTATTCACGGCCGCCGAAAAAGATTCTTGGCGTGATTTTCTTCGGGCGCATTTGTCTACGAAGGAATCGTCGTCGGTTGCGACGGCACTACTCAACGGCAAATTAGCACCGACAAAACAGCTTATGGATCTCGCAGCTAAAGAAATCCTCGAGCGCGAACAATTCGTGCTTCTGGACGAACAACAAGTGGCTTATTCGCTCGTCATGAAAGCAGTACGCGAGTCGCAGCAGTCAAACTCCAAGACGGCTGTGATCGTGACAGGGGGACCTGGAACTGGAAAGAGCGTCATCGCTCTCTCGCTCGTAGGTGAACTCAGTCGCCAAGGACGATCCGTTCTTCATGCCACGGGCTCGCGAGCGTTTCGAAATTCACTTAAGAAGATCGCCGGAGCTCGGAACCCGAGGGTTCAAAAACTCTTCGCCTATTTCAATACTTTTATGACAAGCGAACCGAACTCTCTAGACGTCCTGGTTTGCGACGAGGCTCATCGGATCCGAACAACTAGTGCGAATCGATACACCAAAGCCGCGAACCGCACGGGCAAACCTCAGGTAGAAGAATTATTGCGTGCAGCCCGAGTACCCGTTTTTTTGCTTGACGCCCATCAGGTTGTACGAAAAGGAGAGATAGGTACGCCCGAATTCATCGAGGAAGCCGCGGAGAAACTAGGCATCAAGACGACACGCGTGGTACTTGACGGGCAGTTCCGGTGCGGCGGGAGCCGCTCTTACGAGAATTGGATACTTGGTCTCTTGGAACTTGACGATACGCCAAAGTCAGAGTGGATACCGGATGGCAATTTCGAACTTCGATCCGCATCGAGCCCAGAGGAACTCGAAGCTTTCTTAGCAGCCAAGAATGCAGAGGGCTACAAAGCAAGGATCACGGCGGGGTTTTGTTGGACCTGGCATGACCCCAACTCGGATGGCACCTTGCCGATGGATGTACAAATTGGCGACTGGCACAAGCCCTGGAACGTCAAGGGAGACCGTGGCGTAGGCGGTTACCTCTCAGGAGAACTTTGGGCCATCGATCCAAAAGGTTTCGACCAAATTGGCTGCATATACACAGCGCAGGGTTTTGAATATGACTGGAACGGCGTGATATTTGGACCAGACCTGGTCTGGCGAACTGATCGGTGGGTTGGCGATAGATCAGGATCCAAGGATCCTGATATGCGTGGTGTGGCCGAAGATACCTTTCAGCAACTCGTTAGAAATACCTACAAGGTCCTTTTGACACGAGGGCTAGTCGGATCGGTGATCTATTCCGTAGATCCCGAAACGCAGCGCCATTTGCTCGAGTTGGCCGGTTCATCGAGCGATCGTAAATTCCTTGCAATCACGAACGAAATGGGCATATGACTGACCGTCAGCACTCTTGAAAGAACCTCTAGACTGCTGGCGAAAGAGCCTTTGTGCTCCTAAGCTCCCAAATGTGTCGATCATTGAGCGCGAGCTGCAGCATCGCCTCGATCAACTTGAGGCGTCCCGCCGATCACCAAACTGGCCGCTATTGACCGCACAAGAAGTTAGAGATTTGGGCATCTACGGTGGCGCCTCGGGTGTCTGGGTAGATAAGGCGCGCACTCGGAATGTTGCGGCGGAAGGCGTAGCCGTTGGCCTACTTCACACGGGACGGCACTATGACGACGACATCGATGACACAGGCATTCTCTACCACTATCCGACAACTGAACGACCTCCGCTACGCGATGAGAACGAAGTTCAAGCGATCAAGAACGCAAAAGACCTGAAGTTGCCTATCTTCGTGATTCGAAATATCGGTGCTCGCAAGAAGCTCGATCTAGCCTGGCTCGATGCCTTTGATGACGAACTTCGCATCTGCGTCTTAACTTTCCAGGGCGTCGACCCAAAACAGAACCAATTCATCAGTTATCCGATTGATCACCAACCAACTGCACTTTTCGGGCCGAGAAGAACTTCAGTGGTGGAGGTCAAGCGAGCCGAACGTGACCCACATTTCAAGTTTCATATCCTGCAGAGATTCAAAGGAACGTGTCTCGTTACGGGCATCTCGGTATCGCAAATGCTTGACGCCGCACACATCATCCCGGTGGTTAGAGGTGGTACGGAAAGTAGCGAGAATGGGTTGCTGCTTAACGCCAGCGCACATCGAGCATTTGATGCAGGACTTTGGGCTATCAACCCCGAATCTCTAAAGATCGAGACTCTCCCAGACGGGCCTGACGTGCAACGCATGAGACTCAACCGAATTGATCTATCTGAACATTCATCTCGGTTGAATTTGGAAGCACTTGACTATCGATATAGAAGGCTATTCCTTAAAGGGGTTACCGCCTGATCGGGCGTTGCATATATCAAGTTCTCGATTGCTTCGTCCCCAATTCCTCCGACACCAGCTTCGCATGCGCCTCATTGATCTTTGATCAAACTCAACGCCTGAGTCGCGAACATATCTATCTCCTCAATCCTGGGTTACTCTTCATACCTTGGGGTTGCCAGAACACAATCGATAGGACTCGCATGGAGATTGAAGCCACAGTTTGGCGAAGATTCGGACTTGATCGAACCTACCTAAAAGATACCGACGGCAACGGCCTTGGTTGGATTGATAACAAGACCGGAGTCCTGACTGTCGAGTCCTCAGAACACCGAAGCGTTATTGAAGACTATGTTCGAATTCATCTTCTTTCCCAAAGCGGAACCACAATGACTGAGCTGAAACCCACACCTATCGTAGAGAAAGCCCTAGAGCCTCCGTCTCAGAACAGATACAGGGAGCCCGGAGCTGAAGCGTTGAAGCGAGCTGCCGAACTTCCACGTGAACAGGCAGAACCGTGGCTCATGGGTGCTGCCGGTGAACAGGCAGTCGCTTCGACTCTCAATGCCTTGCCAGCGCCGTGGAAGGTCTTCCATGCCATTCCCATCGGAGACCCGGATCGACCGCTAGGAGATATCGACCATTTGGTGATCGGGTCTTCCGGTGTCTACTCGATCAACGCCAAACATCATCCTGGTCAGCTGGTTCAAGTTAGGAATGACACGTTCCTCGTCGATCACCGATCCGTTCCCTATATCGCCTCGGCCCGCAAGAACGCGATGACTGTTGCTACGCGGATGTCTGCCGGAACTGGATTGCCCATCCAAGTACAGGCGGTAATTGCAGTAGTCGACGCGGACGAAGTAGTCGTGACAAATGGGCCCAGAGACGTGATGATCATGGCTCGGGGCCAACTTCTTGAACAATTGACTAGGCGCCGGAGCACAATGAATATCGAGAAGATTTCGGCATTAGTACTTGTCGCCAATTCACCCGAGACCTGGCGCTAAACAGTTGACCTGGCTTTGAAGAAAGCTATACCGGACTTTTGAAGCCGAGAGACTTGCCAACCTTGCTCGCGAGCGAGAGCAAGAGATAACTAGACGGGTCTGAGTAGCCATGCTGCTCGGGGCAGACAACTGCTTGATGTTGGTCATTTGACTCTCCAGTATCCGATCGTCACGGCACCATCTGGAACGTCGAGATGTGCGCTTGCGATGATCGCAAGTGAAAGGGTTGGCAAGTAATAACGTTGGTGTCGAACCGTAGGCGAATCGCAAATCCGGCGTCCATGACAGAAATAATGAATTGTTTTGCAATTCCCACCAAAGTCAGCAAGAGGATCAGACTGATTCAAAGTTCAAGACTGATTTGCTTACTCTGACGATGTGAGGGCGCAATTCGCGGCCATCCATCACACATGGGAGAACAATCAGGCAGAACAAGTGCTGCGGGACTGGAAGTGATGAGAACGTAGAAGAGCGGCGCAAAGTGGACATTCGTAATTTCTGGGATGAAGTACGTAAATGGGATGCTAGCCAGGACAATTTTTGCTTGTCGTTTCAGTGCCGAATCCAACAGCCGATGACCTGCAATTCGTCGGATATCCAGGTGGCTTCCGGCCACCATCCCGACTAGCGCAAATCCGATATCTGCAAAAATCGACCGAGAAGAATTATGTAGCGGCACTTTTTTAAACCGCTCTTCCCAAAAATCGACCCAATCAAAATCTCGCCCACCGCAACGGGGATTTGGAAACGATTGGGCAGTGCGAATAACGGCCCGACCAGGCCAATTGCGAGGATCCATGCCAGCGTAGGCACTAATCGAAACTACGTGAGTGCGTTTAGCCGTGAGAGAATGCTTCGCAGGGGATTACTAGCCCACTCAGCCAATCCTGAAGCAAATATCGGCTTTCCAGCGTCTAGTCTTGAGACGTATTCAAATCCTTGGAGGAAAAGTGCTACGCAAAACAATCGCCTTTGGCGCCACCATCATTCTCTCCGCAGGTCTCGCATCTGTTCCCGCTTCAGCGTCAACGGCCAAGACCAGCGCTGTTGCGATGACGGCCAGGACCAGCGCCTCTTCTTCAGTGGCAGCTGTCGCCAAGGCTCGTTCATTAGCAACTTGGAAGGCCAAGGCAAGGGCTGCCGCCAAGCATCCAAAGCCCAATGGCTACTGCAGCAAGTTGACGACCGTGAAGAAGATCTACAAGTACCAGTACATCTGCTCGAAGAACGCAAAGCACAAGAAGGCATGGACTAAGTTGTCGCCAGAGTGCGTTTCTCTTCACAACGCATACCTCAAGATGGACAGCGATTACTCCAGCGCCGTAAAGCAGATCACTGACATGCAAGCCAAGGTTGCAGGCATCCAGGGCACCGCTGGGGACAACCTCCGGGCTCAGGTGGCCGGACTCAAGTCGACTGTCGAAATCCTCGGCCCAACAGTCACCGGCTCGCTAGAGGACTTCAACTCCCTCTGCGGCTAATACCGCGCAACTAATCAACGCAGAAAGGCCTCAGTCCTAAGGGATTGGGGCCTTTTTGCTGCTCCTAGCCTGGTGAGGG
>DATKUB010000006.1:0-80459 GCA_035530875.1 Candidatus Nanopelagicaceae bacterium
CAATTAAGCGCGATATCGGCGTGAAAGACATGGGTACTTCCCTTCCTGGGCATGGCGGTTTTCTTGACCGGCTCGACTCGTTGCTCTTTACGGCGCCATTCGCATTCTTGATAATTCGGTGGCTCGGATGAAGAAGGCACCCCGTCACCTGGCGGACATGCCGCCGGAGGAACGTCGCGATGCAGTCGTCTCTCTTGGCGAGAAAGCGTTCAGGGCAAAGCAGATCGAGACCCATTACTTCGAGCACCTTTCCGACGAGCCGCAGACTTGGACCGATCTTCCAACCGAATCGCGCGAAGTGCTCGTTGATCTGCTTCTGCCAAGGTTGATCACGCTAGTCCGGAGCATCACCTGCGACGGGGGACGCACGAGGAAAGATCTCTGGCGGCTCTTTGACGGAGTGTTGGTTGAGAGCGTCATCATGCGCTACCCGGACCGTGCGACCGTCTGCATCTCCTCTCAGGCCGGCTGTGGCATGGGCTGCCCGTTCTGCGCAACCGGACAAGCTGGCTTAACCCGTAACCTCTCGGCCGGCGAAATCACCGAACAGGTTGTGGCCTCTGCCAGAGCACTGGCGCGCGGTGAGATCGCCGGCGGCCCAATGCGTCTTAGCAACGTGGTGTTCATGGGCATGGGTGAGCCGCTTGCTAATTACGGCGCCGTGATCCAATCGGTACGGAACATCACCACACCAACTCCACACGGACTTGGGATTTCAGCGCGTTCGGTAACCGTCTCAACGGTTGGCCTCGTCAACGGAATTGAGCGACTCACCAAAGAAGGCATTCCGGTGACGCTTGCCGTTTCGCTGCACACCCCTGACGATGAACTTCGCGACACGCTCGTACCGATAAATCTTAGATTTAAGATCGGCGAAGTTTTAAAAGCCGCCGATTCGTATGAAGCGAAAACCGGTCGTAGATATTCAATTGAGTACGCGCTGATCCGCGATATCAACGATCAAGCCTGGCGTGCAGACCTGCTTGGCCGGCTATTGAAAAACAGAAACGTTCACGTCAATCTCATTCCGTTGAACCCGACACCGGGATCGAAGTGGACCGCCTCTCGTGAAGAGGACCAGGATGCTTTTGTGCATTTGCTTGAAGTGCATGGCGTCTCAGTCACGGTAAGAGACACCAGGGGCAGCGATATTGATGGAGCCTGCGGTCAACTTGCAGCCAGCACTAAAGAGCTTTAGCGAAACGCTGAGATTCCGGTAAGGGCTCGGCCGATCGTCAGTAGATGAATCTCACTTGTGCCTTCGTAGGTCAACACGGATTCGAGATTGTTTGCGTGGCGCATAACCGGGTATTCAAGGGTTATTCCGTTGGCGCCAAGAATTGTCCTTGCGGTCCTGGCTATCTCAATGGCTTCGCGCACGTTGTTCAGTTTTCCAAGGCTGATCTGTGCCGGCCGAATCTTCCCGGCGTCCTTTAGGCGGCCAAGGTGAATCGCCAACAGATATGACTTCTGCAACTCAAGGGCCATGTTGGTCAGTTTTTCTTGGGTCAACTGATATGACGCGATCGGCTTATCGAATTGGATACGCGAAGTCGCATACTCTGTTGCTGACTCCAGACAATCGCGCGCGGCACCAATGACGCCGAAGAGAATTCCAAAGCGAGCCTCGTTAAGGCATGACATCGGCCCCTTGAGCCCGATCACATTTGGAAGTACCGCGTTGGCTGGAAGTCGAACATCTTGAAATACCAGTTCACTGGTGATCGACGCGCGTAGCGAAAGTTTCCCCTTGATCTGATTGGCCGAAAATCCAGGAGTATTCGTGGGCACGACAAACCCTGCGATGCCGTCGGCGGTCTGCGCCCAAACAACGGCCACGTCCGCGACTGAGCCGTTGGTGATCCACATTTTCGAACCGTTAAGAATCCAATCGTCGCCGCTCCGTTTGGCGTTGGTGAGCATGCCGCTCGGGTTCGATCCGAAGTCGGATTCAGTCAACCCAAAGCAGCCAATTGCATCGCCAGCGGCCATCTTTGGCAGCCATTCTTTTTTCTGCTCTTCGCTGCCAAACTTCCAGATTGCAAACATCGCTAGGGAACCCTGCACGCTAACAAATGATCTGAGGCCCGAATCTGCGGCTTCTAACTCGAGGGCGGCTAGTCCATAGGCAGTGGCCGAAGTTCCAGCACATCCGTAGCCCTCAAGATGCATGCCAAGCAGCCCCATCTGGCCAAAACTCTTCGCGAGTTCTCGAGCCGGCAGCTCTCCCGATTCAAACCAATCGGCAATGTGCGGCTTCAATTCGGCCTGAACAAATGTGCGCACCGTGTCTTTGATGGCGTGCTCTTCATCGTTGAGCAAGTCATCGGCGCCAAGTAGATCGAGTGCAGACTGCGGTTGTATTTGGCTCATGCTGCCTATCCTGCTTCCTGATTCTTGGAAACGCTAATGCCCGAGAAGCGGTGCCATCGCTTTGGCAATGTAACTCGAGTGCCGGGTAAGAGATTCTTCGCGGTCGGCGACTGACATAGCCAAGAGGCCCGCGTTGACAGCCAGCCACCTAATTGGTTCGGGCTCCCAGAGTCTGGATTTGTGGCCAACCAGGGGCAGGCGAGTGAAGTGATTCTCTTTCTCCATGATCAAACTGGCCAAGGTGGCTCCGGCTAGGTAAGTCGTCGTAACACCGTCACCAACATAACCGCCAGCGCTGGCCAGCCCAGTATTCCGATCCAGGTTTACCTGCGGATGCCAATCCCGACTGATGCCAAGCGGACCGCCCCAGGCATGAGTGAAGAGGTGGTTTTTTACCTCAGGGAACCAGTCGCGGACCAGATTGCGCAATGCTTCATGCACTTTGGGGTCGCGGTCTTGGGACGGCCTGATCTTGGAGCCAAAAAAGTAAGGTGCGCCTCGGCCACCAACTGCCAGGCGATCATCTGCGGTGCGCTGTCCATAGACGATCAGGTGCCGCGCTTCTGAGAATGTTTCATAAGCGCGAAGGCCAATCCGATCCCAGATCCAAGCGGGAAGCGGTTCGGTCGCCACCATTAGCGAATAGACGGGAGCTAGTTCGCGCTTAGCGCTCCCTCTGTTTATCGCAGGAGTAAAGGCTTCAGTTGCTCGAATAACGAATTTTGCTTGGACGCGGCCGCGATCGGTGACTACTAGATGCGGCTCAATCAACTTGGCATGCGTCCGCTCATAGATAACTGCGCCGGCGTTTTCCACCACGCGGGCGAGGCCCCGCACCAACTTTGTTGGATGAACGCGCGCGCAAGACGGATCAAATGACCCACCAATGGCGCCTTCGATATCAATCCTAGAAAGAACATCGGCTCTGCCCAGGAGTTCGCTCTCTGTTCCGTATCTGGCGTCGTCGGACACTTCTTTGGTAAGGCGACGCATCTGCACCTTGGTGCGCGCGACGGTGATTCGACCGCCACGAACAAAATCCGCATCAACGTCGTGGTCTGTACAGAATTGTTCAATGCCGTCGATTGATTCAACGAGGGCGCTTCGAATCGCCTGCGCAGATGTAGGGCCGGATTCATTTGTTAACCGCGAGTTAGAAACTGGGTAGATGGCCGACGCCCAGCCACCGTTACGTCCACTTGCGCCAAAACCGGCAATTTGTGATTCGATAATTGCGATCGTTAGTGAAGGGTCAAACTTCAGCAAGTGATACGCACTCCATAGGCCGGTAAATCCGGCTCCGACGATGGCGACGTCCACTTCGATGTCACCATCGAGTTGACGCCTGGGCGTGAACTCTTCGCCGGAAGTGTCATGCCAGAGTGATAAACCACGATAATTTTTCATTTACGCCCTCCCAGTGGGCCAGTTGGCCAAGTACTGCGGGGGCGCGATTCCCGGCTCTAGGTCTCCGGCAGCGCGCGGCGTTCCCCATTTGTGAATCATTGGCACGACTCCGGCCCAGATTGGCGTACTCAGATCTTCTGGAAGATCTTCAGGGTCAGTAGCTGAAATCTTTATGCTGAACTCGTCTAGTGAAAGTGCAACAACGGTTGTGGCACTCAATTCTTTGTCGTTAGATTTCCGAATTTCAGCTAGACGCCCTGGTTGAAAATGTTCAGTAAGTACTTCCAATGCTTCTACTTTTTCGACTCCGGACAGGGTCACTGCACTTCCAAGGATCATGGCGCTTCGGTAGTGCATTGAAGATTCAAACGACGTCCTGGCCAGCACCACTCCATCGAGCAGGGTAATGCTGGCGCAGCAAGGCACTCCGGAACTCAATAGTTTGAACAGCCTTGAGGCGTTCGAGCCGTGCATAAGCAGGCGATCTCCATCGCGCGCGCAACCAACCGGGATCGCATACGGCTGGTTACCGTCGATGATTGCCACATGTGCGATCAGAGCGCTATCTAGGATCGAATTTAGAACGGAGCGGTCACCGACTGCCTTCTTGGGCAGCCGGCGCACCCGCGTCCGTTCGCTCATCTTTTTGAGGCTCGCTTAGAGAATTGCCGACGCTTGGGTCAGAACGCTACGCAGGATCTGTTCGATTTCATCGAAATGCTCCTGAGTACAGATCAGTGGTGGTGCGATCTGAATGACAGGTTCACCGCGATCGTCTGCTCTGCAGTAGAGCCCAGCTTCGAAGAGGGCCTTTGAGAGGAAACCCCGTAGAAGTCGCTCGCTTTCGTCGGCCGTAAAGGTTTCCCTGGTGTTCTTGTCCCTGACTAATTCGATTCCGTAGAAGAAGCCTGCTCCTCGAACGTCGCCAACAATTGGCAGATCCTTCAACTTCTCTAGAGTCGAGCGGAGTGCGCCCTCATTGGCTCGCACGTGCTCGTTGATCTTTTCTTTCTCCATTAAGTCAAGGTTGGCCATTGCAACTGCGGCCCCAACTGGATGGCCGCCCCAGGTGAATCCGTGGAGGAATGAGTTGGTGCCTTTGCGGAATGGCTCGTAGAGCCGATCGCTTACGATCATCGCGCCCATAGGCACATAGCCACTTGTCATTCCCTTTGCGCAGGTGATGATGTCGGGTTTGATTCCGTAACGGTGGCTGGCGAACGAATCACCGATACGTCCGAAGGCGGTGATGACTTCATCTGCAACCATGATTACGTCGTACTTGGTGCAGATTTCCCTGACTCGCTGGAGGTATCCCGGGGGAGGTGGAAAGCAACCGCCTGAATTTTGGACTGGCTCAACGAATACCGCAGCAACAGTATCTGCGCCCTCGAAAAGGATCATCTCTTCAATCCGGTTTGCTGCCCACATGCCGAAGGCATGTTCATCATTGCGCAGATGCTCTGGCGCGCGATAGAAGTTGGTATTCGGTACCTTCAGCGTTCCCGGTACGAGTGGTTCGAAAAACTGTTTGGCTGCCGGAATACCGGTAATCGAAAGAGCGCCTTGGGTGGTCCCGTGGTAGGCGATGGAGCGGCTGATGACTTTGTGTTTCATCGGCTTACCCATCATTTTGAAGTACTGCTTTGCGAGTTTGAACGCGCTCTCGACGGCTTCGCCACCGGCGCTTGTGAAGAAGACTCGGTTGAGGTCTCCTGGGGCCAGGTGCGCCAGGCGTTCGGCTAAGTCAACTGCTGGCGGGTTGGCATAGGACCAGATGGGGAAATGACCAAGGGTGCTCATCTGACGAGCGGCGGCCTCAGCTAATTCCTGTCGACCGTGACCCATCTGGACCGTGAAGAGGCCAGAGAGCCCATCGAGGTAGCGTCGGCCTCGGTCATCGTAAATATAAGGACCTTCGCCGCGCACGATAACCGGGACTGATGCGCCCTCGTGGTAGGTGGACATGCGCGTGAAGTGCATCCAAAGATGCTTCTGTGCGCGATCTGAAAGATTGTCACTGAAATTTTCAACAACGTATTGTGGCGTGGTAGTCATCTTGTTCCCCAGTTGTATAGCTGTTTACGGAGTTTCAAGTAGATGAAACTCTCGGTTCCTCTGACAGTCGGAATGTTCCGAATGCGCTGAAGTAGTTCAAGCATGTGATCGTCGTCTTCGCAGATGACCTCGGCCATCACGTCGAATGCGCCCGCGGTAACAACCACGTAGTCGACCTCTGGATAGCTGGCAAGTTGGTCGGCGACTTTCTGAAGGTCGCCGTCAACTTTCATGCCGAGCATCGCCATCCGAGAAAAGCCAACGGTTAGCGGGTCGGTCACCGCCACAATTTGCATAACCCCGGATTCGATCAGGCGCTGTACGCGTTGGCGGACGGCGGCTTCGGAGAGCCCAACGACCGCTCCGATTGCCGAGTAGGACTTACGGCCGTCGATCTGGAGCTGTTCAATAATGGACTTTGAAACGTCGTCAATGGCCATCCGGAGATGACGGTCCTTCTCGGACACTCGGTGGATTGCAGGTGCGGCCATATTAAGAGGATGCCGGTTTTGCTGGCATTTGGCAACTAATTTCGTAGATTTTTAGCGAAAATGCTTCGAAATCAATAGTTTAGTGACCGATGTACTATCAAATCGACCACTCAAGGGCGTACGCTGCGCACACTCTCGCACCACTTAAGGAGATAGACCTGTGTCCCGGAAACTGCAGAACTTCATCAATGGCAAGTACGTCGACTCTCAGTCAGGTGCCCAGGCCGAAATCATTAATCCATCAACGGGACAGGCTTACGCCTCTGCGCCAATTTCGGATCAGGCCGATGTTGACCTAGCCATGGGCGCCGCGTCCGCAGCTTTTGAACAGTGGCGCGAGACGACTCCAAGCGAACGCCAGCGGGCACTGCTCAAGATCGCAGATGCCTTTGAGGCGCGGGCCGATGAATTGGTGGCGATCGAAAGTGAGAACACCGGTAAGCCCCTGTCATTGACCACCTCTGAAGAGATTCCACCGATGCTGGACCAGATTAGATTTTTTGCTGGCGCTGCGCGGATGCTGGAAGGCAAATCTGCCGGGGAATATATGCGCGGCCACACCTCAATGATTCGTCGCGAGCCGATCGGTGTCGTAGCCCAAGTCGCTCCGTGGAACTACCCAATGATGATGGCGGTCTGGAAATGGGCGCCGGCGATCGCCGCCGGTAACACCGTAGTTCTCAAGCCCAGCGATACCACGCCGGCATCAACGGTCTGGATGGCCAACGTTATGGCAGAGCACTTGCCGGCTGGTGTTTTCAACGTAGTCTGCGGCGATCGGGCAACTGGTCGGACTCTTGTGGAGCATCCAACGCCGCAGATGGTCTCCATCACTGGTTCGGTGCGAGCCGGCATGGAGGTAGCTACCTCGGCGGCCAAAGATGTTAAGCGAGTCCACCTTGAATTAGGCGGGAACGCACCTGTCATCGTCTATGCCGATGCAGATCTAGAAGCAGCAGCGGCCGCAATCGCAATCGCTGGTTTCTTCAACGCCGGCCAGGACTGTACGGCTGGAACGAGAGTCCTCGTACAGGCTCCGGCCTATGACAAGTTTGTGGCCCTGCTAGCCGAACAGGCTAAGACTGTTGCGCTAACTGGAGCACCAGATGAGGACGTGCTTTTCGGCCCAGTTAACAATGCAAACCAACTAGCCCGGGTTTCCGGTCTCATTGAGCGAGTGCCATCGCATGCTTCGATCGTCGCCGGCGGGTCAAGGGTAGATCGGCCAGGCTTCTTCCTGGAAGCAACCGTCGTTGCCGACCTTAAGCAGAATGACGAACTCGTCCAGAATGAGATTTTCGGTCCGGTAATTACCGTGCAGAAATTTAGCGACGAAAAAGAGGCGCTGAGCTATGCGAACGGCGTCCAATATGCACTGGCCTCAAGCGTTTGGACCAAGGATCATGGCTGCGCGATGCGAATGGCCAAGCGTCTTGATTTCGGTTGCGTCTGGATCAACACCCATATCCCACTCGTCGCCGAGATGCCACATGGTGGCTTTAAACACTCTGGATACGGCAAGGATCTTTCGATGTATGGGTTTGAGGATTACACCAGAATCAAACACGTCATGATGAACATCAACGAATAGCCCTCGTCCAACGCAGAGAATTGAGCAGCAGAAATATGCAGTGGATTGACGGGAAGCCAGCGATCGGCGGTGGCGGAGAACTCTCCGTGATCAACCCGGCCAATGGCCAGAGCGTTGAGACATTTCGCGCCGCAGATTCTGTTCTCGTCAATAATGCAGTGGGTGCCGCCAAGAAAGCCTTTCCCGAATGGTCTAGCGCATCGCCGGTAGTTCGCTCCAACGCGCTGCACAATTTGGCGCAGATCCTGGAAGATCGATCAGCCGAGTTCGCCCGGGTGGAGTCTGAGCAGACGGGCAAACCGATCCGGCTGTCCACCGGCTTCGATCTACCGGGGACGATCGATAACATCCGATATTTCGCCGGGGTTTCCAGAGATAGTTCGGCCCAAGCCCAGAACGAGTATTCACCAGATCACACCTCCAGTCTTCGGCGTGAAGCCGCTGGTGTGGTTGGTTCAATTGCGCCATGGAATTACCCCCTGCAGATGGCTGGCTGGAAGATTCTTCCCGCGGTGGCCGCCGGCTGCACGATCGTCTTGAAACCATCCGAGCTGACCCCCATAACCTCCGTAATGTTTGCTCAGGCCGCCACCGAGGCCGGGTTCCCCGATGGTGTTATTAACGTGGTTACCGGATCCGGTCGGGAGGCAGGCGAAGCTCTGGTGTCTCATCCAGACGTGGACATGGTGAGTTTCACCGGTTCCACCTCGACCGGTAGACGAGTAATGCAAATTGCAGCCCAGAGCGCCAAAAGGATCCATCTCGAACTCGGCGGAAAGGCACCATTCCTGGTTTTTGACGATTCCGATCTGGAAGCCGCGATCCACGGAGCGGTTGCGGCGAGCCTGATCAACGGTGGCCAGGACTGCACGGCAGCCACCCGCGCCTATGTTCAACGTCCACTTTATGAAGATTTCATTGCCGGCGTCACGGCCCTTTTTGAAGGCATCCAGTTAGGTGATCCAATGGATCTCGCTACTGACCTGGGTCCGTTGATTTCGAGCCAACATCGCGATCGGGTTCATGGTTTTGTCGAGCGCGCGCTTACCCACGGCGCGAAGGTTCATACCGGCGGCCGCGCTCCATCCGGATCGTTGTCGAGCGGCGCCTACTATCAACCCACCCTGATCACTGGAGCTCGACAAGATTCAGAGATTGTTCAAGATGAGATTTTCGGACCGGTTCTCGTGGCCTTGCCATTTGACTCGGACGAAGAAGGCTTGGCCCTTGCCGCAGATACGCCTTATGGTTTGGCCGCTTCGGTATGGACCAGGGATATATATCGAGCCGGCATTGTCACAAGGAGCTTAAGAGCCGGTACGGTCTGGGTTAATGATCACATTCCGATTGTTAGCGAGATGCCTCACGGTGGCTTTGGGGCCTCAGGATTCGGCAAGGACATGAGCGCGTACTCACTGCAGGAGTACACAGTTTTAAAACATGTCATGAATGAAAACACAGGTAAGGCAAGGAAAGACTGGCACCGCACGATTTTCGCCATTGAAAATCGCGCTACGACGAAAGGTAATTGAGATGACGCAGATCCCAGAGTCAGTTCCAGGACTGGCCCAATTCATTAAGGCGCAGGCGACCCGACGTGCCGTGCTCGGAGGGGCCGGCGCAGTTGGTATCGCCGCTTTTCTTGCAGCCTGTGGAACTTCGGCGGGTACCAAGACCGGTTCGGCTGCCGGAGCAACCGTCACGGACTTGTCTGCTACCGATAAGACGCTGATCGTTTCGAACTGGCCCCTCTATATCGATGTTGATTCCAAGAATCAGTCGGATCACCCAACAATTGATGCCTTTACCGCGAAGACTGGAATTAAGGTCACCTACACCGAAGACGTGAGCGACAACAACGTTTTCTTCGGGAAGATTCGAAACCAGTTGGCCGCAGGCCAGCCAATCGGGCGCGATCTCATCGTCATGACCGACTGGATGGCAGCCCGCTTGATTCGACTTGGCTGGGTTGAGAAAGTTGACCATGCCAACACCCCGAACGTCGAAGCCAACCTCGCCGCCGCGCTGAAGTCACCGCCTTGGGATCCCAACCGTGACTACTCAGCACCTTGGCAGTCCGGCTTTTCGCTCATCGCCTACAACGAGCACGTGACCACGCCGGTTAAGGACATCGACGAACTTTTCACCCGCCCAGACCTCAAGGGCAAGGTCACCTTGCTGACCGAAATGCGCGACACAGTTGGCCTGGTGCTGCTGTCAATGGGCAAGGACCCAGCCAATTTCACCGACGCAGATTTCAATGCAGCTATGGCAAAGATTCAGGCGGCAGTCGACTCTGGACAGGTCCGGAAATTTACCGGCAACGAGTATGCGCCAGATCTGGCCAAGGGCAACATCGCCGCTTGCATCGCCTGGTCTGGGGATGTTGTGCAGCTGCAGTTCGCGGATCCAAAGATCAACTACACGATTCCAGATGCTGGCGTGACCCTCTGGTCAGACAACATGCTCATCCCGAACAAGGCATCTCACAAGGCGAACGCGGAAGCGTGGATGAACTACTACTACGACCCAGCGGTCGCAGCACAGGTAGCGGCGTACGTGAACTACATCTGTCCGGTTGAGGGTGCCAAGGCTGAGGCGGCAAAGATTGATCCTGCGTTGGCCAGCAACCAACTTATCTTCCCATCGGCCGCGACGTTGGCCAAGTCGCACATCTTCATGGGTCTTGATGCAGCGACGGAGAGCAAGTACCAAGATGCATTTTCAAAGGTATCGGGTGGCTGAAAAAATTGGCTCAATCAGAATCACTTGGCGGGGACGTACAACTAGTCCATCTAACTAAAGAGTTTGGGACCTTTACGGCGGTTGATGACCTCAACCTGGTAATCCCAAAGGGTTCCTTCTTTGCCCTCCTTGGCCCTTCGGGTTGCGGAAAAACGACCACGCTCCGAATGGTCGCTGGGCTTGAAGAGCCAACCTCCGGTCAGATACTCATTGGTGAGAGGGACATCTCGTACGAACGCCCTTATCGGCGTCCGGTCAATACCGTCTTTCAGTCATATGCACTCTTCCCGCACCTTGACATCTTTGAAAATGTTGCGTTTGGTCTTCGTCGACGTGGGATCAAAGATGTCAAGGCGCCGGTGGAGTCGATCTTGTCTCTGGTTGAATTGGATGGCTACGCGAGGCGAATGCCTGCGCAACTATCCGGTGGGCAGCAGCAGCGTGTTGCTGTCGCCAGAGCACTGATCAATAAGCCGGAAGTGCTGCTGTTAGACGAACCGCTAGGTGCACTTGATCTGAAATTGCGGCGAGCAATGCAGATTGAGTTGAAGCGGATTCAAGTTGAGGTTGGAATAACTTTCGTCCATGTCACTCACGATCAGGAAGAAGCCATGACGATGGCAGACACGATCGCGGTGATGAACGCAGGCAAGGTGGAGCAAATGGGAACTCCCACCGACCTTTATGAGAATCCACGTACTACGTTTGTGGCTAATTTCCTGGGACAATCCAATCTGATTGCTGGAAATGTCGTCGACCGAGGTGACGACCTCGGCGTAGACCTGTATGGAAATCGGATCAGGGTGCCACGATCTCGCACATCAACAAATTCAGATTCGCTCTGGGTCGGAGTTCGTCCGGAGAAGATAAACATTACGTTGGCGGGCCAGCCAACCTTGGGCGCCAATGTGATTTCGGGGATCGTTACCGACGCTTCTTACATCGGTGTATCAACTCAGTATCTAATCAAGACCACCTGGGGCGAAGAACTGATGGTATTTGAGCAGAATCTGCAAAATTCGGGCGCAAGGCCGGGTGAGACGGTGAACCTTTCGTGGGAGCCGGCGCATACATTTGCTCTCGACGCGACTCAAGATGTCGGTGCGGGAGCCGGAGCGGGCGAGGCGCATTCGTGAAATCTCGTCGTTGGCTGCCGTATGCACTGTTAATCCCTGGGATTCTCTGGTTGGCAGTCTTTTTTATCACCCCCATGTTCAATCTTGCGGCAACAAGTCTTTACGACCCGACCGGGAGCCTCGACGCCGGTTATCAAATGACCTTTCATTTCGCCAATTACAGCGATGCCCTTTCCCAGTATTATCCGCAATTCCTACGTTCGTTCACCTACGCGGGGATCGCAACGGTCTGCGCCCTCCTAATTGCGTATCCATTGGCCTATGCAATCGCCTTGAAATCCGGTAAGTGGAAGAACTTCTTACTAGTTCTCGTCATTGCTCCCTTCTTCACCTCGTTCCTGGTGCGAACGCTGGCTTGGACTGCGATTCTGGGCGACAACTCAACCTTCATTCACTTCTTGCGGGATATTCACTTGCTAAGCCCTGGTGGCCGGATTCTCGCGACGCCGATTGCGGTAATAACTGGTCTCACATACAACTTTCTTCCGTTCATGACCTTGCCCTTGTATGCGAGTTTGGAGAAGGTCGACCCGCGTCTGATTGAGGCGTCGAGCGATTTGTATGCGTCAGCGTTTACCGGATTTCGAAAGGTAACCGTGCCATTATCGATGCCCGGGGTTGTGGCAGGAACCTTGCTGACCTTCATTCCTGCTTCCGGCGATTACATAAATTCAACTCTTCTCGGACAAGGTGCGCGAACCTCAATGGTCGGAAATATCATCGATAGCGCCTTCCTTGTTCGTCTGGCCTATCCGCTAGCTGCGGCGCTGTCATTCATGTTGATGGCCATCATTGTGGTGCTCGTTGTTATCTATGTGCGCCGAGCAGGAACAGAGGAGTTGGTCTGATGTCGACGACTACTCCAAACAGGGTTGCCACGAAATCGCGAAGAGATCTGAAATCAGCGAGCAGAATCCATCGGGCAGGAGTGTGGTTCCGGAGTCACCTGATTCTCCTTATTGGAATCCTCGTTTTGATTTACATGTTCCTCCCCGTCTTTGTGGTTATGGCGCTCTCCTTCAACCAGCCGAAATCACGCCTTACATACTCTTTCGACAAGTTCACTTTGAACAACTGGTTACACCCTTGCGCAGTTGGCGATATGTGTAATGCCGTAGGCACCAGTTTGAAGATCGGCCTGCTGTCGACACTTATCTCGACATTTATTGGCACCCTGATGGCCTTTGCTCTAGTCCGTCATAAATTCCGCGGCCGAGCAGTCACGAACTTATTGGTCTTCCTACCGATGGCATCACCTGAAGTTGTAATGGGATCCTCGCTACTCACGCTCTTTGTTGCGATTAAGTTCCCGCTCGGCTTCTGGACCATTCTGATCGCCCACATAATGTTCTGCATCTCCTTTGTAGTCGTCACCGTCAAAGCTCGCCTGGCTGGCCTTGATCCGCGACTGGAACAGGCCGCCATGGATCTCTATGCAGATGAATGGCAGACATTTAGGCGGATTACCTTGCCGTTAGTCATGCCGGGGATCGTAAGTGCGGCTCTTCTTGCCTTCTCTCTTTCGTTCGATGATTTCATCGTCACGAACTTCAACGCTGGCTCGACCGTTACTTTCCCGATGTTTGTCTGGGGCGCCGCCCAACGAGGAATTCCACCGCAGGTGAACGTAATCGGTACCGCAATGTTTCTCTTTGCGCTCACGCTCGTGGTGATCTCACAACTAATCAGTTCAAGGCGTAGGCGCAAACTGGCTTAATTCGCGTCATCTCGGATATCCTGGCCTCAGCTACGGCGGATAACGATCGGGTCGTCCCGATCACACCGTGGGGTGTACTTCCGGAGGACCCGGGGTCACCAAACTTGAGTGAAGGGGTGACTCCGGCTAGTTGCCGGACCCAACGATGGCCACCATCGACCCATTTGTATTAAGACACCTTGCTGACGTGCAACCGACGCTCTACTGGATGGAAGAAGATCCATTAGAGCCGGAGAGCCATTCGGCCTTAATTGGCGCCACCACGGCTGATCTGGTGATAGTTGGTGCCGGATTCACGGGCCTTTGGACTGCCTTGCTAGCCAAAGAGGAAGACCCGGATCGCGACGTCGTGATTATTGAGCAGCGTGAGACAGGTTCAGCGGCATCCGGACGCAATGGCGGTTTCTGTTCGGCTTCACTCACCCACGGTTTTCATAACGGTAAGCGCCGTTTTGCCAACGAGATGGCTGTGATTGAGCGTCTCTCTCGGGAGAATTTAGATGCCATTGAAGAGACGATTGCTCGCTATGGAATCGAGTGTGACTGGGAGCGGACCGGAGAGATTCGAGTAGCCACCGAACCCTGGCAATTGGAGGGGATGGAAGAGGAGGTTGTCGAGCGAAATGAGCTCGGCGACTCAGCCGTTTTTCTTACCCGAGAAGAAATCCAAGCGAAAGTTCACTCGCCAATCTACTTGGGTGCAATTTACGACCACGATGGAACCGCGTTAGTCGATCCAGCTCGCTTGGTGTGGGGATTGGAGCGCGCGTGCATTTCACTTGGGGTTCGAATTTATGAGAACTCAAAAGTTGAAAAGCTCGAACGCAAAGGCAACCGAGTCATTGTGCACACTCCATACGGCCAGGCCTCGGCTAATAAAGTTGCACTGGCCACCAACGTTTATCCCTCCCTGCTGCGAAGCGCTCGTAAATACATAGTTCCTGTCTACGACTATGTGCTTGTCACTGAGCCGCTTACTGACGCTCAGAAAGAGAGCATTGGTTGGAGCGGTCGCGAGGGGATTGGAGACTCTGGAAATCAATTTCATTATTACCGGCAGACCAGCGACGGCGGCATACTATGGGGCGGCTGGGATGCCATTTATAACTTTCGCGGCAAGGTACGTCAGGAATACGATTTCAGGGCGGAAACTTATGCGACCCTCGTTTCCCATTTCTTAAAAACTTTTCCGCAACTTGCTGGAATCAAGTTCACGCACGCCTGGGGCGGAGCCATCGACACTTGCACCCGCTTCTCACCATTTTGGGGCATCTCACGAGATAAGAAGATCGCATATGTCCTTGGCTATACGGGTCTTGGGGTGGCGGCTACTCGTTTTGGCGCGGCAACAATGTTGGATCTGCTTGATGGCAATGAGACCGAACGCACCAAGCTAAAGATGGTGCGACGTAAACCCTTGCCATTTCCTCCTGAGCCACTTCGCTACTTCGGCATCCAATTCACGAAATGGTCGATCAACCGCGCTGATCAAAATGGTGGAAAGCGCAATCTCTGGCTGCAAATCCTGGATCGGATTGGGTTGGGCTTTGATTCCTAAGGTTTCGTAATAGGGTCATACAGTGACTCGACTTGGCGGAATGTACGGACCTGATTTCACTTTCCTAGGTGTTCAACGCTGTGATCTGGATGAGCCAGAAACATATGCGGGCGCAGACGTGGTGATCGTTGGCGCCCCTTTTGATGGCGGCACTTCGCACCGAGCCGGAGCCCGTTTCGGGCCCCAAGCGATACGTGCCGGCGATTACTTGCCACACGATGCAAGCCGCCCACATCTCGCGCTGCGAACTGATGGACTTCAGGAACTTAAAGTCGTTGACGCGGGCGATCTGGCGATGCCATCTGGCGAAACCGAATTATCGCTACGAGTGCTTGAAGCGGCCACCTTGAAGATCGCCTCGGCAGGCGCCATTCCAGTCGTGCTTGGTGGCGACCACACAATTGCAGCTGCAGATGTCGTCGGAGTTGCCCGTCACATCGGTTGGGGTCGAGTCTCAATGGTTCATTTTGATGCACACGCCGACACTGGTCCAGATCAGTGGGGTTCCCTTTACGGGCATGGCACCCCAATGCGACGCTTGATTGAATCAGGTGCGGTGCGCGGAGATCGTTTTCTGCAATTGGGCCTTCGCGGATACTGGCCGGAGCCCGAAACCCTTGACTGGATGAAAGACCAGTCGATGCGCTCATTCGAAATGACTGAGATCGATGCGCGAGGCTTGAGCTCGGTACTAGATGAAAGTTTCTCGATTCTCACCGATGAATGTGATGGAGTTTTTCTCTCGGTGGATATTGACGTTGTCGATCCCGGGATGGCACCAGGAACCGGAACGCCGGAACCGGGTGGAATGAATAGTCGGATGCTGCTTGAAGCCGTACGGCGAATCTGTCTTGAGCTTCCGATTGTTGGCATCGACATTGTCGAAGTCTCACCCCCGTATGACCATGCCGACATCACTGCCCTGCTGGCGAATCGGGTGGTGCTTGAGTCGTTAAGCGCCATCGCACGCAGACGCAAAGACCTACTTGCGCATGGTCGAATTACCTATGACCCTAAGCAGAATTTGTTAGACCGTTAAATTAGAAAAGTTACCGATCTAGTTCAGTGAGGCTAAAGCTTTCTCGATGATTTCCAAAGCTTCGACCAACAGATCCTCGGGCATAACCAGCGGCGGCAAAAAGCGCAGCACGTTGCCGTAGGTTCCAGCGCTAAGGACTAGAACTCCTTCTTGCTGGCAGAACTTGGTGATGGCACTCACCGCTGCTGGGTTCGGCTCCTTAGTTCCTGGGAGCACCAGTTCGATGGCGATCATGGCGCCGCGGCCGCGGACCTCGCCGATAACCGGGTATTTCCGCTGCATCTCCGCAAGGGCGGGGAGCATGATCTCGCCAATGCGCCTAGCTTTAGCTTTCAGGTCGCCTTCTTTAATGGTTCTGATGGCGCCAATAGCCGCCGCACATGCGATTGGCGATCCGCCATAGGTGCCGCCGAGTCCACCTGCGTGGACGCTATCCATAATTTCGGAGCGCCCGGTGACTGCCGACAGGGGTAATCCGCCAGCGATTCCCTTAGCGGTTGCGATCAAATCGGGGATGATGCCTTCATCTTCGCAAGCGAACATGTCTCCAGTTCTGGCGAAACCAGTCTGAACTTCATCTGCGATAAAGACGATGCCGTTTTCTTTGGCAAAGGCAGCAAGTCCAGGCAAGAAACCTTTTGGCGGAACGATGAAGCCGCCTTCGCCTTGGATTGGTTCAATCACAATTGCCGCTACGTTTTCAGCTCCGATTTCCTTTTCGATCTTGTGGAGCACTTCTGTCAACGCTTCCTCAGCGCAATTATCGGACGAGCCGAACCAGCGATACGGATAGGCCATTGGCATGCGGTATATCTCGGAGGCAAAGGGACCGAATGAATGCTTGTATGGCATTGATTTCGCGGTCATTGCCATGGTCAGATTCGTGCGCCCATGGTAAGCGTGCTCAAAGACAACGACTGCGTCTCGTTTCGTATAGGCGCGAGCGATCTTCACTGCATTCTCGACAGCTTCAGCGCCCGAATTAAACAGGGCACTTTTCTTGGCGTGATCCCCGGGGGTTAATTCATTGAGCTCTTCGCATACCTCGACGTAACCTTCGTAAGGGGCGACCATGAAACAGGTATGAGTGAATGACGCGACTTGGTTTTGCACGTTCTTCACCACATGGTCGGCACTGTTTCCAACATTTACGACCGCAATGCCCGCGCCCATATCGATGATGGAGTTGCCGTCGACATCCACGATCACGCCGCCGCCAGCTGCGCTGACGAACACCGGCATGGCCATACCAAGGCTGGCCGAGACGGCGTTGGTTCGTCGTTCAAGGAGCGCTTTGGATTTTGGTCCCGGAATTTCAGAGACAACTCGACGAACTTGGGGCAGTGAAGGGCCGCCGCTCATGATTTCTCCTATAGATCTATTGAACAGGGAAGTAACTTAAAAACCTCCTATAACTTACCGCAGAGGAGCCTTGGCCGAGTTCTAAATGACTCATGGGCACCTTGACTCTGAGAGGATGGGGCAGTGGCAATGACCCGACGACGAATCATCCTGCTTGGATCAACCGGATCTATCGGTAGCCAGGCGCTAGGCGTCATTGCCGAACATCCCGACCGATTCGAACTTGTGGCAATTTGCGCCCAGGGCACCTCGGCCGATCTGCTGATTTCCCAGGCACTAACCACTGGAGTCCAAGTTGTCGGGGTCGCCGATTCCAGAACTGGTGAATTAGTTCGGGCGGCTCTTCCTGGGGTAGAGGTGATTGATGGCGAGGGTGCGGCCGAAGAGATTGCTTCCCGCCCGGCCGATTTGGTCCTCAATGGGATAACCGGTTCCATTGGCCTTCGTCCAACGATTGCCGCCTTGACGGCGGGATCACTTCTGGCGCTGGCCAACAAGGAATCGCTCGTTGCCGGCGGGCCACTGGTTAAAGCAGCGGCCCGCCTTGGCCAGATTATTCCGGTCGACTCTGAGCATTCGGCGCTGGCTCAAGCCCTTAGGGCCGGTAGGGCCAGCGAGGTGAACCGATTGATCCTGACCGCTAGTGGTGGGCCATTTCGGGGCCGGGATCGCAAATCCCTGGCCAACGTTAAATTAAGCGACGCGCTTGCTCATCCAACCTGGCAGATGGGGCCGGTCGTAACAATAAATTCGGCCACCATGGTCAACAAGGGGCTAGAGCTGATTGAAGCTCATCTTCTCTTCGACGTTCCCTATGCTCAGATTGAAACAGTGGTCCACCCACAATCGATCGTTCATTCACTGGTTGAGTTTGTGGATGGCTCAACAATTGCGCAGGCGAGTCCACCCAACATGAGAATCCCAATTGCACTGGCGCTCTCCTGGCCGGAGCGCTTAGCGGAGATCGCCCCGCCGTGCGATTGGCGGCAAAGTTCTTCTTGGACATTTGAGCCGATCGACCATGAGACCTTTCCAGCAGTGGAAATTGCCAGGCGGGCAGGAGTGGCTGGCGGCGTCGCGCCAGCGGCCTTCAATGCAGCAAACGAGGAGTGCGTTGCGGCATTTGCTAAGGGGCAGCTTGATTTCCTTGGAATCTCACGGGTAATCGAGCAGATTGTCCATTATGTGATTGGACAAGCCAATAGCATTCCTCGTGATGTAGCAGATGTATTGAGCGCCGAGTCCCTCGCTCGCGAGCAGGCACGCAAACTGATCAGCGGAATGGCTCGGTGAGGTAGATGAGTTGGATCGGCATTATCGCTTTTGTGGTTGCCTTGGTCGCCTCAGTGATGATTCACGAAGCCGGACATTTTCTGATGGCCAGGCGCTTTGGCATGAAAGTTACCGAGTTTTTTGTGGGATTTGGCCCCCGACTTTATTCGAGGGTGCGCGGCGAAACAGAGTATGGAGTTAAGGCAATTCCGGCGGGCGGATACGTCCGAATTATTGGAATGACCCCTTCTGAGCAGATCGCACCCGAGGATGAACCCCGAGCTTTTTATCGAGCAAGCGTCGGTCGTCGGATAGCAGTTCTTGCAGCGGGATCGATCAGTCACATCGTGCTTGGATTTTTGCTGGTTTATCTACTGCTCGCCGGAGTTGGCGTGAGCGTTCAAACGACGACTCTTGGCTCCGTATCTAAGTGCTTGCCGACAAGCACAAATGTTGACTGTACAGCCAGTTCCACGCCATCACCTGCCTTAGCGGCCGGCCTCAAACCCCAAGACCGGTTAGTTGCGATCAACGGAACCAAGCTGAATTCTTGGTCAGATGCAGTGAAAGTAATTCAGGGCTCTGCGAATAAGCCACTTCAAATTACGATAGAGCGCGATCACAAGTTGCTGACGTTAAAGGCAACACCAGCCGAAGTTGCCGGGAAAGGACTTCTTGGAATCACTAGCGAAATTGCCAGCAAACGCGAAAACCCGGCCGTAGCAGTCAAGGACGCGGCGGGGTCAACCTGGAAAATGGGAAGTCAGAGCATCCTGGCCTTAGTCACCTTGCCGGCGAAAATCCCAGGTCTTTGGCGCCAAACATTCGATAATCAGCCTCGTGATCTAAATGGGCTGGTTGGCGTAGTTGGTGTTGCGCGCGTTTCTGGGCAGACCTTCTCGGCTCGGGACCTGCCCTGGAGTGAGCGAATAGGCACCTTTATTCTCATTCTGGCCAGCCTCAACATCTTTATCGGCATTTTCAACGCGCTCCCGCTTCCGCCCTTAGACGGCGGTCATATCGCAGTTGCCCTGGTTGATAAATGGCGAAGCATGAAGGCAAGACGGCGGGGCCTTGCTAGCCCGGCGCCCTTTGACGTCGCCTCATTAATTCCCGTTACCTTGGTGGTGCTTGGCCTGTTGGTGAGTTTGTCGCTCCTTCTTTTGGCCGCAGATATCGTCAACCCTGTCCGACTTAACCTCTAGAAGTGCGAGAAGATTGAGACATGACCATCAATCTCGGCAGTCCCGCTATTCCACCCCGACCGCTGGCCCTTAGGCGAGTCAGCCGTGAAATAAAGGTCGGCTCAGTTCTCGTCGGTGGGAATGCACCGGTCAGTGTTCAGTCAATGACCACCACTCTCACTTCTGACGTAAACGCCACCTTGCAGCAGATCGCCGAGTTGACCGCAACTGGCTGCCAGATTGTGCGCGTTGCCGTACCTAGTCAAGATGATGCCGATGCGCTTGCGATGATTGCAAAGAAATCACAGATTCCGGTGATTGCGGATATCCATTTTCAGCCCAAATATGTTTTTGCGGCCATTGATGCAGGTTGTGCTGCAGTACGCGTCAACCCCGGAAATATAAAGCAGTTTGATGACAAGATAAAAGAAATTGCAAAAGCAGCGGGCGATGCAAATGTGCCCATTCGAATCGGCGTTAACGCTGGGTCACTTGATGCGCGTTTGCTGGCAAAGTATGGCAAGGCGACTCCAGAAGCCCTTGTTGAATCGGCACTTTGGGAATGCTCGCTGTTTGAAGAGCACAACTTCCGCGACATCAAGATTTCAGTAAAACATCATGATCCAGTGGTGATGATCCAGGCTTACCGCCTCCTCGCAGAGCAGTGCGATTACCCGCTCCACTTGGGGGTGACCGAGGCTGGCCCGATCTTCCAAGGCACGATCAAGTCGGCAGTTGCTTTTGGCGCCCTCCTTGCCGAAGGAATCGGTGACACAATCCGAGTCTCCCTTTCGGCACCACCTGTTGAGGAAGTGAAGGTGGGGATCGCAATTTTAGAATCGCTCGGCCTTCGCCAACGCAAACTTGAAATCGTCTCCTGCCCTTCATGCGGCCGGGCTCAAGTCGACGTCTATTCACTGGCTGAACGAGTGCAAGCGGGGCTGCAGGGAATGACCGTACCGTTGCGGGTGGCGGTAATGGGATGTGTCGTAAACGGTCCTGGCGAAGCGCGAGAAGCCGATCTCGGCGTCGCATCTGGAAACGGAAAAGGGCAGATCTTTGTTAAGGGCAAGGTCATAAAGACCGTTCCGGAATCGATGATTGTAGAAACCTTGATCGAAGAGGCGATGCGCCTGGCCGAAGAAATGGAGTCCGTGGGCATCGAATCTGGTGAGCCGAGCATTAGCGTTCAATGACTTTGCCAGCGCGCCGTCTTGAGTCGCACGAGAATCTCGGAACTGAGATTCTCGAAATATTGAATCGTGATCCAGTGGTTAACTGTTTTCTTTATTCACGACTCGAACCGTTGTTCCGTAAGCCGTTTATTCCAAACCAGTCAGTTAAAGCCCTTATTGGCGGGGAGGTATGGCTCGCAGAGGAGGGTGGAAGTGTCTCCGCTCTCTGTTATGTCGGCGCCAACCTGGTACCAACTCCAGCGAATCCGGCGGCGATCGAATCGTTCGCCCGACGAGCTACAAGAGTTGGTCGGAGTTGTTCCTCGCTAGTTGGTCCCAGGGAAACGGTGCTAAGTCTCTGGGACCAAATCTCGGATTCTTGGGGACCCACCCGAACAGTGCGGGAAAATCAACCGCTCTTAGTGATCGATCATGCTCCCCTTGCCCGGCCGGACGAGCGAGTACGGCGGGTACAACCGGTGGAGTTGGCACAGTTCCTGCCAGCAAGTATCGCCATGTTCGCCGAAGAGCTTGGGGTTTCGCCAATCGGACCAGACGGCGGAGCGCTTTACCGAGCGAAATTAGCAAGTCAAGTATTGGAGGGGCTGGCTTTCGCTATTTTTGAAAACAATGAGGTGATCTTCAAATGCGAGATTGGTGCGCTTTCGCCGAGCGCCTGCCAAATTCAAGGGGTCTGGACAAAGCCCGAACTTCGCGGTCGAGGAATCGGGACGGCGGGCTTAGCGCGCGTTGTCGAGTTTGCACTCGAAATAGCGCCGGCGGTATGCCTATATGTGAACGACTTCAACACTGCGGCTCGGCGAAGTTACGACAAGATCGGCTTCCGAGGGGTCGGTGCCTTTGCATCCGTTCTCTTCTAGGTAGGATTGCGACGTTGCGAATAAGTGGCCACTCGATTCGAAGAGAATCTAGAAGGAAACAAAGGGGTCTTGCCTGTGTTACGGATGTCATCGCTTTTCCTTCGCACCTTGCGAGAGGATCCGGCCGATGCTGAGGTCGCGAGCCACCGACTCCTAGTCCGCGCGGGGTACGTCCGCCGGGTTGCGGCCGGAATCTACTCATGGTTGCCGCTTGGCGTAATGGTTCTTAGGAATGTTGAAAATATTGTTCGCGAAGAGATGGATCGCGCCGGATTCCAAGAGGTCCACTTTCCGGCATTGCTACCGCGTGAGCCGTATGAGCGCACCAATCGTTGGAATGAATATGGCCCGGACCTTTTCAAACTCAAAGACCGAAAAGGCGGAGACTATCTACTAGGCCCCACCCATGAAGAGATGTTCACTCTTATGGTCAAGGGCGAGTACTCCTCATACAAAGATGTACCTCTAGTGATCTATCAGATTCAGACGAAATATCGCGACGAACCTCGCCCGCGCAGCGGCATCATTCGCGGTCGAGAATTCATCATGAAAGATTCATACTCATTCGATATTGACGATGAAGGCTTAAACCTTTCCTACGAGAGACATCGAGCCGCTTACATCAGCACTTTTGATCGTCTCGGGCTCCACTACTCAATTGTTTCTGCCATGTCTGGGGCCATGGGCGGCTCGCACTCTGAAGAGTTCTTGGCACCTTGCGAAACGGGAGAGGACACCTATGTGCTCTGCCCATCTTGCGGATACGCGGCCAATGTTGAGGCAGTGGCCACCCCGATTACCGAGATCAGGGACATCAGTGAGATTCCCGCGCTCGAGGTGTTGGAAACCCCTAATACGCCCACGATTGATTCGCTCGTTTCGATTTTGAATGCCCGTTACGAGGGCGAGTTCAGTGCTGGTGACACTTTGAAAAACATTCTCCTCATGGCCGATAAGGAACCGATTTCGGTTCTCGTTCCGGGTGATCGCGAAGTGGACTTGAAACGCCTTGAGGCAAATCTTCCAGGCGTCATAGAGCTACGTCTTTTCGACGAGAGCGATTTCGCTGCGCGACCCAATCTGGTTAAGGGCTACGTAGGCCCACAAGATGCAAAATCTTTTGGGCTGCGTCTTCTGGCCGATCCTCGAGTTGGACCAGGAACAGTTTGGATTACCGGGGCAAATCAGAAGGATCGTCATGCTCGTTACGTAGTCTCTGGTAGGGATTTTGAAGTAGACCAATTTGTTGAAGCGGTTGAAATACGAGTCGGCGATTTCTGCCCAGACTGCAATACGCCAGTAATTATCGATCGTGCCATTGAAATCGGTCACATTTTTCAACTGGGACGCAAATTCGCGCAGGCCTTGGACCTAACTGTTCTCGACGCTGAAGGAAAACAACGCGTACTAACGATGGGTTCCTATGGAATCGGCGTCTCTCGCGGTGTCGCGGCGGTTGCTGAGCAGACTTGCGACTCCCTGGGTCTTTGTTGGCCTCGCGAAGTCGCGCCAGCCGATGTCCACTTGGTCGCCACTGGGAAAGACCAACAACCCTTCGATGCGGCCGAGACCCTCGCAACCGAGTTGGAGTCAGCTGGACTTCGGATCCTGCTCGATGACCGTCGAGAGGCAAGCCCAGGCGTCAAATTCAAAGACGCTGAACTCATCGGCATTCCCACCATCGTCGTAGTCGGAAAAGGACTCGCTAACGGCACCATCGAAGTTCGCAACCGGAAGTCGGGCGTGCGCATCGATGTTCCGGTTGCTGATGCGGCGGCGGCCATCATCGCCGCCTGTAGATAGGCAGAACGTGCACCTTGGGGCGCTCAGCCTGTTTTTCCTCGGGCTGGCATCAGTTAGTGCCGGCTTTGTAGATGCAATCGCAGGTGGCGGCGGGCTGATCCAGCTACCGGCGCTGCTAATTGCTGGACCCACAACCCCGATTGCCCAAGTTCTCGGCACCAACAAGTTAGCCTCAATTTTTGGCACCGCCAGCGCAACTCTCGCCTATTCGAGGAAGGCCAGACCCGATCTGGCTACGGCCTTGCCAATGGCGGTCGCTGCCTTCATTGGTGCCGCCGGCGGCGCCTCGGTGGCCACTCGAATCCCTACCTCATTTTTCAAACCGGTCATTCTGGTTCTCTTGGTTGTGGTTGGGCTCTACACCTGGCGAAAGCCCAACTTGGGTGAATTTGAATCTCTCCGCTTCTCTAAGCACCGCCACTCAGCCCTGGCAACTGGGATTGGCCTGGTGATCGGTTTCTACGACGGGCTATTTGGACCTGGCACGGGCACATTTTTGATCTTTGTTCTGGTTGGGCTGCTCGGTTATGCATTTCTCAAAGCGTCAGCCACCGCCAAGGTGGTAAATGTGGGCACCAACGCGGCCGCGCTATTGGTGTTCGGCTATCACGGGGCGATCTTGTTCTCGCTCGGTTTCTACCTAGCCGCCTGCAATGTGTCCGGTTCGATCCTCGGGGCGCGATTGGCCATTCGCGGCGGCTCTGCTCTGATTCGCAAGGTTTTTCTTGGCGTGCTTTTTCTACTTGTCCTAAGGCTTGCTTGGGATACTTTTCACGGCTAGTGCAAGCGCGGCTAACCTCGCCTCAACACCAGATAGAAAAACTCGGGCCTCCTCGGCATTTTGAAGCGGGCTATTTGCGTCATAGGCAGCAAGCGCGCCTACTGGTTTGACCCCAGCTTCTTTGAGGTCGGCAATTAAGTGGTCTCGCTCAACCTCGTGTTCCCGAAGACGCTTGAGTGCGCCAGGGATCTGGTCCATCGGCAACAAGCTGGCGGCTCGACCGTAGGCCCAGATCGCTGCGTGTTCCCCGGCCAGGTAGTTCTCGATTGAGGCGATGGCCACCGTTGTCGGGTCTGGTGTCAAGGAGGTGGTGGCGATGCTGGTCGGGGTGGCACCGGTAGTTGTTGCCCCCGGGTTGGTTCCGGCGCACCCGGTCGCTGTAGCGAAGACGCCAAGCGCGAGCGCTAATCGGGCGAGAAGTGGCAACCCGTTAGTTCTTTGGCGAAGTTGGCGAATATCCATGTAGGAAAGAATGCCAGTCCGAAGCGCTACTCTTTGTCGCTCAAGGCATACGATCAAGGTAGTAACAACCCAGAAGTATCCAGACAGATCTAAATGTAGCGAGCGCGCCAAAACTTCACATGGAGGCAGATATGCCAGGCAGGTCCGAGACCGCCGATTTGATCGCCTCAGCGCTCGCCCCGTTGCTGGCGACGGAGAAAATTGATCTTGAGTCCCTGGAAATCACGCCGGCCGGAAAGCGGCGCGTAATTCGAGTTCTCATTGACAGCGATGGCGGGATTTCCCTGGATCAAGTCGCTGCTGTCTCGAAAGAAGTTTCGGCTGAACTTGATCGCCTCGATGAGAGCGGGCAGTTAGGTCAGAATCCCTACGTTCTTGAGGTCAGTTCCCCCGGAGTGGATCGCCCACTAACACTTGCCCGGCATTGGCGACGAAATATCTCGCGCTTGGTTAAGTGCTCGATGACGGATGGTACGACTCTTCACGGCCGGATTGTCGCTGCAGATGAATTTCAATCAGTCGTAATGGTTGATGGGATTGAGAAGTCCATTTTGTATCCAAACGTAAAGAAAGCTCACATTGAGATCGAGTTCAATCGAACGGATGAAAATTAAATGGACGTTGACCTTTCTTCGCTGCGGGCGTTGGTAATTGATAAAGACATTTCCTACGACCAGTTGGTTATCGCTATCGAGAGCGCCATTGCGAGTGCTTACCGGGCCACCGAGGACGCCGCGCAGAATGCGCGGGTCCATCTCGACCGTGACACCGGCAAGATCTCCATCTTGGTTCCGGTTCTAAATGAAGACGGCGTGACCCTCGGTGAAGAAGAGGCTTCGCCTGCTGGGTTCGGCAGGATCGCGGCGAGCACCGCTAGGCAAGTCATTGTCCAGCGACTTCGCGAGGCAAATGATGAACTGATAATCGGAGAATTCAATGGTCAGGTGGGGGACGTGGTTACCGGGGTGATTCAGCAAGGCCGCGACCAGCGAGTCGTGCACGTAGACCTTGGGCGAATCGAAGGAACAATTCCGCCGCAAGAACAAGTTCCGGGTGAGGTATACAAACACGGCGAATACCTAAGGTGCTTCGTCGTTGAGGTCAAGCGTGGAACAAAAGGCCCACAAGTCATCCTCTCTCGCAGCCATCCATCACTAGTGAAGAAATTATTTGCCCTCGAAGTCCCCGAAGTCGCCGATGGCACGGTAGAGATCAAGGCAATCTCTCGTGAAGCTGGGCACCGGTCCAAGATCGCTGTTTACTCAAATCGACCCGGCGTTAACCCCAAAGGTTCCTGCATTGGTCCAATGGGGGCTCGGGCTAGAGCTGTTATGAACGAGCTCCACGGTGAGAAAATTGACATCGTGGAATGGTCTGAGGACCCCGCACTTTTTCTGGCTGAGGCGCTGGCGCCGGCGCGGGTCACCAAGGTGGAGATTATTGATCTTGAGGCACGATCGGCCAGAATTACGGTGCCCGACTTCCAACTCTCCTTGGCGATCGGCAAAGAGGGGCAGAATGCTCGGTTGGCCGCCAGGCTCACGGGCTGGAAGATCGATATTCGTTCCGACGCGCCGACGGTGGCCATCGACAATCAGGCCTGAGCCGATGGTTTCTGGGGAAAATGAGCCTTGGCGAGGCGGTAGGCTTGGGTGTGATCGAGTCGGCACCTAAACCGATTGCTCCGATGCGAACTTGCATCGGCTGTCGGAAGTGCCAGCCGCGATCGCAGTTATTGCGTGTAGTACAGGAATCGGGTCTTCTCCGACCGGATCCGCTGGCTCGCCAGAAAGGTCGAGGCGCTTGGCTCCATGTCGAGTGTTTAGGCGAAGCGGTAAGAAGGAAAGCATTCAATCGGGCGCTCAAGTTCGACGGATTGCTGGATGTAGCACCGTTGTTGGGATTCCTATCCAGTGGGGGCGAAAGACGATGAACTCTCGATGAGCACCGTAAGTAAGAAGAGCACGTCCATGAAGTAGTAACAACGGTCACGCAGGCTTTGCGGACCGAGACAGGAGCATTGTGGCTAAGGTCCGCGTCTATGAGCTTGCTAAAGAGCTCGGTATGGAGAGCAAGGTCGTCCTTGCCAAACTCCAGGAACTGGGCGAGTTTGTCCGTTCGGCATCATCAACTGTTGAACCCCCAGTTGTTCGTAAAATGCGCGAGTTGTACCCCGCCGCGCCTGTAACTGAAGCACCGGCTAAGAAGGCACCGACCAAAGCGGCGACGAAAAAGGCTGCCGCGGCGAAAGCGTCGGCTAAATCTGAACCTGAGAGCGATGCACCAACGGTTGAGACACCGGTGGCCCCAGTAGTTCCAGCGCCACCTGTGGTTGAACCGGCACCGATCGTGTCTACCGCGCCCAGCGAATCAGGGGTCACGGCCAACGAATCGGCAACCCCCGTCTCCACCCCTCGGCCGCCGAGGCCCGGAAACAACCCATTTTCTTCACCCACCGAACCGCGGAGCATGCCGCCCAAGCCCGCAACTGCGCGTCCAGGGAACAATCCCTTCACTACCCCTGGCATCCCGCGACCCCCATCACGACCGACGGCCCCACCGTCTCGGCCCGGTGCGCCTCGTCCCGGCGGCCAAGGCGGCCCCAGCGCCCGCCCCGCAGGCCCGGGTGGAGTGCGACCAGGTTTCGCGGCGCGTCCACAACGTCCTGGCGGGCCGGTCGGTACCGGCGGTCCGACTTCTCGCCCATCCTTCCCTTCGTCACGTCCAGGCTCACGTCCAAGCGGAGCCCCGGGTGTGGGCTCAGGCGCTCCAGCCACCTCGGCACCGGCTGGTCGTGGTGGCCCACCAGGACGCGGTGGCCCCGGCGGCCGCGGCGGCGCCGCTGGCGCATTCGGCAAGCAAGGCGGTCGGTCTAAGGCGCGCAAGAGCAAGAAGGTGCGCCGTGAAGAATTCGACAATATGCAGGCACCGCAGTTGGGCGGGGTTGTTATTCCGCGCGGCGATGGTTCAACCGTTGTTCGCATGCCAAGAGGCGCATCACTCTCTGATTTCGCCGAGCGGATCGATGCAAATCCCGCCGCACTAGTAACGGCTCTGTTCCACTTGGGTGAAATGGTCACCGCAACTCAATCAGTTGATGAGGACACTTTTGCTCTTCTTGGTTCAGAACTCGGTTACGACATTCAAATTGTCAGCCCAGAAGATGAGGACCGTGAACTCCTTGAGGAGTTTGACATTGACCTCGATGCCGAGATTGCAGCCCTAACCGACGATGAGTTGGTTGCTCGTCCGCCGGTCGTAACAGTTATGGGCCACGTCGATCACGGTAAGACGCTCCTTCTGGATGCGATCCGCAATACCGGCGTTGTTCGGCGTGAAGCTGGCGGCATCACCCAGCACATTGGGGCCTACCAGGTTCATGCGATGCACGAAGAGGTAGATCGTGCCATCACCTTCATTGACACCCCGGGTCACGAGGCTTTCACTGCTATGCGTGCCCGTGGCGCGAAGGTCACCGACATTGCAGTGCTTGTTGTCGCCGCTGATGATGGCGTCATGCCTCAGACCATTGAGGCGCTTAACCATGCGCAAGCGGCCGGTGTTCCCATCGTGGTTGCGGTCAACAAGATCGATAAAGAGGGGGCTAACCCGGCCAAAGTCCGTCAGCAACTTACTGAATACAACCTCGTTGCCGAGGAATATGGCGGGACGACGATCTTTGTCGACGTTTCGGCTAAGAGTGGGGTGGGCCTTGACCAACTTCTAGAGTCGATTCTCCTCACAGCAGATGCTGCTCTTGATTTGCGGGCTATCGCCGACACCTCAGCACGTGGTGTCGCCATTGAGGCGCACCTTGATCGAGGTCGTGGCCCGGTTGCCACGATGCTGATTCAACGCGGAACCCTTCGCGTTGGCGATGCAGTAGTCGCGGGCGGATCGTTCGGTCGGGTACGAGCTCTGCTAAATGATGAGGGCGAATTGATTCAAAGTGCTGGGCCATCAGATCCAGTGCAGGTTCTTGGATTTACGTCAGTGCCAAATGCTGGCGATAAGTTTCTTGTCGCCGATGAAGACCGTACTGCTCGCCAGATTGCCGAGAAGCGTCAGGCCGCTGAGCGGAATGCTCAACTCACCAAGGCTCGTAAGAAGATTTCACTTGAAGACTTCATGGAGCAGTCAAAGGTTGAGACTCTAAACCTCATCATCAAGGGCGATGTAAGTGGTTCTGTTGAAGCACTTGAAGATGCATTGCTCAAAATCGATGTTGGAAGTGAAGTCGAGATGAGAGTAATTCACCGTGGTGTTGGTGCCATTAATAACAACGACATCACGTTGGCGTCTGCGTCAAGTGCAGTAGTTATTGGCTTCAACGTTCGTCCAGAACGTCAGACTGCACAATTGGCCGACCGTGAAGGCGTAGATGTGCGCTTCTACTCAGTCATTTACCAAGCTATCGAAGAGGTCGAGAAGGCGCTTAAGGGTCTGCTCAAGCCCGAATTCGAAGAAGCCTCGCTTGGCTCTGCAGAAATTCGCGAGATCTTCCGGTCAAGCAAATTCGGCAATATTGCCGGTTGCATTGTCCGTGACGGCGTCATCAAACGTAATGCGAAGGCCCGAGTCCTCAGGGACGGCGTGGTTGTGGGAGACAATCTCCGGATCGAATCTCTGCGTCGAATGAAAGATGATGCAACCGAGGTGCGTGAAGGATTTGAGTGCGGTATCGGACTTGGAACCTTTAACAATCTTCAAGTTGGTGACGTAGTTGAGACTTTCGAAATGCGCGAAAAGGTACGTGCATAAAGATGGCTCAGTCGCAGCGCGCTCGTAAAGTTTCAGACCGCATCCGCGTGGTCGTGGCTGAATTTCTCGAACAGAAGATCAAGGACCCGCGTCTTGGCTTTGTGACGATTACGGATGTGCGCATCACAGGCGATTTGCAGCACGCATCAATTTTCTACACCGTCCTTGGTGGCGAAGATGAGCGTGCTGCGAGCGCTGCGGCGCTGGAAAGCGCGAAGGGTTTACTGCGTTCGACCGTCGGCAAGGAGATTGGAGTTCGACTGACTCCATCCCTTGAGTTCGTTCCCGACGCGATTAATGAGACGGCCGCACATTTGGAATCAATTCTTGCCGAGGCAGCGGCTCGAGACCTAGAGATTGCTAAAGCGAGCGCCGGAGCTTCCTACGCTGGGGATACAGATCCATACAAGGCTGCCCGAGCCAAGGATGATGAAGAAGACGAATGAGTTGGCGTGAAGCCGCCTAGTGGGGCCCTCGATGGGTTGGTAATCGTCGATAAGGAAAGTGGATGGACAAGTCACGACGTCGTTGCTCGGATGCGACGAATCGCTGGCACCAGGCGTGTGGGTCATGCTGGAACCCTGGACCCTATGGCCACTGGCGTATTGATACTTGGAGTCAATCGCGCGACTAGATTGCTTGGTTATTTGGCCAATAAAAGCAAAACCTATGAAGCAACTATCCGTCTTGGCGCTACCACGATCACCGACGATGCTGAAGGCGAAATCACCGCCCAGTGTGCCCCAGACGACCTGGCACGGATAACCGAGGACCTGGTCGAGGCCGAACTGGCCGGATTTCGCGGCGAGATCAAGCAGCGACCGAGTTCGGTGTCGGCCATCAAAATTGGCGGAGTTCGATCGTATGCCAAGGTGCGAGCCGGCGAAGAGGTGGTACTTCCCGAACGGGCCATAACGATTTATCGGCTGGAAGCCAAGGTGATCGGGCGAAGCAGTTCGCACATCGATATCGCTGCCACCGTCGAGTGCTCTTCGGGTACCTACATCAGGGCCATAGCTAGAGACCTTGGAAGTCGCTTGGGCGTTGGGGGATACCTAACCTCTCTGCGTAGAACTGCGATTGATTCGTTCACCCTGGAATCAGCCAAGACCTTGAGCGAATTGGAAACAGAACTTGAGCTCATGCCGATGGTTGACGCGGCCAGGTTGACCTTCCCGACTCGCTGGCTAAATCAGAGCGAGCAACAAGCCCTTGGCCATGGCATCGCGGTGGCAGAGAGTGAAACTGGCGATGTCACGGCGGCAATATACGAAGATTCGTTGATCGCACTACTTCAGAATTCGGGCGCCAAAGCCAAGCCGCTGGCGGTATTTATATGAACTCAATCAAGCAATTGCGTCTGCTGTACGGCCTTCCGCTAGCTCTGGCCATTGGTGCATTGATTCTCTCGCTCAATAACTCCCGCCCCCTTTACGCGACCCTGGCCCTAGTGCTTTTCATTGGCGCCTTCGTCACCCTGCAGTTTTTCAGTTCCAAAGTTAAACACGCCTTTGACGAATCTCTTTCTCGCACCGCTGAGAGTGCCACTCTGGCTGGCGCCCTCTTCTCGACTCTCTGGACGACCTTCGGGGCCGTGTTACTAATAACCATAAAGCGGCACTAGGGTTTATTTACTGTGGGCATCCCATTCTGGTTCGGCAAACAACCCGCCGTGGAACAAGGCGCTGTTATTGCGATGGGCGTCTTCGATGGGGTTCACCTTGGCCATCGCCAAATAATTGCAGCAGCGAAAAAAAAAGCCGAAGAACTTGACCTCTCGCTAATCGCTCTCACCTTTGATCCGCACCCAACCGCGGTGCTTGCCCCGGATCGGCAACCCGCGATGCTCACGACCGTCTCCTACCGGGCCGAGTTGCTTCTCGACGCTGGCGCAGACGCAGTCGTGGTCTGGCCCTTCACCAAAGAGTTTGCCTCTTATCTCCCCGAGCGTTTTGTGGATGAAATCTTGATCCAAGCACTTAGTGCCAAGGCAGTTTTTGTCGGTGAGAATTTTACCTACGGTCACAAGGCATCGGGTTCGGTGGATCAACTCGGCCGCGATGGCGTGGCAAAAGGGTTTGAAGTTGAAGTGATACCCCTCCTGACCGGCGGGATGGAGCCATTCTCATCAACTCTGATTCGATCGGCGATAGTAAGCGGAGATCTTCAGCGAGCGTGGCAACTCCTGGCCCGGCCACACTGCGTAGAGGGGCTGGTGATTCATGGAGATGCCCGTGGGCGCCAACTGGGGTACCCAACCGCCAATCTCTCCCTCTTGCCGCACACCTGTATCCCCGGTGATGGCGTCTATGCAGGTTGGCTAACGGTCGCCGGAGAGCGGTGGCCGGCGGCTATCTCGGTCGGCACCAACCCCACCTTCGATGGCATTGAACGCCGGGTTGAGGCTTATGCCCTGGACCGGGAAGATCTGGCCCTTTATGACCAGGTGGCTCGGGTGGATTTTGGTTGGCGGCTCCGCGAAACGCTCAAATTCGCTTCGGTTGATGACCTTCTGGTCCAAATGGCCAAGGATTGCGATCGGGCCAGAGAGTTGACTAGATAGAACTACCTGAGATCAGCCGGAAGCAGCAAGTGCTTACCCAATCGCTGCGCATCAGAAGCGTCAATCAGGGCATTGGTTTTCTCAAGCCACAACCGGGCGCTTGCAAGGGTAGAGAAGTCGACCTGCGCACCCCACTGCCAAGCATTTGCCAGTACTCGGACGAGCAATCGTCCGTCACCTTCTCGCGACAGCCGACGCAGGCCGTCGAGATAGTCGTTTCTGAGGATCAAGGGCAGAAGGATTCGGTGCTGGCTTTCTGCGCTCAACTCAGCGTTCATGGCTAGACGGGCCAGGCGACCATTGCCATCGTCGAATGGGTGAACCTCGGAGATTAGAAACATCATGTACACGGCCCGCTGAAATGGTGAAAGCAATTGGTCGCGTAATTCGAAACCACGCCTTAGTGTTCCGCGAACCTGCGCTGGCGCAACGAAACGGTACGAGCCGAATTGATTGGCTTCCTGCTTGAATTGCCCTGGTCGGTTTTGGGGCCTGAGCGCGAGGATGCGCGCATGACGATTTTGGAGTTGCTCCAATAATTGGTCAGGGCTAGTCGCGACAGTTGCAGATTCTTCGGCATCCTTAATCAAGACATATGTACTGCTCACATCATGAGCATCGGCTGGGCGAGATGATGGAACCTTGTGTTCGTAGACGATCTTGATCGCCTCATCAACCGAAAACTCAGTTCCTTCAATGAAGTTCGAAAGGTACGACTCGAAGAATGCTTGTTCCGCCAGAGCGGTGGGAACGAGCACTGGTAGTTGCAAGGGATGAGGGTCGAGTTCGCCACTTCGGAGTTGTTCGGCAAAGTTGGTGAAGGCAGCCAGCCGTGACACATCCCATCCCTCGCCCTTGCTCATTGGGGCCAGCAAGCCATTTCCAGGAGCCTGGCGCGTACCTAAGGCAGCACCAATCATCTTGTCCAGCTCTGCAAATCGGTCTTCTTGATCGAGTAGTACAGACAACTCGCGGGCCCGGTCGCGAAACCGGTTGAGTCGATCAGGTGAGTACTGCTGCGCCAGTTGAGCGACCCAAGAGGCCATCTCATCAGTGGATAGCGTGCGCGCTATTCCCTTGCGAGTTCGCGAGGTAGCTAAGTTCTCAATCAACGCTCGCGGAATCGAGGATCTATGGACCCCTCCCATCCAGAGCGCGTCATCGGCAAGAGCGGTGGATCCGGTACGTATTGCAATGCAGAGGGATCCGCAAAAGTAAGAGCGTTTTTTCTGTGAGGATCCGCAGAAGTCGACAGTTACTTTGTCTAAGCGAGGTGCTAACAAATGCTAATTTGAGCGGAAATCCAGTTCCAAATACCCATTCGTCAAACCTAAAATTGAAAAGTCTCAAACCTGGGTTTTAGGCGTTTTCACGCTCAAATGGAAATTGAATCCGAAGGAGGAGCAATGACAAGGTGGTGGCCGTTCTTGTGCAACGAGGCAGGGGGAAGCGAATCGACCGGCGGCCACAAGTCAATACGTCATGGCCTTCTCGACCAATGCCTTGGCGGCCCGCTCAGCCCGCTTTCTGTCATCGGCCAGCGCATCTTTGTGTGTATAGCCAGTTCTGGTCTTCATGCCTAAAAGAGCGGCGAGATGCTTGGCGCTCGGTTTATCGGCAGTCTTCAGGAGGGCAACAGCAGAGCCATGATCATCACCTTGGTGGTGGTGGCCCAATTTGGCGCAGCAGATAACATCCGAAGCGGCAATGCCAGCTAAAACGCATAGTTGGACGAAGGAGTCCGTGCCATCCGGTGTATCGACAATGATGCCAAGGCTCTGAGCAGAAGTTAGAAAATCCATCGCCTTCTTCTTGCGTCCGCGCCTAACTTCCGGAGGGCATGGGTTATTGCCCACGTCGCGCGCCTGCCTTCTTGATTTTGACGGTAACCTGGAGCAGCAACCGATCCCCGAGCAACCTAAGGCCCTGCTCTCTAATGTCGGAGAGCACGCGCTCATTTGCTGCTAGGCCCCTAGCGACTTCACTTTCACTCATCTCGAAAATCCGGGCATCGTTACCGGTCCATTTGGTAACGCTGTCAGAGAGCTCGGCGTGGAGGGAGACCCATAGATCGTCGTCCGCATCCACTTTGTCTGGTCTGACGATGAAGATGTCAATGTCGCTATCAAGTCGCATTTCACCACGTGCGGCGGATCCAAAAACCGCGGCATAGACTGGCGTGATTTCCCAATGGGTCATAGCCTTCGTCATTTTTTTTAGAAGCTCGCTCTTGAGATTAGCCAGTCCGAGGATGTAATGGGCTGCAAGGTGGTCACGATTTAGACTGTAAAGCCCAAGCGGTCCCTTCTGTTCCTTTAGAACCACGCCCTGCGCACACAGACGCTGAAGCGCTGTTCGCACTGACTTTTCTGTGTGCCTGCCCATGATTTGATGTACTTGCGGGCCGGTGAAAGTGTCGTCCGCTCCGGCAAGTACTGACAAAACCTCAGCATCCAGGGTTGGTGTGACTACACCCAGCGGTCTATTGAGATCCATCCGAGTCCCTTCTCTCGCCAGTAAAATACTACCGTTGGCGGTAAAATACTACCGTTGGCGGTAAAGTTTTACCGACACGTGTGAAGGTCCAGGTTCCGAGAAAAATGGCAACAACCACGCCCGTTCCGAAATCAAATTCACCAGCGGAGCCCAGTTACACAAAACTCTAGTCAGCTACCCGCGGCCTGTATGCCAATTTGATCACCTTCCATACTGGTCGGTGGTCCTATTTTCAGTTGGCAGAAATGGCCCTATTTTGGGTTGGCGTCAACATCACCCTCGATCATGTAACACCTCACCGATTAGGGGGCAGAACAGATGAGGCTAACCTTGTCACCTCTTGCTGGCCCTGCAATTACGGAAAGATGGAATACACCGTGGAACAGATAGGGATAGTTGACCCACTCCTTACTCCACCTATGGAAGACGGCGAGCGGGCTTCCTTCGTCCTAGAGAGAAGTCGATTGCCAGGATGTCTCATGCCAGGACTAGTTAAGTCGTACAAAGAAATGGAACTTGAACGCATCTCACTTTGAGCGTGAAATATTCGGACAAATGGGATGGGGAAGAAACGCCCTTAGAGATGGGGAAGGCCCCACAAAACAAGTCGTGTTTCGTTTGCTTTTAAGCGTAAAATCCGACTTATGCGGAACCCGCATGCGTAGACCCGGAAGTTCTAGATCACGACTACGCACCTTGGAGGTGATGAAAAGAGTGTCACCTTCGAACAATATGGGGCCAGCCGAACGATCGACGATCAGGGCATCGGGGACAAGTTTTGCCAGAATTTCCCATACCTGGGTCCGAACAAGTTGCTTTAGCTTGCTTTAGCGGAGTTGTCATATTTGTCGTGTAGATGCCTCTAGAAATTCGCCGGGCCCGTCCGGCCTCGACCGCCCGCGATGGCCGCTCGCCCAGATCTTTGACGTCGAATATGATCGCTGACCGCTCCGCTGGCTTGGACGTCTCCATGGCAATAACTGTGTCATTAGAGTGCATCGGTGGCAACTATCGTCAGATAAGAAGTCCAAAATGGCAATTTGTGTGATTTAACCCAGGAGACTGCCTGGTTTTGACCTAACCCAAGCACTTGGATCAGGAACTTGTAATTTGTCGGGCGGAGCGGCAATTCAAGAGCCGAAAGGTCGCAGTTTCAAAAGCCGGAGACTCTCCTGACTTAGCTCCTCCGTCCTGGTCCAATTCGCCTTGGACGGAACCCCGCTGGTAGCCTGGGGCAGTTATACACAGGCGGGTAGGCGTGTCACCGTGTAAAGAACCCGGGACCCCCGCTTCGATATGAAGGAGTACCACAAGTTTATGGCTCTTAAAAGTTCCGAGAAGCAGGAAATCATCAGTGCTTATGGCAACTCCGCCGCAGACTCGGGTAGCCCCGAAGCTCAAGTTGCGATGCTATCGAAGCGGATTACAGACCTAACCGCTCACCTAAAGACCAACAAGCACGACCACCATGGTCGCCGCGGCCTCTTGCTGATGGTTGGCCGCCGTCGTCGTCTTCTCCAGTATCTGGCTAAGACTGATATTGAGCGCTACCGCTCACTGATCGAACGCCTCGGTCTGCGTCGCTAACCCGAGGCAGTTCCCGTATTTCGAGATCTAAGTAATTAATAAATGAAGCGGGTTCGATCCGGTCCTCGGTAGTGGCCTCCGGGGTTGCGTGCGGATTATTTCCGCCCAGCACCCGTGGGCTTCGATCGAAGACCGTCGCTCCCCGAAAAGGTCCTCATAATGAGGAGAATGGAGAGACCCGTGCAGGGTCAGGTCTACACAACTGAAGCAGTAATTGATAACGGAAAATTCGGCACCCGCAAGGTCCGTTTTGAAACTGGACTACTCGCCCGCCAAGCCGGCGGATCGGTAGTCGTATATATCGACGATGACACGATGTTGCTTTCGGCAACAACCGCGTCCAAGCACCCCAAAGATCAATTTGATTTCTTCCCGCTCACCGTCGATGTTGAAGAACGTATGTATGCGCTTGGGCGTATCCCAGGCTCGTTCTTCCGACGCGAAGGTCGGCCAAGCGAGGATGCAATCCTCACTTGTCGCCTAATCGACCGCCCCCTACGCCCTTCGTTCGTAAAGGGCCTGCGTAACGAGGTTCAAGTCGTTGTCACGGTGATGGCGCTCAACCCAGACGTCTTATATGACGTAGTTGCGATCAACGCAGCATCAATGTCCACCCAACTTGCCGGTCTACCCTTCACTGGCCCAATCGGTGGCGTGCGGGTTGCGCTCATTGGAGACCAATGGGTGGCATTTCCAACTCATTCTCAGTTAGAAAATGCCGTCTTCGACATGGTTGTAGCCGGCAGTCTTGCCGGCGATGACGTGGCGATCATGATGGTTGAAGCGGAAGCAACCACCGGGACCCTCGATTTGATTGCCGGTGGCGCCACCGCACCCACCGAAGAAATCGTGGCCCAAGGTCTCGATGCTTCAAAGCCATTCATTCGCGCGCTCTGTGCGGCCCAGCAGGCACTCGCCGATCAAGCCGCCAAACCAACTGGCGAATTCCCAGTCTTCCTTGAGTACCAAGATGATGTATTCGCCGCCGTTGAGGCAGCAGTTTCAAGCGATTTGGCAAAGGCTTTGAAAATCGCCGGCAAGCAAGATCGCGAAACTGAGATAGATCGCGTGAAGGCGCTAGCGCTAGAAGCGGTTGCACCTCAGTTTGAAGGTCGCGAGAAAGAAATCGGTGGCGCATTCCGCTCGCTGACAAAGAAACTGGTTCGCCAGCGCGTTCTCCGCGACAAGGTTCGAATCGACGGGCGCGGGCTCACCGACATCCGTGAGCTTTCGGCCGAGGTTGCCGTTGTTCCTCGCGTACACGGCTCAGCGCTGTTCGAGCGCGGTGAGACTCAGATTCTGGGCGTCACCACTTTGAACATGCTCAAGATGGAACAACAACTCGACACGTTGAATCCAGAGACGACCAAGCGCTACATGCACAACTACAACTTCCCGCCATATTCGGTTGGGGAAACCGGTCGAGTTGGCTCACCTAAGCGTCGTGAAATTGGCCATGGAGCGCTCGCTGAGCGTGCCCTGCTGCCGGTTCTACCGTCGCGTCAAGATTTCCCATACGCCATTCGTCAGGTATCTGAAGCGTTTGGCTCAAATGGATCAACTTCCATGGGTTCGGTCTGTGCCTCGACAATGTCGCTTCTCAACGCCGGTGTTCCACTTAAGGCTCCGGTCGCTGGGATCGCGATGGGTCTGATCTCCGATGAGGTGGACGGCAAGACTGAGTACGTTGCGCTAACCGACATTCTCGGCGCCGAAGACGCCTTTGGCGACATGGACTTCAAGGTTGCTGGAACTAAGACCTTCATCACGGCCCTGCAGCTGGATACCAAACTCTCTGGCATCCCAGCCAATGTCCTAGCCGGCGCCTTGCACCAAGCGCATGAGGCCCGTTTACATATTCTTGACGTGATGGCCGAAGCCATTGATGGCCCCGATGAGATGAGTGAGTTTGCGCCACGCATCATTTCGATCAAGATTCCAGTCGATCAGATCGGTGCAGTAATCGGACCAAAGGGCAAGATCATCAACCAGATTCAAGATGAGACTGGTGCCGACATTTCGATTGAAGACGATGGCACGATTTACATTGGAGCCACCAATGGCACGTCTGCTGAAGCGGCCCGAGCTCAAATCAACGCCATCGCCAATCCGCAGATGCCCGAAGTTGGCGAGCGTTTCCTCGGCACCGTTGTGAAGTTGGCTGCTTTTGGTGCCTTTGTATCGCTGGTTCCTGGTAGAGACGGACTTCTTCACGTATCCCAGATTCGAAAGATGCACGGCGGTAGGCGGATCGAAAACCTCGAAGACGTCATGAAGGTCGGCGACAAAATCCAGGTCGAAATTGGGGAAATCGACCCCAAGGGGAAGTTCTCGCTGGTGCCGGTGCTTGAGGGTGACGGGGTAACTGGAAACGCTGCTGAGACCACTACTGAGACCGAGTGACCAAGGACAACGTCCGCAAAGCGGTATTGCCAAGCGGCCTGCGAATCGTTACTGAAGAAATTCCAACGGTTCGCAGCGCCGCTTTTGGCGTGTGGGTAAATGTCGGTTCCAGGGACGAGACCTCATCGGTTGCCGGCGCGTCGCACTTTCTGGAACATCTGCTCTTCAAGGGGACCAAGCGCCGCACTGCAATGGAAATCTCTTCGACGATAGAAGCTGTCGGAGGCGAGATGAATGCGTTCACCGGCAAGGAGTACACCTGTTTTTATGCACGGGTCCTTGACGAGAACTTGTCGCTTGCCATCGATGTTATCGCTGACCTAATTACTTCATCGGTTGTCGCTAGTGCTGATGTTGATGGTGAGCGCGGAGTTGTTCTGGAAGAAATTCATATGCGCGATGACGATCCAAGCGATCTGATACACGATGTTTTCAGTGAAGTTTTTTATGGCGACACTCCTCTTGGACGACCAATTTTGGGCACGGTTGAATCCATTGGTGGCATGTCGCGTAACGCGGTGCATGGGTATTACAAGCGTCGATATCGCCCGAGTGATGTCGTAATTGCCGTCGCTGGCAACATCAAGCACGAAGATGTTGTTCGGCAGGCAAAGAAGGCATTTGCCGCGGACGGCTTTATGGCTGAGCGAGCAAAACCCGCAGAGGCACGTAGTGCTAGTCCGGCAAAATTTAAAGGGTTTGGCGAGTACAAAATCCTGTCCAAAGAGACCGAGCAGGCTCACCTTCTTCTGGGGATGCCTGGGGTGTCCCGCACCGATGACCGACGGTTCGCCCTTGGTGTGCTCAATTCGGCGCTCGGTGGCGGAATGTCATCTCGACTTTTCCAGGAGATTCGCGAGAAGCGCGGGCTGGCCTATTCGGTCTATTCATATTCACAACAGTTTGCCGGTAGCGGGCTCTTTGGTGTCTATGTTGGATGTCAGCCGTCAAAGGCTCATGAAGTGTTAAAAATTGCTCGGGATCTTCTGTCCGATGTTGCCGAAAATGGCCTCCATGACGAAGAGTTGGAACGCGCCAAGGGGCAAGTTCGGGGAGGTCTTGTTCTCGGCCTTGAAGATACCGGTTCGAGAATGAGCCGGATTGGCAAAAGCGAACTGACGTACGGAGACCTTAAGACAATTGACCAACTGCTAGCCGAAATTGAGGCAGTTACCGCAAAGGATGTACGTGGCGTTGCTTCCGAATTGCTAGGGAAGCGCCCTACGCTCGCTGTCGTGGGACCCTTTAAGGGTCGGGCGGCAACTAAATTCCAGGAGGCGGTGGAGTAAGTGGCGATCAAGGTCGGTGTACTTGGATCCAAGGGGCGCCTGGGCAGAGAAGTGGTCAAGGCGATCATCGGGGCAGAGGACATGGATCTCGTAGCGGCACTGGATTTGGGTGACTCGCTTCAATTGTTGGTCGAAAATGGTGCCGAGGTCGTTGTCGATTTTACCCATCCCGACTCGGTGATGATCAATCTAGATTTTCTCATTTCCAATGGAATCCACGCCGTCGTTGGTACCTCTGGGTTTGATCGTGAACGGTTTGTCGTGCTTGAAGACTGGCTCAGGAAAAAGCCGGCCGTGGGTGTGCTGATGGCACCGAACTTCGCCCTTGGCGCGGTTCTCATGATGAGGTTCGCCCAGCAGGCGGCCAGATACTTCGAATCCGTGGAAATCGTAGAATTGCATCACCCGAACAAGGCAGATGCGCCAAGTGGTACCGCTCGTCGTACCGCTGAGTTGATCGCAGAGGCACGTAAATCGGCCAATCTGGATCCTCAGTTGGATGCAACCAGCATTACCGTTCCCGGAGCTCGTGGGGCGCTGGTCGAGGGTATCCCGGTGCATTCGGTGCGGGTACAGGGATTGGTGTCACACCAAGAAGTTCTCTTCGGGGATCCCGGGGAAACCCTCGTGCTGCGACACGATTCTTATAACGCCACCGGGTTTATGCCGGGAGTGTTGCTTGGGATTCGAAAGATCAGGTCTCGCCCTGGGCTTACCTACGGCCTCGAACATTTTCTGGAAATGTAAGACTCGCGATGACCAACAGCGAAGTAATGACCGATCCTGGCGACTGCTTATTCTGTAAAATCGCGGCCGGCGAAATTCCTGCAGACATCATTTTGTCGACCGATTCAGTTCTAGCATTTCGCGATATTGCACCGACGGCTCCGACGCACGCCTTAGTCATTCCACGTAAGCATTATGCAGATGCCGATCAAGTTGCCATACACGAGCCCCTCTTGCTGGCTGAGATGGTGAGGCTGGCAGGTCAGGTCGCACAGTTGGATGGGCTAGTGGGCTATCGCTTGGTGTCCAATAAAGGTGCCATCGCAGGCCAGAGCGTTTTCCATGCTCACCTGCACGTGCTTGGCGGCCGGGTGCTTCACTGGCCGGCTGGCTAGACCCGGATAAGGTGGAATTAATGGAAGAGGCGACCTCCCTAATTAAGGTTCCGGCAAGCGTGCCGCCGGTGGCTCTGCTCGGTGCTGGGGATTCCTTGATCAAGCAGATCGAAAAGGTATTTCAGGGCGTCGTGTTTCATGTGCGCGGAAACGAAATTGCGCTCCGCGGCGATGTTGAAGAGGTGTCTCTTGTCGAAAGGCTCATCTCGGAGTTGGTTCTCATAATTCGTAGTGGGCAGGTGCTCTCTCCTGAGGCAATTGATCGAAGTATTTCAATGTTGCGTAACGAACCGACGCATCGTCCAGCTGAGGTGCTCTCGCTCAATATTCTTTCCAGTCGCGGACGCACCATTCGTCCCAAGACTTTGAATCAGAAACATTATGTGGATGCCATCGATAAACACACCATTGTCTTTGGCATCGGACCCGCTGGAACTGGCAAGACATATTTGGCGGTTGCCAAAGCGGTACAAGCTCTTCAGGCAAAGCAGGTCAATCGCATCATCTTGACTCGCCCGGCGGTGGAAGCCGGAGAACACTTGGGGTTCCTTCCGGGAACTCTCTACGAGAAAATCGATCCCTACCTGCGCCCGCTCTACGATGCCCTTCACGACATGCTCGATCCTGATTCGATTCCCAAGTTGATGCAATCGGGGACCATTGAAGTGGCACCACTGGCTTTCATGCGCGGACGCACCCTCAATGATGCATTCATAATTCTTGATGAAGCCCAGAACACGACGCCAGAACAGATGAAAATGTTTTTAACTAGGCTCGGGTTCGGCTCCAAAATCGTGATTACCGGCGATATAACGCAAATTGACTTGCCCGGCCATGCCCAATCGGGGCTCCGAGTCGTCCGAGACATTCTTGAGGGAGTCGAAGATGTGGCATTCCCAACGCTTACCTCTTCTGATGTTGTCAGGCCACGTCTAGTCGCCGATATCGTCGAGGCATACGGACGTTGGGATTCGGCGACCGCGAATTTAGTTCGACCAAGCCGAGGAAAACCTTGAACTCAGCCAATATAGAAATTTCGAATGAGTCCGGGGTGGAAATCGACGAACCGGCGTTGGTATCGCTTGGAAGTTATGTTATTGAGAAGATGAAGGTTCACCCGGCGGCAGAGTTATCCATCCTTGTCACCGATGAAGAGCGCATGAGTGCGCTCCATCTTGAGTGGATGGGATTACCTGGTCCGACTGATGTTCTCTCATTTCCGATGGACGAAACACGCCCGAATAGCTGGTCTGGAGAAATCGATCTTGAGCCGCCAGTGCTTGGGGACCTGGTTCTCTGCCCTACCATCGCTGCGGCTCAAGCGGCTGTAGCCGGACACTCTGCCGAGACTGAAATTCAATTGCTGGGGGTACACGGGATTTTGCATCTGCTTGGCTATGACCATGCCGAGCCGGACCAAGAACGCGAAATGTTCGCCCTTCAGGCGGATCTTTTGAACAAGTGGCGGGCAGACCGATGAGTCTGGCCACACTTTTCACAGCCATTTTTCTCGTTGTCGTGGCTGGTGTTCTGGCGGCTACTGAGAGCGCGCTAAATTCCATCTCGAGGCTGCGCGTAGACGAAATGATCGACGATGGTCGTCGTGGTGCGCCGCGGGTTCGGCGTGTATTGGCCGACCTGCCGCGCTATTTAAACGTCGTGCTATTTGTTCGAAAGGGTTGTGAATTAACCGCGACGGTCTTAGTTGCAGTGCTCCTTCTCGATCGCAATAGTCGACAAGTGGTTGCGCTGGCACAGACCGTGGCGATCATGTTGGTGGTCTCATATGTCGTGATTGGCGTGGGGCCGCGCACCCTTGGGAAACAGCACCCCGAGTCCTGGGCTCGATTGGGTGCGTTTCTGTCGGTAATCCTGGCCACCATTCTTGGTCCGTTAACCAGAGTATTAATTTCCTTAGGTAACGCATTGACGCCAGGCAAGGGATTTCCATCGGGGCCATTCTCCTCTGAAGAGGAATTGCGCGACCTGGTGGACCAAGCTAGAGAACGTGGCCTGGTGGAACAGAACCAGCATGAAATGATCCACTCGGTTTTTGAGCTTGGAGATACGATCGCACGCGAACTTATGGTTCCGCGAACGGAAATGGTCTGGATTGAAAGAGGGAAGTCACTTCGCCAAACGCTCTCGTTAGCACTTAGGTCTGGCTTTTCTCGAGTACCGGTAACAGGGGAGAATCTCGACGACATCATCGGCATCGCATACATTAAAGACGTTGCTAAACGAATTCACGATCACCACGAAGCGGAATCCACTGAGAAGGTCGAGCAATGGATGCGGCCGGCAACCTTTATCCCTGAAAGCAAGGCGGCAGATGAACTGCTCCGAGAAATGCAGGCAAAACAGATTCATCTTGCGATTGTTGTGGACGAGTATGGTGGTACTGCCGGCCTGATCACGATTGAGGACATACTCGAAGAGATCGTCGGAGAAATTGCAGATGAATTCGATGATGAAGAGGCTCCTTTTGAGTGGCTGTCTGAAAATAGAGCGAGGGCTCTGGCCAGGCTGAACATTGAAGACCTCGCGGCCGACCTAAATATCGAATTCGATGAAGCCGACCTGGATGACGTCGATACGGTCGGCGGATTGTTAGCGAAACACTTGGGTCGGGTTCCGATTCCAGGAAGCGAAATGGAGATGCAGGGTTTCAGATTCACGGCCGAGCGCCCGATGGGTCGTCGGCGGAGAATCGGGTCAGTCATGATCGAACGAATCGAAGTTGGTCAGAATGACGATTAACTTCAGCGAATTCGGCGAAGAGGACCAGAAACTTTTCGCTCTCGCCAGGGCAGCGAAGGTGCGCAACAACGTCGCGCAGAGCGCCGCAGTTCGTGATCTTTCGGGACGAACCTATTCGGCAACCATGGTGGCCCTTGAAGCGCTCAACCTAGATGCTTTGCAATCGGTGATTGCAGCTGCAATTTCTAGCGGTGCGATTGGACTTGAGGCGGGTGTTGTGATCGGTCAGCCGCCGAACTCCATGGCATGCGTAGCATTCTTCGAATTTGCCGGTTCGATTTCCCTCTGGCACGAAGATGAGATTGGGCGAATTAGTATTGTTAATTGAGACTTGGGCCGACGTCATATGTCCCTGGTGCTATATCGGAAAACGCAATCTTCAGGCGGCACTTTTGGTCTTTGAGACAAATGATTCAATCACCGTATCCCACCGGGCGTTTCGTTTGGATCCGATGGCCACTGGGTCAAGATCGGCGCTTGAAATGTTAGGGGAGAGGTTTGGTTTGACCCAGGCGCGAACCATGATGGAACAGGTAAGTGCTGTGGCGGCGGGCGTTGGTCTCGCCTTTAGATTGGAAGACACTTTGACCGGCAGCACCTTGGATGCGCACCGAATCCTGCTCTGGGCACAAGCTCAAGGCGAGGCGCAGCAACTTCTGGAGGTCTTTCAGCACGCCTATTTCGAGCAGGCGCAATCGCTGTTTGATCATGAGAATCTGATTGACTTGGCATTTGTTGCAGGTTTTTCTCGCGACGAAGTCAGATCACTTCTTGAGGGTGAGGCATTCGTGAGCGAAGTGGAATCGGATCAGGCGATGGCCGCGAGTTTGGGAGCCACGGGCGTTCCCTTCTTTGTAATTGATGGCAAATACGGAATCTCTGGTGCACAGCCACCTGAAATGATTCTGAAAACCTTAGCGCAGGCGAACTCTTGAGCGCCGCTCGCTCTGGCTTTGTCTGTTTAGTCGGCAGGCCAAATTCTGGGAAATCGACGCTGACAAACGCTCTGGTTGGTGAGAAGGTGGCAATCACATCTACAAAGCCGCAAACCACACGCCATACAATTCGGGCGATCATCGACCGAGGCGAATCGCAGTTGGTTCTTGTCGACACTCCGGGAATCCACCGTCCACGCACACTGCTTGGACAACGCCTGAATGAATCGGTTCGCGACGCATACTCCTCAGTCGATGTAATCGCGATGTGTTTGCCGGCGGACGAAAAATGCGGAGCAGGAGACGCATTCATCGCCCAGCAAATTGCAGACTCTGGCGCCGTGAAGCGGGTTGCGATAATCACAAAGAGCGATCTGGGCGTAAAGGCAGTGATGCCGCAACGGCTGATGGAAGTTATGAAATTGGCTACTGATCATGGCTTTGTGTGGGACGAAATAATTCCGGTGAGTGCAAAATCCGGCGACCAGACAGAGTTGCTTGTTTCGCTGCTGGTGAAGTTGGTACCTGAAGGTGGCGCCCTTTACCCAGCTGGGCAGATCACTGACGAACCCGAGGATGTCATGATCGCAGAGTTGATTCGAGAGGCAGCCCTTGAGGGCGTTCGCGACGAACTGCCCCACTCAATTGCAGTTGTTGTGGAAGAAGTAACCAAGAAACCCGACTCGAAGTTGATCAATATTCAAGCTTTTCTCTATGTCGAGCGACCAAGCCAGAAGTCGATCGTTATCGGGACTGCTGGTGCGCGACTCAAGGAAGTTGGCACCAACGCCCGCAAGGAGATCGAAAGATATTTAGGCGCTCCGATTTATTTAGATTTGCGGGTGAAAGTAGCCAAGGAATGGCAGCGCGATCCGAAAGCTCTAGATCGCCTTGGTTTCTAAGGTTCAGGACAGCGAAACTCCGGGTAGCCTAACGATCGTCGTCGCTCCCACGCTCTTTGTGCAGAGTTTGTTGTTACTTCGGTGAGTGTCGAGGCGTGCTCGCCCGACGCTTCGAATCCAACGTCCGGTTGGTACGGCGTGCGCGTAGGGCAACCTCAGATATTGGGCCAAGCACCAGAGCGCATTATCGTCAGCGATATCGTTGCTAATTTCATCACTCACTTCGAGTCTGGTTACAAATCTGACGATGAAATCCTCAAGCGTTAACCCGGTTTCAAAGCCATATTCGGAACCGCGCATTATTTCGAGATATTCATTCGGCGACAGACCTACTTCCAGTTGCCTTCGATCGCCGATTACTTTGCCTTCGTTCGGTTTAGGCAGAAAGGGTTGATTTTCGACAAGTCCAACAGACCAGCCTGGAATCGCACATATTGACCTATTACCGATCACTTCGACTTTCGACCGTCCACCATGTTCATTCGAGTATCTTCGTGGGAAATAAACCAAGGACTCGGTATCAAGGGCTTCCTTTAGGGTTTCCCACACCCAGACTTGCTTCTCGGTGTTGACTCGAACCGGAATTTTCGGATCCGTCGAGGTTTGGCGAGTTTGAAAGGCTCGTCCGTCGAATGAGTGCTTAATGATGGCTGCACGCATCCGCTCAATCAAAAGATGGGTAGACATGGCAATTGGACTGAGCTCTAATCGACGAAATCCTTGTGCTCGCTTCCGGGCGACCAAACCCGCGTTCGCTTGAACTAGGTTCGTCACTTGCGCCTGGGTTGGAATCGGGTATTCATTTCCGTCAATTCCGATTACGCCCAAGGCGTTAGATTTTGGGAGTTTTTCGACAATATCGCTAGAAGTTAGCGCACTTGCGCAGCGCTCATAGTCTTTCTCGATGTAAACCGACTCCTGCAGATTCAATTTCTGCAGATCTGTCAATCTCGCCACATTGCTCATGCTCCTCTTGCGACCCGTGATATACAACGCAGCGGATGTTCCCGATAATCTTCTCAGTGTGACCAAACAGCCCAAAGGCAGGCTTGAAAGCTATCAAGCCACGCTGGCCAGATTGGGCTTTGCCGATCCTGAACGCGCGACCGACTTGATTCTGGAATTGGAGAATCAAATACCTGATTTGGTGGCGACCTTGGCGCATGTCGCAGATCCCGATCAAGCCCTGATTTATCTTGCTCGAATGGCCGAGGCAGACGCCACCGTTCCATTTCGACTTGGCGCTGATGCCCGTCTAGCCGATCGAACATTTGCGATCCTCGGCGCGAGTAGTGCTTTGGGCGACCACTTGGTTAGAAGGCCTCGGGATCTTGATCTTCTGGTTGGCGAATTAATGCCAACTCAGAAGCCGCTGGTAGAGATAATTGGCCAGCAAAATGGAACTTCAGATCACGCGGTTCGCCTCAGCGAATTGCGTCTGAATTATCGACGTCGACTATTGCAAATCGCAGCCAACGATTTAACTGGCGAATGGGGAATGGAAGCAACGTCGCAAGCAATTTCCGACTTGGCAACGGACGCGCTCGACGCCGGACTGATGATTGCTCGCCACGAGGTTCCTCGCGCCGACGAAGTTAGGTTGGCTGTTATTGCCATGGGCAAGTGTGGCGCACGCGAATTGAATTACATTTCGGATATTGACGTTATTTTTGCGGCTGAGGCAGTGAATGAATCGCTGTCAACCGAGGAGATGCTGAAAATCGCTTCGGCTCTTGCCACTGGCATGATGCACGCTTGTAGCGATCCAACCTCCGAAGGTTCGCTCTGGGAAGTAGACGCAGGTCTTCGACCAGAAGGTAAGAACGGACCACTAGTTAGGACTTTGGAAAGTCACTTTGCTTATTATGAAAAGTGGGCAAAAGCTTGGGAATTTCAAGCGCTTTTAAAGGCACGGCCAGCGGCTGGAGATTTAGATATTGGGCAGCGTTTTGTTGAAGGTCTAAGTTCAAAAATATGGGGTGTTGGAGATCGACCAGGCTTCGTAGAAGAAGTGCAGGCGATGCGGCGTAAGGTCGAGGATCACATTCCGGCTAAAGAGGCGGCCCGCAATCTAAAACTCGGTGTCGGAGGCTTACGTGATATTGAGTTTGCGGTACAACTACTGCAGTTAGTTCACGGCAAATCTGATGAATCGCTACGAGTCCAAAGCACTCTCTCCGCACTTAGAGCTTTGGCAGCCGGAGGCTATATCGGACGCGAAGATGGTTCGACGCTTGGCGAAACTTATAGTTGGCTTCGCACTTTGGAGCACCGAATTCAGATACAGAAAATGCGGCGAACCCATTTGGTGCCTGAGTCTGAGCAAGAGTTACGCCGCATCGGTAGGTCGATGCAGTACACGACCGAACCAGCCGTAGAGCTAACCGACCAATGGCGCGACCGGGCATCCTTGGTCAGACGAATCCATGAAAAACTCTTTTATCGGCCGCTCCTGCTGGCGGTTGCCAGGCTCGCCCCAGAGGAGCAACGGCTTACGCCAGAGGCGGCCGGGCGTCGACTCGCCGCTCTTGGATACATAGATCCAATTGGGGCGCTCAAGCACCTTCAAGAACTAACATCTGGCCTTTCGCGAAGGGCGGCAATTCAGCGCCAACTGCTCCCGGCCATGCTTGGCTGGTTTGCCCAAGGTCCAGATCCAGATGCTGGGCTTCTTGGATTCCGTCAATTATCTGATGCGCTTGGCGACACCCCTTGGTACCTGCGAACTCTCCGTGATGGAGGTAGTGCGGCCCAGCGGTTGGCGTTGGTGCTTTCATCTTCTCGGTTTGCCTCAGAAATGCTGCTACGAGCGCCGGAGGCAGCCGCACTATTGGAAGAGGACGCTGACTTGGCGCCGCGCGGGGTCTACGCGCTCACCCAGGAGGCGCTGACTGTCGCTCGGCGCCAGACCGATCCGACGCGAGCCATCGAGGCGGTTCGAGCTGTGCGCCGCCGTGAGTTATTTAGAACGTCCGTTGGCGATCTGATTGGAACACTCAGCGTGGCCGATGTCGGCAGAGCGCTCACCGATGTCACTGCGGCAACTTTAGAAGCGGCCCTTGATGCCGCGATTCGCGACTATGAATCGCAGTCCAACACGAAAATGCCAACCCACATTTCCATCATTGCGATGGGGCGCCTTGGTGGCGGCGAAATGAGTTATCCCAGCGATGCGGATGTTCTCTTCGTACACGAGCCGCTGCCGGGTTCACTTGAACAAGATGCAACGGTTGCCGCGCATGCGGTCGCCGGCCAAGTTCGACGACTCTGTTCGCTGCCGAGCCCGGAACCACCTTTGATTGTCGACGCCGATCTCCGCCCCGAAGGAAAGCAGGGTCCGCTGGTGCGAACCCTGGCATCCTTTTCTGCCTACTATGCGCAATGGGGCGAACTCTGGGAACGACAGGCTCTGCTGAGAGCAGTACCGATAGCTGGAGACCGAGATTTAGGTGAACGATTTATCGCCTTGATCGATTTTTATAGGTACTCGATGCAAGGGCTAGACAACACTCAAGTCCGCGAGATCAGGCGCATCAAAGCCCGCGTTGAATCGGAGCGATTACCTCGCGGGGCAGATAAGAGCCGGCATCTCAAACTTGGTCCAGGAGGGTTGTCGGATGCCGAGTGGGTTGCTCAATTGATTCAATTGCGTTACGGCGGCAACGAAACGAAGTTGCGGACCACCTCCACCCTCGAGGCGCTGCAGCGGGCGACGGCACTTCAACTGATTCCGCTGGCGGATGCGGCAACTCTCAGCGATTCTTGGCGATTGGCGACGCGTATCCGCAATGCCATCATGCTGGTGAAAGGGCGCCCGTCGGATGAGATACCGCGCGATCCAAGGGATCTGACTGCCGTGGCACAGGTGGTTGGCTTTGATTCTGGCGGAGCAATGCTTGATGAATGGCAGCGTCAGAGCCGCCGCGCCCGCGCCGCCTTTGAGCGAACCTTTTTTGACGACTCAGACTGAGGATCTCTGGTTGGCAGCAATGTCGTCGATCTACTTGGGGAACGATGTTAAGTATCAAGACTAGGGGCGGAATCCACCGGCAACTGTCGGTGGATTCCGCCCCTAGTCTTGATATCGCGGGTGTTTAGCGATTATTTCTGTTTGCCGGTGAACAACGCTCGCATAGATACGACGCCGTCAACGGTGTTACCGGCGTGACCGAGGTGACGCAGATTCCAGTTGTCCTCGATCGTGGTTAGCAGTGAGTAATGGTTGTACGGCGTGTGGTCTACGAAGTGCCGAGGACCGGAGGCTGTAACGACGATCGCCGGGATGAGTCCGCCGCCGTACGTGCCGCCAGGCCAGGTCGCGCTGATCCGAGGGTCAGCCGCACCAACGTAAGGGGAGCCACAGCAATTGTCCGTGCTCTCCCAGCCACCGTTTGTGGTGTTGCCGGTGTAGTCGTTCTCGTCGGTGACGATCACGATCGCAGAGCGTTTCGTCCACGCCTTCGAACCCATAATGGTGTCGACAGCAGTGTGCACGAATGCATCCGCCTTCTGCTTCAACGCGGAATCATTTGCGTCATCTTTGGCGCTGCCGTATGGACATGGAGTTTCCGGATGGTCGGCGATCGCGGTGTAGATCCCGCCATGCATGTCATTGCACTGGTTGGGGCTGATCCAGACGAATTGCGGTGCCTGGGGGCTGTTTAGATCCGTCGACAATTCAGAGTAGTCCTTGATTTTGGCCATCCGCGCCGGGTTGTTCTTGATGTTGTCGAACAGTACGAACGGGTTGTGCTTCTTTGCATACAGTGATGCTGTGGTGCCATCGGGCAGCACCGGGCCGGCGGAGGCGAGTTTGTCGGCAGGCAAGGACTCCATGTAGGCACCCCAACTGACGTGGTGAGACTCCAACTGGTCGACGATGGTCTTGTGGTCCAAGTTCACCACATTTTTGTCGTGGTCATCTTGGATGCCGAAATTGTCACCCGCAATCGAGGCAATGTAGTTCGGCATAGACGGGTGGGTTACCCCGTAATAGTGGTCTGCCGTCGAATATGTATTGGCGAGGTTGGTGATGAAGGGAGCATTAGCATCGCCGATCACGCTTGACTGGGAGTGGTTCTCCAGCATGATCACATACAGGTGATCGAACGCGTTCGCACTAGAATTTGAGGATTTCTTCTTGGCCACCTGATGCGTGTTGGTCGCCACGGCTGACGTTGCGTTCAAGGCGAACGCGGCGACAATGGCCAATGCTCCGGCAGTAAGCCGGGTTCTCATTTTCATGGGGCTACCTCTCTCTTTTAGTCTGGTTTTGGATTCTTCAGGCTGCTTTTCCCCATGTCAATGATTTATCTAAACGATTTACATTTGCCTACCCTGCTGCTAATTTTCAATTCTCTGCTTACTCGGCCGATGGATCCTCCTAGGAGTTCTCATGCCACGTTCTATTCGTTTAGCGTTAACGCTCGGTATCGCTGCCCTTGCCAGCCTCGCTTCGTTCGTGACCATCAACCCGGCGGTGGCGGCGGTGTCCAATGCCGTCCCATGTTCGACCGGGGGGTCTTGGAGTCAGGGCCAGTTCAACATCTACTGGTTTGACGTGGATCAAGGCGACAGTCAGCTGATCGTCGGTCCCACCGGCAAGACGATGCTGATCGACTTGGGCGAGAACAGTTGGAACTCCCAGGGGGTCAATACCAATGCCACAGCCGTGGCCGCTCAGATCCGAACCATCTGCGGGACGGGTACGAACCCGGTTAATCTCGACTACGTGATGGCCTCGCACCAGCACTTAGATCACATCGGGTACGCCGGCAACCCGGGCGACACCAGTGCCTATGGCAATGGGCTCTATCAATTGCTTACCCCGACCGCGGTGGGTGGACTGGGTTTCACCGTCGGCACCCTGTTTGACCACGACGCGGGCACCTGGACCGACGCGAACAATAACGGCATCTGCGACATCGGAACCTCGGCCGCCCCCGAGCCCGAGGTCGCCTGGCACAACGTCGGCACCACGAGCATGACTGCTCGGCGTTTCATTTGCTGGCTCTACGGTCCGGCCGGCCAGCCTGACCGAGCCAACATTGAGGGCAAGGTTGTGACCCTCACCAACTCCGGTGTCTGGCCCGCGATCGACCTGGGCGGTGCGGCCGGCACCATCGAGGAGGCCAACGCCAAAGGGGTAATGCAGGCTGACGGTACGACGCCAGTCAGCGGTGACCACTCGACCGAGACGAACCCGCCAAGTGAGAACGACTACTCGATCGGCGTTAAATTCACCTACGGCGCTTACAACTACGCGACTGCCGGCGACAGCGATGGTGAGTACAACACTTCGGCCAACAGTTACACCTACAACGACGTCGAGTCCCTGCTCGCGACCAAGATGGGCAAGGTCGAAACGGTTCGCGCCAACCATCATGGTTCGGCACACTCGTCCTCAGCCAACTACGTCAACGCCCTGGACCCGCAGATGACGGTCATCTCCTGTGGAATTAACTCCTATGGTCATCCGGGCAACCGAACGCTAAACACCTATCGCGCGATCGCAGCGGACATCTACCTGATGAACAACCCATGCGACACCACCGATGCAACTGGTGCGGCCATCGACTACTCAGGAACGTTCAACCATGACGGCACGGTCCATCTCGCCACGACTGGAACCAACGGATCGAGCTACACGGTCTACTACGACACCGGGAGTCGGACCTACTTGACTGGAGCAGGTGCCGGCACGAACGGCGACCCTACTCAGGTGAAGGTTAACGAGGTTCTGATGGCGCCTTCGAGTGGCGGTACTGAGTGGGCGGAACTCTACAATCCGCTTACCGCGCCCGTTGATGTCAGCGGCTTCTACATCGACGACGTCGCCGGGGGCGGTGGAGCGCCGAAGCAAATTCCGGCCGGCACCCTCATTCCGGCCGGCGGACGCTATGTCATGGACATTCCTTCTGGGTTTTTCAACAACACGGGGGCCGAAACGGTTCGGTTCCTATCTGGATCGGGAGCCAGCGAGATCACCTACGACTCTTACAGTTGGAGCCTGTCTTCAACCAAGTATGACCAGGTTTTTCACCGCACCGGTGATGGGGGCCCCTGGTGTAACACCATCTCAACCAACCTGACCAAAGGAACCGCAAACCCCGCGACCTGTCCGTGATCCATCGGGTCACGGTGGCTCTGGTGCTCTTAGTGAGCGCCTTGGTGATTGGTGTTGGCTTTAGCTCTGCTACCGCACCGGTGACCGCATCGCCAGAGCGGGGCGATGGTCGGCTGGTGCTGGTCAGCGGTCGTGACGACCACGGGATGGTTGCGATGCGCCAGGTCCCTGTCTACGAGGAACCCGAGTCTGCTTACGTTGCGGGGAAGATCATGGACGGCACATTGGCTCGGGTGGTCGAGATCCAGGGGCAGTGGCTTCGGATCGAGACCGTCGAGGGTCTTAACGTCACGGGGTGGATCAACGATTTCTACCTGCGCGGTGAAGTTCGCCTGGTCGGGCCGCCACCGTCTTGCGCAGTCCAAATCGCCGGTGCCCGTCGCGACGGCGGGACGCTCGTGGTGGTCCGTGAGTTTCGTGCTGACCGGGTTCTGGTCGAAACTCGCACACCCCCTTTTGTCCGGGGCTGGGTGCTCCGCGCGGACCTTCAGGAGTTGGCGCCACAGGGCGGCAACTGCGGAGACATTTCACCAGACGACCGGCACACGCACTAACTCGTCGTGGTTGAACCTTGACCAGGATCAGGTCGGACAGCCGCAACTCTGGTGCCGAATGAGCGAGCATCGGAGAGGCGCGACCTTTGTGGGAGCCTCGCCGCCGATCTGCCTTAGCAGTTGATCGACGGTGGCAGTCCCCAGAGCCGCGAACGGCACTCGAACGACGGTCATGGGTGGGGTCAGGTACTCGCTCTGCACGGTGCCGTCGATGGTGATCAGCGCGAGATCGACACCGATCTTTCGGCCGGCCTCGTGTGCTGCGCGCACGACTCCTAAGCCGTGTTCATCCGTAGTGGCACAAATGGCGGTCACGTCAGGGCGCCGCGCTAGCAGTTCTCGGGTCGCCAGGTAGGCGGAGTCCGCCAGGTGTTCGTAGCCGCACGGCAAGATTAGGTCTTCTTCCACGGGGTGTGAAGCCGCGGCGAGTGCTTCGCGGAAGCCGGCTGTTCGGGCTTGGATTGGCGATCCTGAGATCGGCCCAGTCAGGCAGGCAATATACCGGTGTCCATGCTCCACCAGGTGATTCGTCGCCTCCAGGCCGGCTAGGCGGTCATCGGCGACAACTGTGGTGACGTCGTCGGAGTGGTGGTGGGTGATGACGTGTGGGACCTGTGCGTCTGCCAGCAACTTGACCGGCTGCAGGTGCCCCTCGGTGGGGGCGAGGATGACGCCATCAACGGCGGCATCGAGAAGTGCTTGCAGCTGGGCGAGCTCGCGATCGGCACTGAACCGAGTGGCGGAGATGAACAGGTGCTGATGGCGCTGGAGTGCCGCGTCCTCGATCGCCGCCGCGAGCTGGGCGAAGAACGGCCGAGCCAGATCTGGGATCACCAGACCGATGGTGGCTGTGCGTTTGGTCCGTAGGCCGCGGGCTAGCCGATTGGGTCGGTATCCGAGGGTCTCAATGGCTTCCTCAACCCGGAGCCGAGCCGCTGCAGATACGGGACGGGGTCCGTTGTTGAGCACGTAACTGACCACAGCGGTCGACGTACCGGCGAGGGCAGCGACATCTCGCACACTGGGTCGGTTCGTCATCTCGGTCCTTTCAAGGTGAGCAGAACATGTCATGGACAGCATCCCACGTTTCTAAACGTTTCTACTTGGGAGTAAGCGGCACGGTTGGCTGGGAGTGGAACCACGAGCGAAATGATTGTCAGCCAGGATCGATGGCCCAAGTTTGAAGCTAATCATTTATCTGATCAAGCCGGAGATGTCATCTTGCAGATAGGCTCATTTGAGATTGTAAAACTGTGGATAACGCCTCAGCGCCTTCCCAATACGATCCTGCTTGATTCCTGACAGCCAGCTCAGGAGATGGTATCGTGATTGAATGTTCAACTAATCGCTAAGGATGGCCAGATGACTGTAATGCCGTCGATCTACCTGGGCCACGGCGCGCCGCCGCTAGTTGATGATCCGTTCTGGCCGGACCAGTTAACAAAGTGGAGCGCGGAAATCCCAACGCCCAAAGCGATTTTGGTGGTGAGCGCCCACTGGGAGTCGGCGCCCCTAACCATTGGTGCTACCGACTTGGGAGTTCCGCTCACTTACGATTTTTATGGCTTCCCGCAGCGGTATTACCAGGTGCAGTACGCGGTACCGGGCGCCCCAGAACTGGCAAACAGAGTCGAAGCTTTAATGCCAGACAATGAGCCAATCGCACACCAGCCGCAGCGAGGTCTAGACCATGGTGCTTACGTGCCACTGACGGTCATGTATCCCAAGGCAGAAATCCCGGTTCTTCAAATTTCAATGCCAACTCTTGATCCGGCTCGTTTGCTGCAACTTGGAAAGCGGCTTTCGCCGTTGCGTGAGGAAGGCGTGCTGATTATTGGATCGGGCTTTCTAACCCACGGACTTCCCTATGTTTCTTTCGGTGACCCGCATGGGGTCGCGCCAACGTGGTCCAGCGAGTTTGATCATTGGTGCGACGAGGCGCTTATGCGAGGCGACGTCGACACGCTTCTCGATTTCAAGCATCGAGCGCCAGGCATGCCGTATGCCCATCCCACGACGGAGCACTTCGCGCCGCTGTTTGTGGCTCTCGGCGCTGCAATCGGGGGAAGTACGCCGCCTACGACAAAGGTCGATGGATATTGGTACGGACTTGCAAAACGGTCTTACGAAATGGCCTGAGATACCTGATCTTCGGCCAGACCCGACCTTTTTGTGGCGTACCAAGATCCAATAAGCACGAGTGGAAAACCAATCGCCGTGCCCACGGTTAGCGGTTCACGGAGGAAGATGATTCCGAGCGCAACCGCAACCGCCGGATTGATATAGGTCACCAACACAATTCTGACCGCACCCATTCGCTCCAGAAGAGTGAAGAAGGCAAAAAATGCAAGTGCGGTGCACACGACGCCGAGAACCAGCACACTACTAATGGCTTTCACCGACGGAACATGATTTGGCCAACTGTAGATGCCTGGGATCAGGTAGATGAAGGCAACAATAGCCACCGTAAGGGCGATGACGCCGAAGGTCGATACATGCGCCAGCTTGCGCGCGGCCATGGCAGGAGCGGCTGCATAACAAAACGAGACGACTATCAATTGAATAATCGATCGTACGTCCGCCTTACCGCCGCTGATATCGAGCCAGACAAGGGCGGTCACCCCGATAAACCCGATCGCTAGCCCGACCAGGCGAGTCGAATGCCAGGCGCTTCGATCACCAAAGAATGCGCCGATCATGGTTCCCATCAGCGGCGTCGTTGCGATCATTAGTGCGCCAAGTCCGGACGAGATTCGCGTCTCGGCATCGTTGAGAAGCAGCCATGGCACCCCCATCTCAACGACAGCAAAGGCCAGAACCCAGGGAAAGGCTTTCATTGCCAGCCGTAATTCATTTCGTTTGATCGCAATCGGAACCATGATCAACGCGGCGATGAGGGTTCGGAGCATGACAACGGTTGCGGGAGAGAAATCGGTTAAAGCGTACTTAATAAATAGGTAAGGGATGCCCCAAATAACGGAGAGGAGTCCAAAAAGAAAGTAATCGCGCCTAATCACTTGCAGAACTTACCGGAAACTCAAGCGAGGGCGCGCTGGTATACCGCAATCGTGTCTTTGGCCACCTGAGCCCAGCCAAATTCAGCGACGGCCCGCTCGCGGCCCGCTTCGCCGTAACGCTTTGCGAGGTCTGGATTTTCGGCAACCCTGTTGATGGTATTTGCCAGGCCAAATTCGAATTCGGCATCGTTGTCTGTGTACGGAACCAACTCTCCAGTCACCTCATGGGCGACAACTTCAGGAATTCCCCCGACCGCGGAAGCGACTACTGCGGTACCGCATGCCATGGCTTCAAGATTTACAATTCCGAGCGGTTCATAAATAGATGGACAGACGAAAACTCTGGCGGCAGTTAGCAACGATGTTAGTTGTCGTGTTGAAAGCATTTTCCGAATCCAGATTATGTTTTTCCGCTCGCCTTGAAGACTTTCGACAAGTTCTTCGACTTCAGCGCCAATTCGTTCTTCGTCTGCGGCGCCGGCTGCGAGGACGAGGGTTAGATCTGGATTAACCAACTTCCAAGCCCGAAGCAAATGCGCCAAGCCCTTCTGCCTGGTGATCCGACCAACGAACAGTGCGAATGGAGCATTGGTTAGAATTCCAAATTCAGTCAGAACCTCTAAATCATTGTTTGGCTTGAAAACTTCCGTGTCTACCCCATTTCTGACGGTGAACACCTTGGCTGGATCCAGTTTGGGATATGAGTTCAAAATGTCGCCGCGCATCCCGTCGCTGACCGAAATTATCGCCGCCGCGGATTCATAGGCGGTCTTTTCTGCCCAAGACGAAATCCGATATCCACCGCCCAGCTGTTCGGCTTTCCACGGCCGCAACGGCTCAAGCGAATGTGCGGTGAGAACGTGTGGGCGGTCATGGAGTAGGCCTCCGATATGCCCGGCAAAATTTGCATACCAAGTGTGTGAATGAAGAAGATCGGCAGTTAGACCATCGGCCATCGCTAAATCCGTTGCGAGTGCCGCAAGAGCGGGATTGGCATTCAGAAATTCTTGAGGGGTCGGTTGGGCAATTGCATCTGAGCGGGGTTGACCAAAACAATGGACCTCAACCTCGACGCTTGCCTTGGCCAGTGCGCGTGCCAATTGCGTCACGTGAACGCCAGCTCCGCCGTAGACATTTGGTGGCCATTCTTTGGTCAGCAGTGCAACTCGCATGAAGCGACGCTATCTCAGGTCATAGTCATTCACTAGGCACGCAGCGCTGTTTGCCTCTAACGTCTAGCCATGGCGAGATATCCAGAGGTCCTTGGCATTGTGTTGGCTGGCGGCGAGGGGAAGCGGCTAATGCCGCTGACGGCAGATCGGGCCAAACCCGCGGTTCCGTTTGGCGGCTCATATCGGTTGGTGGATTTTGTACTTTCAAATCTGGTCAACGCGGATTTCCACAAGATTGCCGTTCTCACTCAGTACAAGTCACATTCTCTGGACCGACACATCACAATGACCTGGCGTCTGTCCACGCTTCTGAATAACTACATAACCCCAGTTCCTGCCCAGCAGCGGCTTGGTCCTCGCTGGTATACGGGGAGCGCAGATGCCATTTTGCAGAACTTCAATCTGATCCAAGATGAAGGGCCAGAACATATTCTGGTCTTTGGTGCGGATCACGTTTATCGCATGGATCCATCTCAGATGCTTGATCAGCATTTAGAGACTGGTGCTGGAATCACCATCGCGGCCATCAAGGTTCCGCTTGGCTCGGCCAGTGAATTCGGGGTGATTGAACTTGCAGAAGACGGCATAACAATCAAGGGTTTTCACGAAAAGCCGAGCAATCCACCTCCGATCCCAGGTGATCCGGAACATGCGTTCGTTTCGATGGGAAACTACATCTTTGAGCGATTGGTCATGGAAGAGGCTCTGCAGACAGACTCTGAGGATTCGACTTCTCGCCATGATCTCGGCGCGAATATAATTCCAATGCTCACAAAGGCGGGACTGGCAAAGGCCTACGACTTCTCCAAAAATAAAGTTCCCGGTGAGACTGAGCGAGATAAGGGTTACTGGCGAGATGTCGGAACTTTAGATGCCTATTTTGATGCCCACATGGATCTGGTGTCGGTCCACCCGGTCTTCAATCTCTACAACCGCGAATGGCCACTCTTAACTAATCCACCATCGTTGCCGCCGGCAAAATTTAGCCAAGGGGGTATAGCTCAAGATTCGATTGTCGGGGCAGGCTCGATCATTGCCGGCGCACATGTGGCTAGAACCGTGTCTTCATATGACGTCATGGTGGCAGAAGGGGCATTTGTGGAAGGCAGCGTGCTCATGCCCTCAGTGCGAATTGGTCCCAATGCTGTTGTGCGACGAGCAATTTTAGACAAGAACGTTATTGTTGAAGAAGGAGCTCAAATAGGAGTCGACCTCTATCGAGACCGGGAACGGTTTACGGTCTCAGAAGGGGGCATCGTAGTTGTCGGCAAGGGCGTCCGAGTAACTCCGTGATTGACTTTGCCTTATTTTTCAAGTTGTCCCAGCTTCGCGAGTTTTGCGCGGAGCGTTGGGTCGCTCGGCTCAGTGAGATGCGTTCCATCAGAAAAGACAATTACTGGAATCGACTGCATCCCATTGTTGATCTTCATGATCTTTTCTAAACCTGACTCGTCTTTCTCAACATCAATGTATTTGTACGTCACGCCAAGTTCGTCAAGCAATCGTTTGGATCTTCGGCAATCTCCGCACCAGCCTGCTCCGTAAAAAGTGATCATGAAGGGATTCTACGCGCGCGGTTTGCCTAGCCTTGACCAGAGCGTGGCGACCCCAACGGCAAGGACGAGAACTCCCAGATAGATAAGGATTAGGCGGGAATTCCCATCGCCCGAACCGCCTTCGCCATTACTTGCCCCAGATTCAGATTCTCCGGTGGCAGCAACTGAAGGTTTGGCCGTGGCTGTCAGTGATGGAATTCGAATTGTGAATCCAACGCTATCTTCGACGGGATGACCATCGGCGCTCACGGCCCGATAGTTAACGACGTAACGTCCATTTAGCGTAATCGGGCCAACGCCCACAGAAAGATTTGTGTTGGCTACCTTGGCATTTCCCAGATCAACGCGAACTCCATCGGGTGCTGTAACGGTAAGACCCGCCCCGCTGCTGGTAAGCGCTTCATCAAAAGTAATAACCACCTGGGTCGGTGCGACGGTCTGCACCGAGTCCTTCGGCGGATTCATCGAGACCATAGTGCTGTGCGCAAAGGCTGGTGCAGCTGCGTAAGAAACCAGGAACAAGGCTATGAAAAGAGATTTGATGCCTTTTTGCAAGAGATACTCCTAATACATCGAACTGTTGCGACGAGAGCGAAGTACTAAAATCGCAGTAGCGGCGCCGATCAAGACCGCTGCCCCAAGGGCAACCAGACCCCCTACATCGTCAAGAATGTTTCGGTGTTCACCGAATTCGTGGGATCCAGGAACATCATCACCAAGATTGGGCTGGTGGTCCCCATTTTCAGTTTCCGAATTTGATGCGGTTGGAGTCGGTGTAGCACTGGATGTTTGGCTCAGTGCCAGTGGCGTGGATGCGACAGCCAGAGCAGGTGTCGAGTTGAAAAGCGCGAGAAAGATGATGGCCAGGTTGGCCGCGCCTTTGGCCAAGCGAGAACTCATGTACCGATAGTGCCACACCGACGCTGATTATTACCCCTTAAGCGGTGCTGCGCAGATGCTGTGAGATTTTCCTCAGTTCCGGATTCTTTCCATTCTTGGTCAATATCGGCGTAGGTTGATAACCAATGGCAACATAATGAGAGCAGGTGCCGAAGATGATGGATTGGCAATACGGAAATCAGGGCGCGAACGCCTTTGGAATGATCGGCGGCGCCCTGATGATGATCGTGTTCGTACTCTTGGCAGTCTGGGTCGTGCGTCAACTAATGAGCACCAATCATCATGCACCGCACGACCACGGCCGAAATTGGCATTCAGAAGCAGGTCCTGCGCCCTTGGAGATTATGGATGCGCGCTTCGCTCGTGGCGAAATATCTCTCGAGGATTACACGCGAGACCGTGAGGCCCTAAAAAAGGCGTTGCGCGATAAATGAGTTATAAAAAGGAGTACAGCCCGTCGGGTGTTAACCGGCTAGCAATGCCCCGAGATAGGTCGCCCCTAGCGCGCTGAGGCCGCTTAGCGCCCCCCAAATGGCAAGTGCTGGGGTGCTCTTGGCTTTGCTGTGAAGGTAGGCAGCGACTCCGGAGAGCGCGACCACCATCATTTTGATCGCGAGTGCTGTGTGGTAACTAGAAGTGGCATCGGCCGGCGCTTTGGCGACATTCCAAATGCCAGTGACTATAAGTAGCCCGTAAGCCGGCCAAGCGATCTTGTTAAAGGCCCGGGCTGCCTTCTTCGGCAGGGTTGGGTCTACTGCGCGAAGGACCGGAACCAGTGCGGCCAGCGTCAGTTGCCCGCCAACCCAAATCGTGGCGCCAATGACGTGGAGAAAAAGTCGGATGCTGTCTAATGCGGATGCGAGCATGGGGACACCCTATTCTGCCTACGTGCCAGACGCCGACTTTTCGACCATATTTCGTAACGCCAAACGCGCTGATGGGGTGCGAGATTTTGGGGTCAGAGGTGGCCGGTTCGTGCCACCTTCGGGCCATTTTGAGTGCGAGGTGGATCTGGCGGGCGCTGCGGTGCTGCCGTCCTTCGGCGACGGGCACTCTCATCCGCTTTTCGCCGGACGCGAGATGGTTGGCCCAAAAACGACCGGATTGAAAGACATCGATTCGATTGTCAAAGCGGTGGCCGACTTTGCTGGCCAGAACCCTGGGATCGAATGGATTGTCGGGGGCACCTACGATCGAACTCTTGGGGTCAACGGAACTTTCGATGCAGCTTGGTTGGATTCTGCGGTTCCTGATCGACCTGTCGTACTGCATGCGACAGATCACCACACAATCTGGGTGAACAGCGAGGCGATGCGACGCGCTGGCGTTGATCGCTTTACTCCAGATTGTGAGACGGGAATCATCGAACGATTTGCCGGCGGTCAGCCTCGCGGGACCTTCCGCGAATGGGATGCAACCAATTTGATCCTGGCCAAGGTGCCACTCCGAACCATGGCTGAGGAGATTGAGTCACTTGGTGCGGCCTCAAGAAAAATGGCATCGGGGGGAGTTACTTGGTGGCAGGACGCCTGGATTGACCCTGGGATGAGCGAGATCTATTTGGCTACCAGTTCGGCTGGGGCCCTGCTTCAAGATGTCGATCTAGCCTTCCGGGCCGATCCGAATACGTGGATTGAGGATTTTGAATACTTCAAGCAGGTGCGTACCGAGATCCAAGGCAGCAGCAATCAGAACCGAATGACTGGTCGAACAATCAAGTTTTTTGCCGATGGCGTGATCGAGGGAGGCACCGCGCTCTTACTCGATCCTTACCTCGATGAACCAGACTGGCATGGCATGCCAGTCTGGAAGCGAGAGGAACTGGTTCGGGCAACTCAGGCTGCCGACGACGCTGGCTTCCAACTCCATATCCATGCGATTGGAGATGGCGGAGTACGGATGGCGCTTGATGCAATTGAATCTGTAATCAATTCCAACCCCGCCAAACTTCGCCGTCCGGTAATCGCACACGCACAACTGGTCGACGAGAAAGATCTGCCGCGTTTTGCCGCCCTCGGCGTTATTGCAAACTTCACCCCGGTCTGGACCTGCCTCGATCGTGAGCAGGACGTTCTCTGCTCACCTCGAATTGGCCAAACCCGTTCTGGCCAGCAGTATCGGATGCGCTCGCTGCTGGCCAGCGGAGCCAGGCTCTCTTTCGGCAGCGATTGGCCGGTGTCGACGCCAATCCCACTTGAAGGACTTCCCACTTCCGTCCATCGCAAGAGCGGCACCGACCCGCAGGAGCTCGGCTGGTTGCTAGACGAGGCTCTTACGATTGAGGAAGCACTCGCCGCTTACTCGTCAGGAGTGGCCTACCAAGCCTTCGCGGAGCAGGAGTGGGGTTCGTTACGGACGGGGATGTCGGCAAACTTCATTGTTCTTCAAAACGACCCGCGACGGATGAACATTGAGCAAGTTTCCGAACTTCAGCTTGATGCTACCTACCTGCGCGGGCGTACCATTTTCGAGCGTCGTTAGTCCTGCCTGTCACAGGATCGGCATAGAGTCTGCGTCATGGCTGTCGAAATCTTCATCGGGATTCTGGTTGTTGCAGCGGGGCTAGCGGCAGGGATTGGCATTTCGGCGCTCCGCTATTCGCCGAGAATTGCCACTTTGGTGGCTGAGAAAACTTCGTTGGAAGCCCGACTTGCCGACAAGGAAATCGCTATCGGAGATCAGGCCGAAGCGATGCGAACTCTCGCTCATCAAGCGGTTCAGAGTGCTCGCGAGGAACTAAACCAGGACTCACTGGCGCAGAAGAGTGCGGTTGGGAACCTGCTCGAACCGGTCAAGCAAGAACTTGAAAAACTACGCAAATTCGTTGACGAGAAGAACACTGTCGTTGGGCAGGAGTACTCATCACTGAAGACCGTCACCGAAGCTCTCGACCTCTCGACCAAATCTCTCAACACGACCCTTTCTTCTAATCGGCATGCCGGTAGCTGGGGCGAGCTAACGCTGCACAATATTGTCGATTACGCAGGCATGCTTGAACACGTCGATTTCGAGGAGCAGGAATCGTTTTCGGACGATGAATCACTAAAGCGTCCTGACATGGTGATCAAGCTTGCCGGCGGCGGACAAATCGCGGTTGATGCCAAGGTGTCGCTCATCTCCTACCGTAGAGCGGCAGAAGAGACCGATCACGGCTCGAAAGAACGTCATCTTGGCGAACATGCGAAGGCAGTCAAGGCGCATATCGCGCGACTGGCGTCGAAGAAGTATTCGGAAATGCTCGGCCAGAGCCCTGATTATGTGGTCATGTTCGTACCAGGCGAACATTTCGTTACAGATGCCCTGGCCACAGATGGCGAACTGCTCGACTACGCGTACCGAAACAAAGTGGTTCTAGCCACACCGTCGACGTTGCTCGTGGTGTTGAAATCTGCTGCCTACACCTGGCGCGAAGTTGATCAGGCGGAAAACGCCAAGAAGATCGGTGCGGCCGGCGCTGAGCTTTACAAACGGTTGATCGTCTCGTTCGATCACCTCGCGAAAGCGGGTAAGAACCTAAACTCCGCCGTCGATAATTTCAATAAATTTGGGAGCTCCCTAACGGCACGGGTACGTCCACAGGCGCTCAACCTGAAGCGTTATGCCGGCGCACTCGATGATCTCGAATACCCCGCGCCCATTGATGGCGTCGTAACCCAGTTATCGCTGGGCGAGGTTATTGATGAGCCTGAAGAAGCTGATTATCTCGAAATTGAGGATGAGGAGAGCAACTAAACGGGGCGAAGAACCACTATGAAAGCGGCGACAAACTGCGAGATGAAAGCGGCTGCTGTGAAAGCATGGAAGAGTTCATGGAATCCGAACCACCTGAGCGAAAAGTTTGGCTTCTTCAGAGCGTAGATAATTCCGCCGGCCGAATACAAGAGTCCGCCGAGGGCAATCAGAACGACGACTATGACTCCACCTGTGCGCCAGAAGGATGGTAGATATGCGACGCCGGCCCAACCGAGGGCTAGGTAGATCGGAACGTATAGCCAACGTGGAGCGCCGAGCCAGAAGAGTCTGAAGAGGGCGGCCAAGATTGCGCCACTCCAGATCGTGATCAGAAGAATTAAAGCCGAATGCCGGGGGAGCAGCAGCACCGCAAAAGGCGTGTTGCTCCCGGCGATGAGTAGGGCGATATTCGCGTGATCAGCTCGCCTAAGGATTGCCTTAACGCGCGGACTCCACTTGCCACGGTGGTAGATCGCGCTGACGCTAAAGAGAACTACGGCAGTGATGGTGTAGACCGAAGCTGAGATTCGTCCGCTAAGTGAGGCTGCGGTGGCGATCATGAAAACTCCGCCCACAAAGGCCAGCGGTGACATTATGAGATGCAGCGCGCCACGCAGTCTTGGCACAGTTGGTCTCTGATCCTCGGTCACATATTCAGGGTACGCGCTGGCTTGCTGGATGGATAGTTACGACTCCTCAGGCATGCCCTGTGGTCTCAAAACGCAATTCATCGGTATTTGGATCGAGTGAAATTGCGACATGGGAACCGTCGACGAACTTTCCGCTCAAGATTCCCCGGGCTAATTCATCGCCGATTGCCGATTGAATCAGCCGGCGCAGCGGCCTAGCGCCGTATAACGGATCAATGCCGTGGTTCACCAGCCACTCAATTGCGGGCTCAGATAATTCGATGGTGATCCGTCGCTCACTTAGGCGCGTTTGAAGTCTTGCCAATTGAATTTTGACTATTTGAGCCAAGTCCGCGGCGGCTAAGGAATTGAAGATCACTATTTCATCTAGGCGATTTATGAATTCAGGCTTAAACGACGAGCGGACCAAGTCCATGACCTTTCGGTGGCCCTCATCTCGCGTGAAATCGGGATCGACCAAGTAGATCGAGCCAAGGTTAGAGGTGAGAATCAAAATCGTGTTCCTAAAATCAACAGTGCGCCCTTGGCCATCGGTTAGCCGCCCGTCATCGAGCACTTGGAGCAAAACATCAAAGACTTCTGGATGCGCCTTCTCGATTTCATCAAGGAGTATGACCGAGTACGGTCGGCGACGCACCGCCTCTGTTAGTTGCCCGCCTTCTTCATAGCCAACATAACCGGGAGGAGCACCCACAAGCCGTGAAACTGAATGTTTTTCGCCGTACTCGCTCATATCGATTCGCACCATCGCGTGCTCGTCGTCGAACAGGTACGCCGCCAAAGTTTTAGCCAGTTCGGTTTTGCCAACGCCAGTTGGGCCTAGGAAGAGGAACGAGCCAGTGGGGCGGTCGGGATCGCTTACGCCGGCACGAGCGCGACGAACCGCGTCGCTCACAGTACGTACGGCCTCCTGCTGGCCCACTACGGAGCCGGATAACTCCTCCTCCATTCGGAGCAACTTCTCTGCCTGTCCTTCTAGTAGGCGTCCAGCGGGAATTCCCGTCCAAGCGCTGATGACCTCTGCAATGTCTTGAGGGCTCACTTCCTCTTTAACCATCGCCTCTCGCACCTGCGTCGACGATGAGAGTTCCGCGAGTTCACGCTCCAGTGCTGGAATATCGCCGTAGAGAAGTCTTGAAGCACCCTCAAAATCCCCATCACGCTGTTTGCGATCCGCGGATCCTCTAGCGCTATCAATTCGCTCTTTGATCAGCCCAATTCGATCCAGATCAGCCTTTTCGCTCTCCCAGCGGCTTCGCAATTGTTTGAGCTCTGTCTCTTTTGCGGTCAATTCGCCATGCAGACGGCTTAACCTCTCCCGGGTTGCCGCGTCAGACTCACGTCCAAGCGCAAACTCTTCCATCCGCATCCGGTCAACACTTCTTTGCAACTGATCGATTTCAACTGGGGAGGAATCAATCTCCATCCGAAGGCGCGAGGCGGCCTCATCTATTAGGTCTATCGCTTTGTCAGGAAGGAAGCGAGACGTAATATATCGATCCGAAAGTTGCGCAGCGGCAACCAGGGCGCTATCGGCAATGGCCACCTTGTGGTGCGCCTCGTATTTCTCCTTCAATCCGCGCAGAATTGCCACGGTGTCTTCGACGCTGGGTTCGCCAACAAACACCTGTTGGAATCGTCGTTCAAGAGCGGCATCTTTTTCAATTCGTTCTCTGTACTCATCGAGGGTCGTTGCTCCGATCAGGCGGAGTTCGCCACGCGCGAGCATCGGTTTCAGCATGTTGCCAGCGTCCATCGAACCTTCGCCACCTGATCCAGCGCCGACGACCATATGTAGTTCGTCGATAAAGGTGACGATTTGTCCTTCGCTCTCCTGGATCTCCTTAAGGACTGCTTTGAGCCGTTCTTCAAATTCACCTCGGTATTTCGCTCCGGCCAACAAGGCGCCAAGATCCAAGGAAATCAGTCGTTTATTGCGAAGAGAATCGGGCACATCGCCAGCGACTATCCGTTGCGCAAGTCCTTCGACTACTGCGGTCTTCCCAACTCCTGGTTCACCAATGAGAACTGGATTGTTCTTCGTTCGTCTGGCAAGCACCTGGACGACCCGACGAATTTCGCTATCGCGTCCGATGACGGGGTCCAATTTCCCATCACGAGCTCGCTCGGTCAGATCGGTGCCATAGATCTCGAGCGGTGTGCGCTCATCGGGTTGAGAGGTCATGGCTATCCGTTCTTGTATAGGAGATATCCTAGTTATCTAGAGCGTACGTCTATCCGATGTCGCTGTCACGGCGATCGAAACTGCAGGTCTGATTGTGAATGGCGCAAGGACCAGCGCCGAAGTGCTGAAAAAATATATAGGGATACGATTGAAGACATGACCACCGGAAAGAAAGCTGCCAAAGTCCCCGTCTTTAATGCGAATCATCCCGAGATGGTGAGGAACCTCGATGCGGCCAAATATGACGCAGTCAAGACGGCACTTTTCAAGGTCTTGCCCAAGAGACCTCCGGGTCTCACTCAGATTCAATTGCGTGGAGAAGCCGCATATCACTTGCCGGAACATCTCTTCCCGAACGGTGAGAAATCGGCTTGGTGGATCAAAAGCGTCCAGTTGGACCTCGAGGCAAAAGGAGAAATCGTCCGAGAGGAGGACGCTCATCCACTGCGTTGGCATCGAGCCTAATTGGGTTTAATTTCGAAGAGAACGAACGTCCTTAGGTGAGGGCAAGTACCGCCATATCGACGTCTTCTTCATCGTTGTAAAGGTGGAAAGAGGCTCGAACCTTTCCCGCTCGAACTGCCGTTCTTACCCCAGCCCGTTTCAGGAGTTCGGTTGCGTTTGGGTGTTCTAGTGTGATGATCGCGCTATCTTGCGCAGGAAGCCCCAGTTTCGCCAGCAGCGAATTGGCAAGAGCGACGTTGTGCTCGTAAATATGATTTGTGTCGAGTTGGGCGAGAAATTCAAGCGATGTTGCAGCGCCAACCCAGGAAAACCAGGCGGGAGATGTGTCTAGGCGCCGCGCTCTCTCTGCTAGTCGAAGTGGGGAGCCATAAATTGAATTCCAAATATCTTCACCTGCATACCAATTGGCTGCATGTGGCACGAGTGATCCAAGGGATTGTGGTTGCACAGACATGAAAGCTACACCCCGGGGAGAGAGCAACCATTTGTACGCGGCGCACACCGTGTAATCAAAGCGTGATCCATCTAGCGGGAGCCAGCCGCAGGATTGAGTGGTGTCAAGCAAAACTTTGACGCAGAAGGTATTGGCACGCTGAGCCAGTTGATCAAGGTCAACGCGCCGACCATCTGAGGATTGAACTGCGCTCACTGCGACAAGATCAACGGAATCGTCAATCGATTCGATCAATTCGGACAAGGGCACTTCTCTTATGGTTACCCCTCTGCGTGCCTGCACCAGGAAGGGAAAAATTACGGAGGTGAAATCACCTTCGGCGATCAAGACTCTTGTCTCATTAGGCAAAGAAGCTGCGACGATGCCGATAAGACTCGAGGCGCTAGCTCCAATTGCGACATTCTCAGGCTCAACTGCGGAGATCTTGGCCCAGGCGCTTCTGGCTCGCGTTACATGCTCGTCAAAGTCAGTCGCATTGAGCCGGCCGTGGCGCCAACCTTCTAAGATTTCGTCCAACTCCACGGCGGTGGCCCGCGGGGGAGCGCCCAAACTTGCCGTGTTCAGATACCCCGGGTCAACGTCAAAGTGCGCGGCATAATTCACTCCCGCAGACTACTCGTGCTAGGTTTCGAACTGCCCGCTAAAAGCGGGTGGGACTGCGTCAGCGAATTCCGGTTTAATCCCGGTGCTGTTCCCGCAACTGTAAACCCCGCAAGGGGCGAGCCAGGTCGCCTTTCGCAGTCGTCAACGTTTCCGACCTCGGAGGAAGGTCGGGTCGTTAAGCGACGCAGTTGGTCTCGTACGCTTTTCGCCCCAAACTTCCTCCCTCACCAAGTGGGGGAGTTTTTTATGTACCGCAGTTCAAAAAAGGTCATGGCAATCGGCATCGCTATGGGCTTAGCCATTTCAGCCCTAATTCTGCCGAGCGCAAATGCGTCCAGGCATAAGCCGTTTCCAGTAAAAATTAAAACTGCGATGGGTATGGTGACAATCAAGTCGTCGCCCAAGCGCATCATTTCGCTTTCGCCCACGGCGACCGAGATGCTTTTTGCGATCGGAGCGGGCAAGCAAGTTATCGCCGTCGACGACCAGTCCACCTACCCAGCGAAAGCGCCACACTCCAAACTGTCTGGCTTCACGCCAAACCTCGAGGCAATTGCTGCAATGCACCCTGATTTGGTGATTGACGCCTATGACACGTCGAGCGGCGTCACGTTGAGCACGGGACTTGGCAGGCTAAGGATCAAGACAATGAATGAGCCAGCTGCGAATAAATTGGCTGACGTCTACTCGCAAATCCTGGCACTTGGCACAGCCACGGGACACGCCAAGCGAGCTAGCAAGCTGGTCACAAACATGAAGAAGCGAATTGCGGTCGCCATAGCCAGCGCGAAGGGCAAAGGCAACAGATTGACGTTCTTCCATGAGTTGGACAACACGCTGTACACCGCGACATCCAAGACCTTCATCGGCAGCGTGTACTCCGATTTCGGACTTTGGAATATCGCAGATGCAGCGGTCGCGGCGGATCAGAGTGGGTACCCACAACTGAGTTCTGAGTACGTCGTCGCGTCTAACCCAGATCTGATCTTCTTGGCCGATGCTCAATACGGTGAAAGTCCGGCTTCGGTTAAAGCTCGCGCCGGCTTTAGTACCTTGAAGGCAGTTCGGGGCAACCACGTATTTTCCATTCCTTCAGATATCAGTTCTCGTTGGGGTCCTCGGATTGTGAATTTCTACGAGTTCATCGCAAAGGTGATTGCTCATTTTGGGAAGTAGACGGTTCAAGTCGCACCGATCTGGCACTTCGCCAGATCGGTTGCGGTCGCCGTTGGCTATGACCGTCGCATTGGCGGTGCTGGCTGTGGCTTTAGTTATGGGAGTTACGTTCGGTCCAGTATCACTTAGCCTGTCGAAAATTCTGCGCACCATCTTCGGGATCCATGGGGGGCTAACTGGAACCGATCGCGTCATTCTCCTTCAGTTGCGTCTGCCTCGAGTGGTGCTGGCCACCCTCGTGGGTGCCGCTCTGGCCGCAAGCGGAGCCGCATATCAGACCGTCTTTCGGAATCCACTTGCCGATCCGTATCTGCTCGGAGTTGCCGCTGGGGCTGGGCTTGGGGCGACCTTGGCCTTTATCGGACGAAGTCCAGGTGTTACTCCGTCGGTTCCAATCTTTGCTTTCGTCGGAGGCGTTATTTCAGTCGGTGCCACCTTGATGCTCGCTGGGGCTCATGGTCGTGATCCAGTCACCGTCATTCTGGCTGGCATCGCATTTGGCGCCTTTGCCACGGCGATTCAGACCTATCTGCAACAACGCAACACTGCCGTGCTAAGGCCCGTTTATTCGTGGATCCTTGGACAATTAAACGGTGCAGGTTGGACCTCGGTACGCGACGTCGCTCCGTACATAATTGCCGCTCTAGCTACGCTCCATATTCTTTCGCGCCGAATGGATGCGCTGATGCTCTCCGACGACGAGGCACGATCGCTGGGCGTAAATCCAGGACGCTTGCGATTGATGGTAATTCTGACCGCCACTTTGGCCACGTCGACCGCCGTTGCCGCTAGTGGCTTGATTGGTTTTGTTGGAATCGTGGTTCCGCACTTAATTCGTTCGATGACTCACCGAGCCACCAGCCGGGCAATCACAACAATCGCAGTTGCTGGTGGCGCCTTTCTGGTTCTTGCAGATCTTGGTGCAAGAACGATTGTCTCGCCCGCAGAGTTGCCGATTGGTGTTATCACCGCCTTTGTCGGCGCACCGTTTTTCCTCTTTGTCCTACGCGCGCGTGGCAGGGGATTGACATGATCGATTTTGAGGACGTCACTGTTCGCCTGGGTGGGCACACCATTGTGAATGGTGTGGATCTCCACATTATGTCCGGTGGATGGACCTGTCTTATTGGACCTAATGGAGCCGGCAAGACCACGCTTCTCCGAAGTGTTATTGGCGGGTTAAAACACTCAGGGCGCATTCGAGTCGACGGCCAGAAGGTGACGGGAAGCCATCAGAGTCGAGTTGCTTACGTCTCGCAGCGGCCGGGAGTTCCAGAGGGTATGAGCGTCGCAGAATATGTCGGGTTGGGACGATTTCCGTTCGGTCCGGCCCGAACCGATTCTCGGGGAGTTAAGGTTGTCGCAGATCTGCTTGAGGAACTGAATTTGGACGACAACTCGGATCAGGCGATCACGTCTCTTTCCGGCGGTGAATTCCAACGCTGCGTTATTGCCCGAGCCCTAGCTCAGGAGTCTCTGGTCTTGCTCCTGGATGAGCCAACGAGTGCCCTCGATTTGCACCGGCAGATTGCCGTGTTAGACGTGATTGATCGGCGCAGGCGTGAAGGAGTCACTGTCCTTTCGACGATGCATGACATCACTTTGGCTGGAATGTATGCAGACAAATTTGTCGTGATGGATCACGGAAGCATTGTCGTAGAGGGGGCTGCAAACGACGTCGCAAATGGGGTTGATCTTTTGCGCACATTTGGTGGTGGGATAGATGTGTTGAAGAGCCTCGACGGATTGCCAGTTGTTTTTCCAAGGCGTGAGATGCCAGAGCACCGCGAGCAATAGGACATTGCTCGCGGCTGCTCATTAGCGAACCTTTGGCATAACTCCAAGTTGGATAAGCAACGTTGCTGGCGTTGCTTTGAGGGCATCGCAGAGAATCGGGACAACGTCAATACGTGGTCGCTGTTGCTGGGTGAAGTATCGATAAATATTTCCCTTGTTGATTCCGATTTCATCAGCCAGGCTGTTCAAGGTAAAGCCACGCTTCTTCATCGTTGCGCGCAACCAGTTCATTGACTCTTCAGGAGAGACGTATTTTGTAGCGATTGGGCTCAACCCCTTGTTCTGGATATTTATAAAAGCCGCTCGACGAACGGCTTTGTATGTGAAGGTGGAAAATATATACGAGGTTCCGGTGCCATGATTCCACTTTTACGCAACCTGTACACACTGAAAGGCAATTGTCACGACAGTTGAGCAACAGTCAGATTTCATGACAAAGTGTTTGCCCAGTTCAGCAAGGTTGAAGAGGCCACTCGGACCGAAAAGTAATGATGTTAAATTAATCACGGAATCGGCGAAAAAATGTTTTGTTTTTTTTGAAGGTTGCTTAAATGTGTGTGTTTGAAATCGTCGTCGTATTTCAGGCCGCATCCAGCTAATCGATCCATGCCAATATGTGCGAGTCAAACCAGACCAAAGCCTTGGGTGGGCGAGCTGCTCAGCTTCCATCCGCAGAAAACCGTACTCGCCGGTAACAAGTATGAGGGCCCGATGTTCTATAGGTAAGGGACCGGTTACGCAAAGGCGCTCATTCAGCCATCCCGATATGAGACCAGACCTGGATGTCGTGCACGCCACTGCGTCTGCTCTGGGCCTTTCTGAGGGTTCCTTCATAGGCAAATCCTGCCTTATTGAGAGCTCGCTGTTCGGGAATATTTTCGACATCGGTCTGCGCTTCCACCCGGACGATTCCTTGATTGTGAAGTTCCTCTGCCAGCAACCGCTGGGCTATCGCCCCAATGCCGAATCCTCGATGGGTATCTAGCAGGTTAATTCCGATATTCATGGCACGTGAACCAGCCGTCGGTCCATACCAAACCGAGTGTCCAGAAAGATTTCCAACCGGGATTACCTCACCGGTTGGCTTTGTGAATTCAATTAGCCAGTGTGCGATCCGTAATGCGGCGGCCTCCTGAACCATCTCACCCCAATCGTCATATTCGCTAGGAGACTGAGGTCTAGGAACGGAGTCGTCGACTTCGCGAATTGAGACAGTTCCGATGCCTTCGATGTCGTCGCTACTCATGATGGAATTCTACGGTCCGTTCGTCGGGCAGAGTCCAAAGAATTTCAACGATCTCGACGCCTCTTGCATTGGAAAAATATTGGCCCTCAGAGGTGCGTACGAAACCCGTCTTCTGTAGAACTTTCATGGAGGCGTGGTTGTCAAAGGCGGTCCTTGCGTAGACGGGCCGAACTGTCACTATCTCCAAGAACTCGCGTAGAGACTGTGTCGCGATTCCCTTACCCCAATATTCTGGTCCTAAAACGAAACCGATTTGGGGCTCACCATCTAGATCATATTTGGTCAGATAACCCGCGATTCCCTCCTCGACCACGATCTTGCGCATAAGCACCGTTTCGTCATCGAGCGCTCTGGCAAAGTGAGCATTGAACGCATCCCAGTCTGTTGGATCCTCATGTGTAAACGCAACCTGCCAGTTTGAAACAGGGTCCAGTTGATGATCAAAAAAAACTGCGAAATCGGGTGGTTGAACTTCGCGAAGCATGACAACAGAGCCTATAGGCTGCCACACATGTTCCTGCCTGATTTTCCGAGGCCCAGATGGGAGAGGTTCAGGCATGCGGCAATTCCGGAACGGGGTCCGATTCGGACGCTGACCAAGGTGACGTTGAGCAACACCATCGGCAACGGGCTCTATTTTGCAATTAGCGTGATTTTCTTTACGCGCTCGGTTGGCTTAACAAACCATCAAGTGGCTCTCGGGTTTGGCATCGCGGCCGCAGCGGGGTTGATCGCCAACGTCCCGGCTGGGCACCTGGCAGACCGTCACGATCCCCGAAAACTAGCTGCCCTTTTTCTGTCGGTTGAAGGTCTATCTATGGGTGCCTTCGTTTTGGTGCATTCATTTTCCACCTTTCTGGCGGTAAGCATTCTGGGCTCGCTCGCCGGCAGCGCTGGCGGTAGCGTGCGAATGGCCTTCATGGCTCGATTCGGAGTAGGGGAAGAGCGAGTTCGCGTACGTGCGTTTCAACGGTCGGTGAGCAACTTGGGGATGGGGATTGGTTTCAGCATCGCTGGTGTGGCTCTTGCTGCAGATACTCGATCCCTATACGTCGCAATGGTTCTGGTCAATGCCGCCACTTTTATTATTGCTGCGGTGTTAATACTGCAGATACCGGAAATGGTGCCGCTATCGCCAACGAGCGAGACGAAGACCGGGCCGCGTCTAGTGGTTCTCCGGGACCATCACTTTCTCATTGCATCGGCTCTTGGTAGTTGTCTTTCGGTGCAGGCGGTTGTGCAGGGCGTTGGGATTCCGCTCTGGATCATCCAATACACACGTGCGCCGCGATGGTGGGTGGCCGTTCTCATGGTGGTTAACACCAGCGCGATCGTTTTGCTACAGGTTCGAATGAGCAAGGGAACTGGTGATTTGCAGAACGCGGCAAATATCCGACGCCGATCTGGGTTTTATATGGCGCTGGCCTGCCTGATTTATGCGATAGCGCAAGGGCTCAACCCAGTGCTTGCCTGCCTGATCTTGCTGGTTGGGTCTGCAGTAGATGTAACTGCAGAATTGCTCAGCGTCTCGGCCTCCTGGGGGATCGGATATGGAATGGCCCCTGAACACCTCCAGGGTCAGTATCAAGGCGTCTATTCGATGGGCGGCGGGATTGGCATGGTCTATGGGCCGGTTTTTGTCACCTCCACGGCAATCGCAATGGGAAGAGTGGGCTGGGTGATTCTAGCGGCCTTCTTCGTGCTCTCTGGCGCCGCCTTTCCACCGCTGATCCGAAGTTATCTGCGGGCTCGCGCGGCTGCTCCGTCAGTTGGGGGAGACCTGTTATGAGCATTGGTGGGAGAGCTCGGTTGGCGTTGCCTGCTGACGTTGCCAAATCATTTCTTTGGGTGTGACTTTGTTGAATTGCTTGTCGTGACGCCCTCGTACCAGCGTCGTGGAATCGCTAGGTCTTTGCTCAGGTGGACAGTGACTGCTACTCGGGGAAAGGTATGGATTTCCACGAACGAATCTAACTCGGCTATGCGCACTCTGCTAACAAACGATGACTGGCACTTTGCTGGAACGCTCACGGGGATAGATGAGGGCGACCCAGAATTGTTTTTCTACTTCGAGGATCTCGAAAACGTTTAGGCCAGAATTTTCGGGAAGGCAAAGTCATCGTTGTCGACGACCCGCGTTGCCTGTTGCTGCGGTCGAACTTCGTCGATATAGATCTGTTGGCCCTGGTGGTATCTGATATTCGTTCTTGCCATTGGGTCCGCAGAGGCAATGCCGTCTCGAATCTTCATCCTCGAAAAACTGACTTCGGGTTTTACCTCAAGCCAGATGGAGTAGTTCCACCACCGAATCAACTCCGGCCGATGCAAGAAGATGCCATCTATCAACAGGATCGATCCGGTGACCGCCTTTTCCAGTGGCTGTAGGTGAGGTGAGTCCGCGAAGAGATCAAAGACACCTCTTCGGTAACTGCCATTGTCCTTCCCTCGTGAATACCGGATGGCACTTGGGTGGTGAAAATCGTCAATGGTGGCTCTGATCACAGCCTGTCCGCGACCTAGCAAGGCCGTTGCCAGTTGATCTGCGAAGGTGGTTTTCCCAGAGCCATCACGCCCATCGACGGCGACCCGAAGGTAAGGGTCGCGCGGTAGCTTTGCGATCTCAGCGGACAGGTGATCGATGAAACGGCTGCGATTGGCTGCCACGTTTTCTCCTTCCCAGCCGAGGCGTACAGTGAGGTGAAGACATAACGATCCCGGAGGTCGAGTCATATGTCCAAGATTTACGAGGAGTTCAAGGTAAAAGGGGACGACCTGGTTGCAAAGGTCAAGTCTCTTGTAGCCGAAGGCAATGTCCGACGGGTAATCATCAAGAACAAAGAGGGCAAGACGGTGGTCGAGATACCACTGACGCTTGGCGTAGCTGGGGCGCTACTCGCGCCCCCGCTTGCCGCGGTGAGTGCGATTGCTGCATTGCTGAGTGAGTGCACCATTGCAGTAGTGCGCGACGACTCGAATGAGAACGAGGACCAGAGTTAGGCGAGATTAGTCTCAATAATTTCGCTTTGAATTTCGACACTCTCGCGGCTCTTCAAGGTGAAACGAGGTAGCAGCACGTGAAGAATTGGACCTATCAATAAGGCGTAGGCAACGGTTCCGATGCCTACCGTGCCGCCCATTGCCCAACCGATTGCAAGAACGCTGAGTTCGATGATGGTGCGAATCAATCGGATTGATTTTCCGGTGCGATCAACGAGTCCGATCGTCAGTCCATCGCGAGGTCCAGGGCCGAGTCCTGCTCCAATGTAGAGCGCGCCCGCCAGACCATTTAGAAAAACTCCCGACAGGAGCAGGATTGCGCTTTCGTAACCCGAGGAAGAATCCGGAACGACCCGCAGAAATGCATCTACCGCAATGCCGATCACAAAAACGTTGCTGATCGTTCCAACGCCGGGACGCTGCCGGAGCGGAATCCAAAGAAGCAGAATTAGTAAACCGCTCACGATAACGATGGTTCCGAAACTTAAATGAGTTACTCGAGTTAAACCCTGGTTAAAAACATCCCAAGGATCAAGGCCGATATTTCCTCGAATCATTAGGGCCATGCTCGCGCCATAGAGGGTGAGGCCCGCGTACAACTGAGAGAGCCGTCGGCCGAGCGGGACGCCATTTTGGGGGAGTGGAGCCAGAATCATGTCCGTATCCTGCCGTATTACCGGGGCAGATTGGCTTGTTTTTACCAGTCCAATTATGAGATGGTGGACTACATGCTTCCGTATGACCGAGTTGTTTCCCCGCCGGCCCTCGGCCGACTGCTTGCGGGCTGGGAGACCGACGACTCGCACGCATACGTTGCGTTGGCCTCTCGAATCTCTCTCCTCGTGCTCGACGGACGCGTCTCGTTGCGAACCCGGCTCCCCAGCGAGCGAGAACTAGCCAGTGTCCTGAATTTGAGCCGGGCCACCGTCGCGAAGGCCTATGCCCGGCTTCGCGAGCGCGGGTTCCTAGCCAGCCAACAAGGGTCCGGCAGTTGGATCCGGCTGCCTGGAGATTCGACTCAACCGCCAAGTGGTGTGTCGATGGAGTCGGTGCCTGGCCTGATTGATCTCCGGCAAGCCTCTCCGTCGGCGCCTAGCGGCCTGCACATCGCCGTTCAGGCCGCCGCCGACGACCTTCCGCGGCATCTCAAGGACAACGGCTACAGCCTCGACGGGCTGCCAGCGCTTCGCTCGATCATCGCCCAGCGGTACCAGGAGCAAGGCGCGCCGACGATGGCTGAGCAGATCCACGTGACCTCCGGCGCTCAGCACGCCCTAGGCCTGGTCCTAAGAGCGTTTACGAAACCGGGCGATCGAATTCTGGTGGACGACCCCACCTACCCGAATGGCCTTGATGCCATCCGTCAAGCTGGTCTCCGACCGGTTTCCGTGCCGCTGACAAACCAAGGCTGGGATCTGGACATGTTCGCCGCCACTTTGCGACGGACAGACGCACGAGTGGCCTATCTAATCCCGGATTTCCACAATCCGACTGGATTTTTGCTTAATGAAGACGGTCGAGAGCGCCTTGCGGCCATCGCTGCGCGGAACAGAACCATTCTGGTGATAGACGAAACCATGCGCGAACTTGGTGTAGACACCAAGCCGTTGGCTCCGCTTAGTGCATATGCAAAATCCGGACAGATTATTTCGCTCGGTTCCGCCAGCAAATCATTTTGGGGCGGACTCAGAGTCGGATGGATTCGTACCGACCTAGAGAAATTCGGATCACTTACCCAGACTCGGCGAAGCGTCGATTTAGGGACTCCGATTCTGGAGCAACTAATCGCGGCCTACTTACTCACGCACGACGATGATTATTTGCCGCAACGCATCCAGTCCCTTCGCGAGCAGCGCGATGCGCTCATTGGTGCGCTTACGCAACATGTGTCGAATTGGTCGTGGCGATCGCCGGAAGGCGGGCTGTCGTTGTGGGTGGATTTAGGGGAAGCCGTAAGCAGCAAACTCGCTGCGAATGCGCCGGATTTTGGCCTCAGCATCGTTGCTGGGCCGCGATTCGGTGCAGATGGCGGTCACGAACGTCATCTGCGAATCCCATTCACTCTCCCTATTGATTCCTACCAGGAGATCGGCGAGCGACTCGGACAACTCGCCTCATCTCCGCTCCGTACGAGACGAGTAAAAGCAGAGTCCGGAGTTATTTAGTTGAATTTAGTAATCGTCGACGCCCCCATGACGGAGGACACGACCAATTTTTCTTGGGTTTTTATAGATCGCCAAATGGATCGATGATTAGATAGATCCTGTCACTTTTCGAGGTTGATCGTACAGTTGATCAGGAGATGGTCGTATGCGCCGCTATTCACGTCTGATAATTGGCACCGTCGCGGTGAGCACTCTTGCCGCCATGTCTCTCGGCTTTTCGGCATACGCAGCGCCATCAGCCCGTGCGACAATCACAGGGAGCGTTCCACCTTGGGCTGCTTCTGCGGCTTTTAAAGGCGTGGCAGATGCCGCCGCACCAGTCGGATTTCGCATCTACCTTGGTTGGTCCAATAGTTCGGGCGCTGAAGCCTTGGCGCGCGCAGTGAGCACTCCTGGCGATCCTCAATACGGTCAGTTCCTCTCACCTGCGCAATTTCGTCAGCAATTTGCACCATCGCAATCCGATGTCACAGCAGTTCAGCAGTGGCTTCACTCCAATGGATTCACCGTCGATTACACGCCAACTAATAATCACTACGTACAGGCTAAGGGAACTGTTGCTGAGGCAAACGCCGCTTTCGCAACTACCATCGACACCTATGTTTATCAAGGGATGACGTTGAACTCCCCTGCTACTGAACTGAGCGTTCCTTCTGACTTGCCGAATATCACTGGCGTCGTAGGCCTGGACGGTTCGGCCGAACTAATTCATTCATACCAAGTCACCGCCGACGCGCCGCCTAGCGCAGCGTTCCAGAATGCAGATCCAACGTCGGCCTATTTTGGCGAAAAGAGAATTTCTAACACTGCGCTAACCGATGGCACTTTGTTACCCACGGCTCCGGACTATTCCTTTGCACCAAAGGGATACACGCCCACTCAGCTTCGTGGTGCCTACGGAACCCAAGCGGCTGTAGCGAGTGGGAACGATGGTAGTGGTGTAACCGTTGCCATCATTGACGCTTTTGCTTCGCCTACAATTGTCGATGATGCCAATCAATTTGCATCATCGCATGGTGAGCCAATCTTTACTGCAAATCAGTTTAAGCAAGTTGTCGCACCAGGCACTTTCAACGCTCCACAGAACAAGTCACAGAGCCCCCAGGGTTGGTACGGCGAGGAAACACTCGATGTTGAAGCTGTTCATTCAATGGCGCCTGGCGCAAATATCGTTTATGTAGGCTCCGCAAATAGTTCACAAGACATTGATGCCGCACTCAATCACGTCGTCGATCGTAAGTTAGCAACCATCGTTACGAACTCTTACGGCTTCAACACTGAGGCACTACCAAAGGGTCTAATCAAGCCACTCAATGACACCTTTATTCAGGCGGCCATTGAGGGCATCGGTATCTATTTCGCCTCTGGTGATGGCGGTGATGAGACCGGCGGAACTGGTAACCCGGCATATGCCACTGCAGACTGGCCCGCTACTAGTCCGTGGGTCACGGCCGTTGGCGGTACGAGCCTGGCCGTTGGCGCAACCAACAACTACCTATTTGAGACTGGCTGGGAGACGGGCGTTTCCAGGCTCGTCGGAACCACTTGGGGAACACCTCAGTTCAGTTACGGCGGCGGTGGCGGTACCAGCCAGTTGTTCGCCCAACCGGGGTACCAAGCTGGCGTAGTTCCAACCGGCATCTCGCAGATTCGCGGTGGTGTGCCAATGCGTGCCGTGCCAGACGTTTCTGCTCTTGGCGACCCAAACACGGGAATGCTCGTTGGGCAGACACAGACGTTCCCGAATGGATCAGTGCGGTACAGCGAATACCGAACTGGTGGCACGAGCGTGTCTTCGCCACTATTCGCGGGAATGATGGCGCTGGTTGAACAGAATCTCGGACATCCAATTGGCTTTGCCAATCCACGCCTATATAGCCAGGCCGGATCGAGCGCCTTCCATGACGTTGTTCAGCCAACCCAGAGTGCCCAGGACACCGCGGTAGCTAGAGCCGATTATCCAAATGGAACCGACGTCCTAACTGGACTTCGCTATTCGGTACGTCTGTTCGGCTACGACAATGGGCTGACAATTCATGCGGCGCCGGGCTATGACACGGTTACCGGGATTGGTTCTCCGTTCGGGCCAGACTTCCTGACTCGCCTGTTGACTCCATAACAGGGTCGCTAGGAACTGCGCTGCGCAAGGGGAACGAATTTGCGCTGGCGGTCGGATGTTTGCCAGGCGGCGACCTCGCTCACTGAATCGATCGCCGCGGCCAGTTCAATATCGGCGGCAAAGCCTTTTGCGATGAGTTCACGTCCGCTTATCGAATGGGTTAAGGATTCAAGCAGCCGATGTTGAGTGGCGGTAAAGGCAGAGACGGCTGAATTGGCTTCTTCGGAAAGTGCGAAGGAGCCGCTCAACTGAATGGCAATCGCGCCAGCGCCAAGGAGATCTTCGATCCCTGGGCGAATATCATCGGCGTGCTCTTCGGAAACGGACGACCAACGTTCACCACAGGCAATAAGAGTGCAGCGGGATCCCACGTTTGTCTCAAGCAGATGCGCAATAGCATTAGCAACCGCGTCACGGTTTGTTAGGGCGCCGATTAAGACCAGCGGTGAAGCCTTGGCGGCGGCGGTGCAGTGCGCCCCATTCAAAGATGTAAAAATCAATCTGTGGCCGCTGTTCACAGTTTTGAGACTGGCTGGCGATAACGATCGACGCGAGCTGCTCAGTTGGCGGTCTCTGGCGACTAGCTCGGCATCCATATCAGCGGCTACCGCCACCGGCCCACCTAGAGCCTCAATCTCCTGGTGTGAAACGGAGAAAACCGTTGCCCCGCGAGACACCGCAAGCGTTATTGAA
>DATKUB010000007.1:0-7087 GCA_035530875.1 Candidatus Nanopelagicaceae bacterium
CGTCGGTGATTGGAATCCAGCGGAGCTTGGCACCAGTTCGACGTGCCAACTCTTGCCAAGGAATGAGATTGGCGTGATGTTCCATTTCAGACACGAGAATCTCATCCCCGGGACCGATATGAAATCGTGTGGCAGATGTGGCATTCGAATTTGAAAGCGCATAGGCGACTAAATTGATTGATTCGGTAGCACTCTTCGTGAAAACTACTTCGTTTGCTTCGGCCCCAATAAAATCTGCGACTATGCCACGGGCGCCCTCGTAAGCTTCAGTGGCCTCCTCAGCTATTTGGTGGGCGCCACGGTGTGCAGCCGCGTTGTGCCGTTCATAAAAATTTCGCTCGGCATCAAGCACATATCGTGGTTTCTGACTTGTAGCGCCAGAATCCAGATACACAAGCGGCTTTCCATCCCGAACTGTGCGTTCGAAGATTGGAAAGTCACTCTTGATCCCAACCGTGTTTAGAGGCATGGTCAGATCGCCTATGCGTTTGCGTAGTCTGCGTATCCATTGGCTTCTAGTTGATCTGCCAACTCAGGACCGCCTTCTTCAACAATACGACCGTTTGCAAACACGTGAACAAAGTCGGGCTTGATATAACGCAGAATTCGCGTGTAGTGAGTGATCAACATGACGCCCATGTCGCTGGCGGCTTTAACGCGATTGACTCCTTCGGACACGACGCGAAGTGCATCCACATCCAGACCTGAATCTGTCTCATCAAGAATTGCGAACTTAGGCCTGAGCAATTCAAGTTGAAGAATCTCGTGTCGCTTCTTCTCGCCACCAGAAAAGCCTTCGTTGACGCTCCGCTCTGAAAAAGCTGGATCCATTGCCAGCTCGTTCATGGCCGTCTTAACTTCGGTCACCCATGTGCGTAACTTCGGGGCTTCCCCGCGGATAGCCGTCGCCGCCGTTCGAAGAAAGTTAGAAACTGAAATTCCAGGAACTTCGACTGGATACTGCATGGCCAGAAAAAGACCTGCTCGCGCCCTCTCATCGACGGTCATGCTTATCAGATCGGCGCCGTCTAAAGTGAGGGATCCGGAAGTTATGTGGTACTTCGGGTGTCCCGCAATTGAATAGGCGAGAGTGGATTTCCCTGAACCATTTGGCCCCATGATCGCGTGGATATGACCCGATTCAACAGTTAGGTTCACTCCACGGAGTATTTCTTGAGGGCCACCATCGGTATCGACACTGACGTGCAATTCCTTGACTTCTAGCGTGCTCATTTCTTCCCCTCAATTACGGCCAAATCATCGACCATGGTTACTGAATAAGTAGGTATCGCAACCACCGCGGGTGGCGAGTCTGGAGTACCTGTACGTAGGTTAAATCGGGAGCCATGTAGCCAGCACTCAATATCGTGACCGTCAATTTCGCCCTCTGATAGCGAGACGTTGGCGTGCGAACATATATCGCCAACCGCAAACACTTGACCGTCGACAAGAGCAACGCATACTGGCTGGCCATCTATTTCGACTTTGACGGGCTTACGATCAACAAGTTCAGCTAGCCGCATTAAGACGCGATTCGTCATGAGGCCATGCCGCCCAAATCAGACTCGATCGTCGCGGACAATCGCTCGCGAGTTACGTCGTCTTTGATCCTGGCTAAGAGTTCAGCAAAGAATCCCCGAACCACCAGGAGCCGCGCCTGCTCCTTCGGAATTCCGCGTGACTGAAGGTAGAAGAGTTGCTCATCATCAAAGCGGCCGGTTGCACTTGCGTGGCCAGCCCCGACTATCTCACCCGTCTCGATCTCAAGGTTTGGCACCGAGTCGGCTCGGGCACCATCTGTAAGCAGAAGATTTCGATTTAGTTCGTATGTATCTGTGCCCTCAGCGTTTGGCCGGATCGCAACGTCTCCGATCCAGACAGAACGAGATTCGAAACCGCTGAGCGCGCCTTTGTAGGTGACACGAGAGCGGCAATTTGGCATGCCGTGCTCAACGTGCAAGCGGTGCTCTAAATGTTGTCCTTCAGTCGCGAAATAAAGTCCAAGAAGTTCGCACTCCCCGCCTTGACCGAGGAAATCGACTCGTGGCGATATTCGAACCAATGAGCCACCAATAGTGACAATGATTGAGGTAAAACGCGCGTCCTTTGCCAGAAGCGCAGAATGACCAGCCACGTGCACGGACCCCTCGTCCCACTCTTGTGTCGAAATAAGAGTTAGGTCGGCGTTCTCTCCTACTCGAATTTCTAGGTCATCGGCGAAAATTACATCGCCGAAATGTTCCAAAATCACTGTCGCCCTTGAGTGCGCACCGATTTCAATAACTGTCCTGGAAAGGCAAATCTCGCCATTTCTACCGCTTCTAGAGAGCCGTATGGGTTCAAGAAGTTCCTCATTTTTGGGCACCGCTAGATAGTTGACAAAGCCGGCTTTGGTTCGTGCGTTGTACATGACCGCATCATCGGTATGGCGCGATGGCGCCACTCTAGGATCGGATGGATCAACTTCTGTGAATGTCGCTGAGCCATTGAGAAAAGCCTCGGTATGCACTTCGCCGGTTGCCTTGACGTCGGTCGTGTGAAGACCATGCAGCCTTGTCAGTGGAGTAAAGCGCCACGCCTCCTCACGACCTTCAGGGATATGTGGAGCAAGAAATGCTGAAATTGTGCTTGCTGACATCAGCCGACGGCGCCTTCCATTTGTAGTTCAATGAGACGGTTGAGTTCAAGGGCATATTCCATTGGCAATTCACGAGCGATCGGCTCTATAAATCCGCGCACGATCATTGCCATGGCCTCATCCTCAGCGATACCTCTGGACATCAGATAGAACAACTGATCGTCAGAAACTTTTGAGACCGTTGCTTCGTGCCCCATGGTCACATCGTCTTCACGCACATCGACATATGGATAGGTGTCTGACCGGCTGATCGTGTCGATCAACAAGGCATCGCACTTAACGGTACTTCGGGAGTGATGCGCACCCTCGTTGATCTGAACGAGCCCTCGGTACGAAGTTCGCCCACCTCCACGCGCCACCGACTTAGAGATAATTGTCGACGAGGTGTACGGCGCCGCATGAACCATTTTCGCGCCCGCATCCTGATGCTGGCCCTCACCGGCGAAGGCGATCGAAAGAGTTTCACCTTTAGAATGTGGGCCCATCAGGAAAACAGCCGGGTATTTCATCGTCACTTTAGATCCGAGATTTCCGTCAACCCACTCCATCGTTGCGCCTTCTTGGCAGACGGCGCGCTTGGTAACCAAGTTGTAGACGTTATTGGACCAGTTCTGAATGGTGGTGTAACGAACTCGTGCGTCTTTCTTAACGATAATCTCCACGACGGCGCTGTGCAGCGAATCCGAAGAATAGATAGGCGCAGTGCATCCCTCAACATAATGAACGTATGAACCCTCATCGGCGATAATCAAAGTGCGCTCGAACTGGCCCATGTTCTCGGTGTTGATTCTGAAATATGCCTGAAGGGGAATATCTACTTTCACGCCCTTTGGAATGTAAATAAATGAGCCACCTGACCACACAGAGGTATTTAGCGAAGCAAATTTATTGTCGCCAACGGGAATAACAGTGCCGAAATACTCCCGGAAAAGTTCTTCGTGCTCGCGCAGCGCCGTATCCGTGTCCACAAAAATGACACCTTGTTCTTCAAGGTCTTCTCGAATCGCGTGATAGACCACCTCAGACTCGTACTGGGCGGCAACTCCTGAGACCAATCGCTGCTTTTCGGCTTCGGGGATTCCGAGACGGTCATAAGTGTTCTTGATGTCTGCGGGTAAGTCATCCCATGAGGTCGCCTGCTTCTCAGTGGATCTCACGAAATACTTGATGGTGTCGAAGTGAATGCCCGAGAGGTCGGAGCCCCAATTTGGCATGGGCTTCTTCTCGAAAAGCCGCAAGCCCTTAAGCCGAAGATCAAGCATCCATTCGGGCTCGCTCTTCAAAGTAGAAATATTGCGCACGACGTCTTCATTCAGTCCTCGACGGGCACCCTCACCGGCCTTATCGTTATCCGACCAGCCGTACTCGTATCGGCCTAAACCATCTAGTTCTGCATGTGCGGTGGTCATGCGCTCGCCTTTCGATCATCTGGAAATTTCCGGTTTGCCTCTTTAGTGCGAACCGCTGGAACAAATGTGGTGCAGACACCATCGCCGTGAGCGATGGTGGCAAGTCGTTGAACATGCGTACCTAGAAGTCGACTGAAGGCTTCAGTTTCGGCTTCACAGAGTTCTGGAAACTCAGCCGCTACGTGGGCGATCGGGCAGTGATGCTGGCAGAGCTCATGTCCTGAAGCCATGGGCGTTAGTTGGATGGATGCCACGAAGCCGTCCTCGTTGAGCCCCTGGGCGAGGGCTTCCAACTTCTTGTGGGAATTTACCTTGGTCAAGGAAGTAGCATGTCGACGTTCAATTTCGCTGGCTCGAGCTTGGGCAAAGCCAAGTAGGGCGCCCGGACCGCCTGAAGCAGATAGGTAACGTAGGGCTGAAACTGCAAGATCGTCATAGGAATGTTCGAATTTCTCCCTACCCTGATCGGTCAGCACAAAAACTTTTGCCGGCCGACCGCGCCCTCTAGTGCTTGGAGTAACTCGAGGGTCACGAGCTATAAGAAGCCCATCAGCTTGCAGGACTTCCAAATGGCGCCGGATTCCGGCCGGGGTGAGACCCAACCGCTGGCCTAAAGCGTGCGCGCTAGATGGACCGTTTTCCAAGATGCTCTGCGCCACCCGCTCGCGAGTTGAGTTCATCTGGGTTTTCACAACATAAGTGTGACGTAATTCCTCCGCGTCGGCAACTCCGCCTTAAGTTCAGGTCAAATGAACAAGCCCGGGCGAGCAGCCAATACTGTTGCCCCGTGTCCCAACCAGCCCAAAACAGAGCCCAGAAGGCATTTCTTGCCCTCGCCACCGCCCAAGCTTTAATTGTCATCTCCGGCGGTCTAGTTAGGTTGACTGGATCCGGTCTTGGCTGTCCGACCTGGCCAAAATGCACTGAAGGCTCTTATACGCCCCGAACTAGTTCACTTCACGGTTATCACACGGTAATTGAATTCAGCAATCGACTCCTGACCTTTCTCCTTATCGCACTTGCCCTAGCGGCCCTCTATTTCGCCCTTAACGAATCTCGCAAGCGAGCCAATCCTGGCCTAGTTGGACTGGCTTCAATTCAGGTAGGTGGAATTTTTGCGCAGGCAATTCTTGGCGGCATAACGGTCTTGACCAAGTTGAATCCACTTCCCGTTGCTGGACACTTCATGCTCTCCATCGCCCTAATCACCGTATCCCTCGCCCTGGTAGTCAAGAGCCGCCCGATTGAACAGTTTGCCCCACTCCGTCTTGAAATAGCTCGTCTCAATGTGCTGTTGATTCTGGTGGCGGCGCTGGTCCTCACCCTTGGAACTTTGGTAACCGGTTCGGGTCCGCATGCTGGCGATGCTTCCGCGAAACGATTCCCGTTCGATCCGAGAACAGTTTCGTTTCTTCATGCTGATGTAGTGATTGCATTCTGCGGCCTGACATTGGCAATCTGGCTGGCCCTGCGCCTTACTCACGCGGATCAACCAATCATCGATTCAGCGCAGTTGTTGATAATTTTCATCCTCATGCAAGGAGCCATCGGCTACACCCAATATTTCACCAAACTGCCAGAGGCACTTGTCGCGCTCCACTTGATTGGTGCCGATTGCGTCTGGATTTCAACCTACTTGCTGTTCACCCGCATCAGGCGGGCTGGGGTACTGCGGAACTAACCCCATTTTAGAAATGGATAAGAGGATCAATCGCGACGGCAAGGAATATCAGCGACAAATAGGAAATCGAGCCTTGGAACAAACGCATTTCTTTAGTTACTTGGTGCTTCCTAACTCGCCCCTGAAGTGCATACGCCTCGAAAAGGAACGCGCCACCAAGGACAACCGCCGTTATCGAGTAGATCAATCCCATTTTTGCAACCGGCGTAAGAGCTAGAGACACGACGACCATGACCCATGAGTATTGAATGATCCGTTTTGCGACAACCTTGTCATCTGCGACCACAGGAAGCATTGGAATCTTTGCGCGCTCGTAGTCCTCGCGGTATTTCATTGCAAGTGGCCAGTAGTGCGGCGGAGTCCAGAAAAAAATGAGCAGAAAAAGCACAACTGGCGGCCAGGCCAGTGAGTTGGTGACGGCCGCCCAACCAATCAGGACCGGGAAACAGCCAGCCGCACCACCCCAAACGATGTTTGAAGAAGTTCTCCGTTTCAAACCCATTGTGTAGACAAAGACATAGAACAGAATTGCGGCCGCAGACAGCAGCGCCGCAAGAATATTGACGAAGGACACCAGCCAGGCCATCGCAGCGACACCTACGAGAATGCCAAAAATAAGGGCTCGCGCCGGTTCGACGTGGGCTTGGGCAAGGGGACGGTGAGCAGTGCGGATCATCACGGCGTCAATGTCACGGTCTAAATACGAGTTGAGCGCATTCGCACTTCCGGCCGCCAAGGTTCCGCCAATAAGCGTGGCTAGCGCAAGCCAGAATCCGGGCAGGCGTCCAGCCGCCAGTATCATTGTGGGTAGGGTCGTGACCAGCAGAAGTTCAATAATGCGCGGCTTTGTAAGAGCAATGTAGGCCCGGACTCGAACCAATAATCTAAGGTGGCGCGAGGTCATGGTGAGGGAGTCTACCGAGCAAAGTTGGTTAGGGTTAGTAAAAGCAGTTCTCAACCTTGGAGCCCTCTTAGATGCCATCTAATTCCCAGTCCGTAGATGCAGATTTAAAACCCATTGACCTTGCGGCAATCGCATACTCCAGAGCCCTAGCGGCAGATGCTGTACAGAAGGCCGGAAACGGGCACCCAGGGACAGCCATCGCCCTGGCGCCAGTCGCATATCTTCTCTATCAACGCCATCTTCGCCACGATCCCACTGATCCGAAATGGTTGGGCCGCGACCGCTTCGTCTTGTCCTGCGGGCACGCCAGCCTCATCCAGTACACGCAACTCTTCTTAAGTGGGTACGGGCTTGAGATGGATGACCTACAGCAGTTTCGCACTTGGGGTTCCTTGACACCTGGACATCCGGAGTATCGCCACACGGCTGGAGTTGAGACCACCACTGGGCCCCTT
>DATKUB010000008.1:0-4526 GCA_035530875.1 Candidatus Nanopelagicaceae bacterium
GCCCCACAGTTGTGAGCGTTACCTGATTACTGAACTGTCCACGCCTGGAGGGTGGTTTCCACGTGGTTCTTTATGACCTCAACAGTGATGTCACGCGCATTTACATCCCCAGTTAATGGATCAATGCTGATGTCCTTACCAAGCACTGATTCACTGGCTGGAATAGTGATTCCAGAACCGCTGAATACAGCGTTGGTAATGCTGGCGCGAGTTCCATCAGACTTGGCAATTGCGGCCAAGATGACCTGGACGGCCGCAACACCATAGATCGGGTAAGAACCAATTGGCGCAGAACCGTAAGCGGTCTGGTAGTCAGCCAAGAACTTGGATCCAACGCCACCCTTTGGCAGCAAGTCTGCACTCAGACCGGCAAAGGTGAGGTACATGCCCTCTGCTTCTGGGAGCTTAAGTAGATCTGGGTAGCCGGTGAAACCGTCTGGGCCCATGAGCAAGACCTTGGAGTTGTCGCCAAGAACCTTGACCTTGTCCTTGACCAACTGGCCACCGTTGTTGTCGAAGATGCCACCGAGATAGACCATGTCTGGACCAAGACCCTTGATCTTGTTGAAAAGTGCCGCATAGTTAGGCTGCTTGACATCCCAAGCTGCGCCGTAGGCGCCGGGTGAGAGAACGGTCATGCCGAGCTTCTTGGCTTCCGTGGTGAACGCCTGGGCAACACCTTGACCGTAGGTCTCGTTGTCGTTGAGGACGTATACCTTCTTGGCGTGGAGGACCTGCTGGGCAAATTGCGCGGCAGCCGAGCCCTGGTAGTCATCAGTCGTGCAGACACGGGCGTAGTTACGCTTTCCGCTTGGCTGGTAAATGGCAGGCTCGCCTGGGTCCCAAGTCTTGGTTAGACCAGGGTTGGTGTTGGCGTGCGAAACCATAAGCATTGGCCCATTTGGATCCTGGTTTAAGACCGGGGCGATGATCTTGGCACAGCCTGAGTTGTAGGTACCCATAACGGCAACTTCGTTCCGGTTGGCTACGTGATCTTGTGCGTTCTTGGCACAGGTCGCGTCGTCCCAAGAACCCTTTGCAGCAGTGGAATCGTCGTAAGGTTTGAACGAAACCGTGAACTTGCCAGCCTTGTAGCCAACCTGCTTGAGGTAGAGCTCAATCGCCTTGTTGGTCGAATCGCTCGCATCCGCTGCTGAGCCCTGAAGCGGCAGGTCAGACGAGATGATCAAGGTCTGACCACCAGCAGACGCAGAGGACGACGAGGAAGACGACGAACAAGCCGATAACGCGAGACTTGCTGCGGCAACCGCAGCAAGAGCAATGAACTTGCGTGACATATTTTTCCTTCCGGAGGTGACGCCCCGGGATGCAGACCCGAGATCGTTCAGTCCGAAAAGTATGCCCACATCTTGAGACACCACCAAGTGATTTGCATTACAAACAGGTAACGAATCCAAAAAAAGGCAGATTTTCGCTTGATTTAGCGCTCAGGCGCTTTTTCTTTGTTAATTACTGCCTCAGCCACGGCTCGCATCGAAAGTCGACGGTCCATTGATGCTTTCTGAATCCAGCGGAAGGCATCCGGCTCGCTCAAACCCATGGCCGCCATCAGCACCCCCTTGGCCCGCTCGACCGCTTTCCGGGTCTCCAGCCGTTGACCGAGACTCTCGACTTCAGCCTCCAGAGCCAACATTTCCTGGTGCCGTCCTACCGCAATCTCAATGGCGGGAACAAGATCACCAATCGTAAAAGGCTTTAGCAGATAGGCCATGGCGCCAGCTTCCCTTGCCCTCAGCACAAGGTCACGTTGGCTGAAAGCGGTCAGCATTAGCACGGCGCTCAACTGCTCCTTCACGATGGTTTCGGCCGCCGTAATTCCGTCCATCACCGGCATCTTGACATCCAAAATTACCAACTCTGGCTTGAGTTCCCGGGCCAGCCGCAAGGCAACCTCACCATCGGCGGCCTCCCCCACGACGTTGTAACCAGCCTCGCGAAGCATTTCCACCAAATCCAACCGAATGAGGGTTTCATCTTCGGCAACGATGACCCGGTATTCTGGCGCAGCCGAAGCTGGGGTGGTGCCCGATGGATGTCCCAGTGGAGGAGTAGTCACGAAATGAGCCTAGAGCCAACGATAAGATATCCGGCATCTGGTATCCGCCTCGGTACTCCAACGGTAGAGAGGGCAGTCTCAAACACTGCACAGTGTCGGTTCGAATCCGACTCGAGGCACAACATTTGCCGGCTCATCAACGATAAGCCGGCGCCACGCCGCCAATTGCATCGCCCACTCGGTGTACACGCATGGCGTTGGTTGATCCAGGGATTCCGGGAGGGGCTCCGGCGACAATCATGACGAGTTCGCCTATTTCAGCTCGATTGCCATTGATAAGAGCGCGATCAACTTGTTTCACCATATCGTCGGTATGACCAACGGCTTGAACCAGAATCGGCTCGACACCCCAGGTCAGAGCCATCCGATTAAAAGTCCCTGGCTCAGGCGTAAGCGCAAGAATTGGAAGCCGTGAGCGGAGCCGAGACATTCTTCGCGCCGAGTCCCCAGACTGAGTAAAAGCCACCAAGAATTTGGCGCCGAGCATTTCGCCGACTTCAACTGCCGCTTTAGTTATCGCTCCACCTTTAGTTCTCGGCGCATGCGTCAACTTCGGAATCATGTCGAGGGCATCAGTCTCTATTTTTTCGATAATGCGAGACATGGTTGCGACACTTTCCACCGCGTGGTGACCAACGCTTGTCTCTCCGGAGAGCATCAGCGCATCAGCGCCATCAAGAACTGCATTGGCGCAGTCAGTAACTTCAGCGCGGGTGGGCCTGGAGGCAGTGATCATTGAATCAAGCATCTGAGTTGCGACGATTACCGGCTTGGCGTTATTCCTTGCCAAACTTACGCATTGCTTCTGAACAATCGGAATATTTTCAATCGGAAGTTCAACTCCGAGATCCCCACGAGCAACCATAATCCCATCGAATGCCGCAACAATCGCGGCCAAATTCGTTACGGCTTGCGGCTTTTCAATCTTGGCCATTACTGGAATTCGAATTCCCTCTTGGTCCATGATGCGATGTACACCCTCGATGTCCTCAGCAGTGCGAACAAAAGACAACGCAATCCAATCCACTCCGATTCGCAGCGCCCATCGCAGATCCTCTTCATCTTTGTCTGAAAGCGCGGGCACCGAGACTGCAACACCTGGGAGATTCAAACCTTTGTTATTGCTCACCGGTCCAGCCTCAATGCAGCGAGTCTTCACTTGTGGGCCAGCAACCTCGAGTACCTCGAGTCCAACGCGCCCATCATCTATGAGAATCCGGTCGCCAGCAGCGACATCGCCGGTTAGCCCCTTATAGGTCGTCGAAACGATATCCTTCGTTCCCACGACTTCGTCGGTGGTGATAGTAAACAGATCACCAACAGCGAGTTCGTGCGGACCGTCGGCGAAGCGACCAAGCCTTATTTTCGGTCCCTGCAGATCGGCAAGGATCGCAAGCGGATGTCCCGCTGCCGCCGCCACTTGGCGAACCCGCCGATAACGCACCTCATGCTCTTCGTAGGAACCATGGGAGAGATTAAGCCGAGCAACGTCCATCCCCGCGGCTACTAGAGCAGTCAGCTGCTCCACGCTCTCTGAGGATGGTCCGAGGGTGCAAACAATCTTGGCGCGACGCATTTCTTATCCAATGTCTAGACGGTTAGAGATCTGGCGGTTGGTGGAATCGTGACGGGTAGTCGCGCTTGCCGAGTTAGAAAAGCGTCAACGCCGGCAGCGGCTGAACGACCTTCAGCAATAGCCCACACAATTAGAGATTGTCCTCTCCCCGCATCACCGGCGATGAAAACGCCAGGCGTAGTGCTCATAAAGTTTTGATCTCTTTTTAGGTTTCCGCGATCGTCGGTATCAAGCTCGAGTTGTGAGACAAGCGGTGAACGCTCAGGTCCGGTGAATCCCATCGCCAAAAGGACAAGGTCGGCTCTGATAATTTGCTGAGTATCTGGAACTTCCTCAAACTGCCCACCAATAAATTTCACTTCAGAGATTTGGAGTCCGGTTACCTCTCCGCGCTGGTTCCCGATGAAAGCCTGCGTGGTAACTGAGTAGATGCGCTCGCCACCTTCCTCATGTGCGCTCGCCACTCGATAAATCATCGGGTAGGTGGGCCACGGCTGCCCAGACGGGCGTTCATCGGTTGGCCTTGGCATGATTTCAAGTTGTGTGACACTCGCCGCGCCCTGACGGAGTGCGGTACCCAAGCAATCTGCCCCGGTGTCCCCGCCACCCAGAATTACCACGTGCTTGCCGCCTGCCGAAATCGGAGACTCCTGGTCGAGTTCGCCCAGGCTCTCTCGGTTGCCCCAAGGTAGATACTCCATCGCCTGATAGATACCAGCCAGCGATCGGCCAGGCACGGGCAGATCTCGCCATGCCGTAGCTCCTATGGCAATGACGACAGCGTCATATCGTGCCCGTAATTGGAGCCCAGTGATGTCCATCCCGGCTTCAACGCTGGTCCTGAATCGAGTTCCTTCACCCGTCATTTGGGCG
>DATKUB010000009.1:0-9967 GCA_035530875.1 Candidatus Nanopelagicaceae bacterium
AGATTCTGACTCCAAACCGCAACGGCATGACCTTCAACATCGATACCTCGACGCCCTGCACGCCCAGTCAATTGGGTGTATTCGCCGGCCGAGATATCAACATGGGCCTCGCCGTTCCATTTGACTAGCCGCTCCAATACAACCGAACGAGCAGGCATATTGATACCTAATGCCAAAGTTTCCGTCGCGAAAACAGCCTTCACTAACCCCTTCTGGAAAAGAGTTTCAACAACTTCCTTAAAGGTTGGTATGAGGCCAGCATGATGGGCAGCTACGCCTCGTTCTAGGGCGTCGAGCCATTCCTGGAATCCCAAGACATACAAATCCTCTTCCGGAAGCGCCGCCGTGCGCTCTAATGCGATTTGTCGAATCAAATCTCTCTCGGACTTACTTGTTAGGCGTAATCCGCTTGCCAGACATTGATGAACTGCCGACTCACAGCCAGCTCGACTAAAAATAAAAGTAATAGCTGGAAGCAGATCCGCCTCTTCTAAAGCAGATATCACCTCAGCCCTAGATGGCGTAAAGACATCCAGTTCGCCCCTGCGTCGATGGGTATGAGCCAACGAACGCTGAGCTTCACGTGCTACTCGGATCAGATCGCGATTGACTTCCCGTTGGTTTTCTTCGCTGAATAGATCAAAGAACCGACGGCCGAGCATAACGTGCTGAAATAACGGAACCGGACGGTGTTCGGTGACGATGATGTCTACTTCTCCGCGAATGCTCTGCAACCATTCACCGAACTCTTCTGCGTTTGAGACGGTTGCAGACAGGGATATCGTTCTCACCGAGCTAGGCAAGTGAATCAGCACTTCTTCCCACACGGCACCTCGAAAGCGATCCGCTAGGTAATGCACCTCATCTAAGACAACATAACCGAGTTCAGTCAAGGTTGAAGAGCCGGCGTAAAGCATGTTCCGGAGAACTTCGGTGGTCATGACCACAATAGAAGCTTCACTATTGATGCTGGTGTCTCCAGTCAGTAAGCCGACGGATTCAGCACCATATCGCTTTACGAACTCTTGGAATTTCTGATTCGAAAGAGCTTTTATCGGTGTTGTGTAAAAGCATTTTTTACCATCGCGCAAAGCCAGGTGCGCAGCAAATTCACCAACGACTGTTTTTCCTGCTCCAGTGGGCGCAGCCACTAGGACGTCATGGCCCTTTTCCAAACTCTGGCAGGCTGATGTCTGGAATTCGTCAAGGGCGAATTCATAACCTGTCGCAAAGGAATTGACCTCAGATCGTTCAAAATCCGCCCGGCTACGAGCTGCGGCGTATTTTTCGGCGGGCGTTAACACTGCTCCAGCCTAAGCGCTGAGCGGGTCGCTCAGCGCGTTCCACGCGAGGAGGGCATCTTCGGCGATCGTAACTCGAGTCGGCAAGGGCCCTTCTCGCTCTCCATCGGCATAGGCAATGGCATTGGCTTCAATTTCCACACTGCGGGCTCGCCGAATAACCACTGCCGGATGATTTACATGGGTCCCCGCATACACTCTGGGAAATACCCGAAGAAACTCAATTTTCGACAGAGGCTTTAGGATCAGTACATCAAGCCAACCATCAGTCAGATCGGCTTGCGGACAGATTTTCATGCCACCGCCATATGATGCACCATTGGCAACGGCAACTAACATCGCATCAGTGTTGAAGGTCTCTCCATCGATGACGAAGTGATAAGCGCGAGGTTTAAATACTGGTAATTCCCGAGCAATCGCAATGTTGTAACGCATTGGACCCCGAGGCCAACGCATAGAGTTTGCCCGCTCATTCACCTCGGAGTCGAAACCAGTGGAAAGAATTGCGCCAAAAAACACCTGGTTTGCCAAGCCAAGATCAACAGGCTTCGGTTCGCTTGACAGAACCCGCCTCACAATCTCTGCCGGTGAGGACAGCGGCAACCCTAAGGCGCGAGCAAAGTCATTTCCAGTACCAGCCGGAATGACGCCAAGCCCGACGCCAGTCTGGGCCAGAGCTTGAATGACCGTATGAACCAGCCCATCGCCACCAACCGCGAGGATTCCATCGGAACCATCGCTCACAATTTTGCGCGTCTGGACGAGAGTCTCTTCGGCAGACTTTGCGCTAATAATCGACCCAAGGCTGCCTGCTTCGCGCAGCAATTCAGCAACCCGGGCCCCAACTTGGGCGCCACGTCCGCCGCCAGAGATTGGGTTAATTACAACAGATAGCTTCTTCATTAGATCGCCTCAGGTGGATCAATTGGAGAGGCTTCATCGTCATTCAAAGCATCTTTTTTCGCTCGTTTGGCTCGCCGTCGATCGACCAGTAGAGCTATTCCTACGGCGCCAAAATAGAAGATGCAGAGTGGAAGCGCGAGCAGAGACATAGTCATCGGATCGCCCGTTGGTGTAAAGGCAGCGGTAAAAAGGAAAATCAAGAAAATCGCGATCCGCCACCAGCCGAGAATGGTTCGACCGGCAAGCACGCCAGCAAGATTTAGCGCGACCAGAATGACCGGCATCTCGAAAGAGAGTCCAAAAAGCAGAATTAGACGGGTAACGAAATCCAGGTAGTCATCAAAGCGGATGAGATTGGCAAGCGAGCTGGGAGTGAAACCGATCAATAATCGAACGGCTACCGGAAGGATTTTCACAGCTAGGAGGGCGCCGAGGGCAAAAAATGGAGTTGCGATGAAAACAAAAAGGACGGTCCACTTCCGCTCTTTACGATGTAACCCAGGAGCGGTGAAGGCCCACAATTGATAGAGCCAAATAGGGGCGGCAAGAATTATTCCTGAAACTAAAGCCACCCGAATTTGCAAATTGAGCGGACCCAAGACGCCGTTTATATAGAGAATTCCACAGTTAGAGGAACCTCTCGCCGCTCGAAGGTCACAAATTGGAGAAGAGAGGACTTCAATGATTTTTTGATATCCGAGCCATCCAATTGTGGACAGCAAAATAATTGAAAAGGCAGAGATGACCACTCGTCGTCGAAGTTCTTTTAAGTGAGCAAGCAGGGGCATGCTCTCAGCGCGTGACATTGGAGCGTCCGGCGAGGTTCTGCTACTCCGTCGGTGGGGTCGGGGACTTCTTCTCTTCGTCGCCCTTTTCCCCGTCACCTTCTTTTATTTCAGCCTTGAAAATTCTTAATGAACGTCCAAGAGCTCGAGCGCTGTCGGGCAGTCGCTTGGCGCCGAAAAGCACAATCACAACAAGAAGCAGTATGAGTACGTGGCTGGGCTCTTTAAGGAACATCAGCGGCCTTCCTCGCTAGAGGTCTGGGTGGTCGGGCTGAGTCTAGTTCGCCCGGTGGGGCTCAGCGCGCCGATTTCGGCCATTAGTTGCCTGACCTGCGCTTGAAGGTTTCGGAATCTTCGATAAACACCGCGTATAACCACTCCCCAGAAGACAAAGCTAACGATCAGAATGCTCGCCCAGAGAATCAGCCATGCAGATCCGGTCATGGTTGAAACTTACTCCCCATAATTTGACAGGGCGAGCCTAGCCGCTGCCCGAATGTTCTGGTCAAGCCTCGGATCACTGGTAACGACCAGGTCACCGCCAGCGCTGAGAGCCAACCGGAGCAGCCACCCTGGATCCCCAGCGGCCAAAATTGCAGTCGTTGCGTCGATGGGTTTCGCGCCATACCGCTCGACTATCCAACCGCCGCTAGGCGACAACGAGATTTCATATTCAGTTAAAGGCGTCGTCGCCAAGTTGAGATCCAATTTTAGGCGAGCCCGGTCGCTCATTTCAGTCTCAAGACCATCTGCTCGATAAATCCGGTCTAGTCGGAAGAGTCGATGGTCCTCTGCCTTCAAACACCAGGCGTCTACATAACTGATGCCATCTACTAATCGCATGCGCAAAGGTTCGATCGTTCGTGTGGTCATTTCATCCCGGGCTGGGACGTAGTACTCGATTTCGACCTGGCAGTTGGATGTGATGGCCGACTCAATGACCGCGTAGTGCGAAGCCATTTCGTCAGTCGAGGCACGAGGAATTATCAGAACTTGTCGGCTTAGTTGTTCGAGTTCCGATTTCTGTACGACAGCAGCCTGGATCTTCGCCTTAGCTGTCTGCAGATCGTCATATAACTCGGCATCTGGCAATGATGCCAGCAGCGACAAACCCATTGAAAGCGCTAAAACTTCATCTGAAGTCAGGGACAGCGGCTTGGCTAACGTGTCGGCATTTTGAATTGAAATATGACCACTTTCAAAATCTAGATCTATCAATTCAAGGTGTGAATATCCAGGCAACCCACACATCCAGAGAAGGTAAAGATCAGAGATTAGTTGGTCCTCAGAAATTCCCATCGCCTTTGCTGCCTCGGATGTGGCAATGCCCTGATGGGACTGGAGAAAGGGAACCAATGCCAACAAACGCGCAAACCTTGTCAAAGCGCTGTTGCTGCTCACTTTGCCACCCTGCGTAGCGATGAAATGACCTGCAACCGCAAAGTCTCTGGTGCAACGACCACGACCTTCTGAGCAAGCCAGAGAATTTCCCTTGAAAAATCCTCAATATCATCAAAATCAACTTCAATTCGATCCCAATTCTCATCGACCTCGCTTATTACAATTGAACGTCTACGTAACGCTGTGCCGGAGTTTTTGGCCACCTTCAAAATTGCGCGTTCAGAATCACGATTACTCGATTTTTCAATCTCACTTCTCAAATCCAAGTTTGACGGCGGTTCGAAAGATGCCGCCTTTGAGGTGGTCTTGGCCGCACTTTTAAGCCGAGATAGACGAAATACTCGAACCGCATCTCGTTCCAGATCGCGACCGACCAAATACCAACCTGGATGCCAAGAGAGAATTCCCCAGGGCTCCACCTCACGATGACTCACCAGCCCATCTCGCCGGCGGTAGTCAAAAGATATTCGCCTGCGCTCCTTCACTGCCTCCCAGATTATTGGAAAGGCGGGGTCCATCTCGGATAACCGGGCATCGAATAAGTCATCGTTCTCAAGCGCTTCACCAGCGGCCCTGAACTTCAGGATTGCTGATCGAGCGGGATTTGAAAAACTTAGTTCTCGCCAAATTTGCGCCGCCAGGGCGACGACTGAGGCTTCGCCTGCCGTAAAAGATATTGCCGGCAGTGAGTACGCCATTGGGTCGATTCGATAACCGTCCTCTTGCTCGCTAAGCGGATCGTCGGTACCCACAAGGAGTGGAATCCCAAGCTCGCGAAGATCATCCTTATCCCGCTCGAACATTCGGTCATTTGCTTCTGTAGATCCACCATATCCAGCCACCCGAGTGAAAATCTCGGCCTTAGTCAGATAACGACGGGTGGCCAGCAGTGCCATAGTCAGATTGAGCAATCTCTCAGTCTTGGCAGCCGACACGGGAGTAAGGCTAGTGACTATTCGGGATGGGCGATGGGTAAAGCAGCCTGATTTACCCAATAAGGTTTCCCCATGAAAAGAGTTGCGACCCTAATCGCTGGCCTGACCCTTCTCGCAGGAACCTCCGCCTGCTCCTCCCAACCCGAACAGGCCATCGTCAGCGCACAGGCTTCAGCACAACCCTCAGCGTCTACTGCGTCTCTGCCCACGGTCTCGGGCCCCTTAAATCAAGCACCGACCATCTCCAAACCGACTGGAACGCCGCCATCGACACTGCAAATTAGCGATATCTCTATGGGTACCGGTGCCGCTGTCGTCTCCACTTCTACGGTTTCGGTGCAATACACGGGGCTCTCCTGGTCAGACGGTCAGACATTCGACTCTTCTTGGCAACGGGGCCAACCAGCCACTTTCTCCTTGGCGCAGGTAATTCCAGGGTGGCAACAAGGTTTAGTCGGCATGAAGGTAGGCGGTCGAAGGCTTGTGGTGATTCCGCCGTCTCTTGGCTACGGGGCTAGCGGTCAAGGTCCTATCAAACCGAATGAGACTCTTGTGTTCGTCGTCGACTTGTTAGCCGTCAAGTAAATTCAACCGTCAAGCGAGAAATCAAGTTCAAGGAGCGCCTAAATGGCTTTAGAGAAACCAGAAATCGAATTTCCAGACTTTCCAGCTCCTGCCGATCTGGTCTTAGAGGACATCGTGATCGGAGTAGGCGATGAAGCGACTGCCGATTCCACAGTCACTGTTCACTATGTTGGGGTTGCCTACTCAACTGGAGAGGAATTCGATTCCTCATGGGCCAGAAACGAACCGATCACATTTGGCCTGAGTCAAGTTATTGCCGGCTGGCAGCAAGGTATTCCTGGAATGAAGATCGGGGGGCGCAGAAAATTAGTCATTCCGCCGCACCTGGGATATGGCGATCGCGGAGCAGGTTCTGCGATCAAGCCTGGAGAAACATTGATCTTTGTAGTGGATTTGTTGCGCCTCTAACTACATCGAGTTAATCAACCGTTCGACTCGATCATCTACGGATCTGAACGGATCTTTACAGAGCACAGTGCGTTGTGCTTGATCGTTCAATTTTAGATGCACCCAATCGACGGTAAAGTCGCGTCCTTTTTCCTGGGCTGCGGCAATGAAATCGCCTCGCAATTTTGCTCGCGTCGTCTGAGGCGGCAATTCCTTCGCCGCTTGGACCTCTGCCTCAGTGCAGGCGCGATCCACCAGATCGTTTTTCTCTAACAAATAGTAGAGACCTCTTGTCCGGGAAATATCGTGAAATGCCAGATCTAGCTGTGCGATTCGGGGCGAATCCCAATCAAGGTTGTTCTTCTTCATGTAACGAGTGAGGAGATTGAGTTTGATTACCCATTCAATCTCTCGATCAACTGAGGAGAAATCCTGTGACGCAATTGCCTTCAGAGCACGTTCCCAGAGATCAACTACAAATTTCGTTTGAGCGTCATCGATCTCCTGCCTATCAATAAAATCTTTCACTTTGGTTAGGTATTCGGATTGAATATCCAAGGCGCTCACCTCGCGACCGTTGGCAAGCTTGAGCAATCTGCGACCACTTAAATCAGCCGAGATATCTCTGATTGCCTTTATTGGGTTCTCAATCGTCAAATCCCGCATGACAATTCCGGACTCGATCATTCGTAACACTAAATCCGCGGAGGCTACTTTGAGAAGCGCCGTGACTTCTGACATATTGGAATCGCCAACAATTACGTGCAGTCTTCTAAATTGGTCCGCATCCGCATGTGGCTCATCTCTGGTGTTGATAATGGGTCGTGAGCGAGTCGTTGCTGAGGAGATTCCCTCCCAAATATGTTCTGCCCGTTGACTCATGCAATACGAGGCTCCACGTATTCCCGGCAACACCTTTCCGGCGCCCACAAGCAACTGTCTGGTAACAAGAAACGGTATGAGCACGTCTACAATTCTTTGAAAGTCGAGCTGACGGGTTATTAGGTAGTTCTCATGACAGCCGTAACTGTTTCCGACCGAATCCGTGTTGTTCTTGAATAGATAGATATCTCCATCGATTCCATCTGCATTTAATCGCGTTTGTGCTTCCAACATCAATTCTTCGAGGATTCGTTCGCCTGCCTTGTCGTGCGCAATCAGTTCTCCGATATCGTCGCACTCGGCAGTCGCATACTCAGGGTGTGAACCAACGTCCAGATAGAGCCGCGAGCCATTTCGGAGAAAGACGTTGGAGGATCTTCCCCAAGATACGACCTTACGAAACAGATACCGCGATACTTCATCGGGAGAAATTCGTCGTTCCCCCTCGGACATGCATGTGATTCCGTATTCGTTTTCTATGCCGAAAATTCGCCGATCCATCTTAAGTTATCGTTCTATTCAGCTAGTAATGTTTTGAGTGCACTTCCATGAATCCGTCTGAATTTGCGGGTGGCCGTCCTTGTCCGATCTAAGACCGCTACTTCTAACGATGCTTCCTCGAGCTTGCGACCATCTGACGTGTCACCGGAGGCGCCCAGAAGCCTGGCTGCTAACTGAACTGCGTCCCTTAGCGACATGCCATTTTTCCAAAGTCGAGCTAGTTCTGTGCTTATCTGATCGACTTGACCGCCGATAGCTGCGAATCCGTGTTCATCAGCCACTGAACCGTCATAGGTCAATCGATATATCTGATCCTCGTCTGCACTTTGACCCACTTCGGCCACTATGAGTTCCACCTCGTATGGCTTTGGCTCGGTCGTGAAAATGGTGCCTAATGTTTGAGCGTAGGCATTAGCCAAGCCTCGACCAGTAACATCGACTCGATCGTAGGAATACCCTCGAAGATCTGCCAGCCGAACGCCGGCCACTCGCAGCACTTCAAATTCATTATATTTACCGACGGCAGCGAAGCCGATTCGATCGTACATCTCGCTCACCTTGTGCAGCGCGCGCGAAGGGTTTTCGGCTACGAACAGAATGCCATCCAGGTACTGGAGAACCACCACACTCCGACCGCGGGCAATGCCCTTTCGCGCATAGTCTGCGCGATCCTTCATCAACTGTTCGGGGCCAACGTAATACGGCATGCTCATATCGTCTCCACCTATACCAAGGGTGCAATCGGGCCATCAGGTTTTGACATCCTCGAAGCGACTATCTGCTCTGCCAAAAGCGCGGTTTCTGACCCTGGAATTCGTTGATACCCGGCTTCGGTGACGATGCTGATCCCAGGAAAAATGCGCCGCGTCAGGTCTGGCCCGCCGGTGGCACTATCTTCTTCGGCCGCGTCATAGAGAGCTCCAAGGGCAGCCAAAATCGCCTCGTCCCGAGAAAAATCATTGCGATAACTCTTCTTTAATGCTCCACGAGCAAACGATGAACCGGAGCCAACTGCGTGAAACCCCACTTCGTCGTATCTTCCCCCCGTTACGTCAAAGGAGAAAAGGCGTCCCGCGCCATTTTCATATCCGGCAAAAATCGGTAGTACCGCAAGACCTTGCATGGCTAGTCCAAGATTCGATCTGATGAGTGTCGCGAGTCGATTGGCCTTGCCGTTTAAGCTAAGAGTACTTCCTTCGATCTTCTCGTAATGCTCTAATTCAACTTGAAAGAGTTTTACTATCTCGATTGCAATCCCAGCGGATCCGGCAATTCCAATGCATGAAAAATCATCTGAAGCAAAGACCTTATCAATATCGCGTTGGGCGATCAGATTTCCCATCGTGGCTCTTCTGTCGCCAGCCATCAGGACTCCCCCGCTGAACGTCATGGCAACAATCGTGGTGCCGTGTGGGGCATCAATAGCGCCTGGCCCACTGGCTTGGAAGACGGGTAGAACCTCAGGCGAGTGTGCAGCGAGAAACTGAGTGAAAGAAGAACCCCCGACGCTAAAGAATGCAGATGGAAGAGATCCAAGCCCATCAGCCATTATTGACCGCCCTTTTGAACAAAGCCACTAACGAATGCGGCAGCATTCTTCTCCAGAGTGGCGTCGATTTCGGCAAGAATGTCATCCACATCGTGACTCTTTTTCACCACTTCGACCTGAACGGATTCTGACTCGTCAGCACTCTTGCTTGGCGGACCCTTCTGCACTTGACCCGACATCTTCGCTCCTTTAACGGACGATAGAATTACTCTGACCCATTCTATGTAACCTGGAAGGTATGAGCGAGCGATTCAAGCAGTTCCGAGGCCGGGCCAAGCAGCGCGGACTCCGTCTGTTCTCGGCCACCCTGATATGGATCTGACATTAAGATTCTGATGATTCTCTCACTGTCTCCAAACTTCAGGATAACACTGTCCCAAGACGCTGCTACGAGCGAATCACTCATTCGAGTGATGCATTGGCCGCGAAACCATGCTCGAGTATCAGCAGGCGGATCCACTACCGCTTTTTTAATTGCCATGGGCTCATGAAGTCGAGTGACAGCTCCTCGATTGGCAAGCCGATAGAACAAATTTCTCTCCGTCCTCAGGTCAGACCATTGGAGATCTATGAGTGCCAACTTTGGATCAGCCCAATCAAGGTTGTCGCGTTCCTTAAATTGAGTAAGTAACTGATATTTCGCAACCCACTCGACATTTGAAGCAGCTGATAGTGGGTGCGACTCCAAACTAAGGAGAGTCTGGCCCCACGCATCCAGCAGTTCTCGCGTCGGTAGGT
>DATKUB010000010.1:0-22190 GCA_035530875.1 Candidatus Nanopelagicaceae bacterium
GGCGGCTTGCCTCCCGTGAGCGGCGGCTTGCCTCCCGTGAGCGGCGGCTTGCCTCCCGTGAGTGGCGGCATTCGTTGAGTGACTGCGGCGCGCTCGTAGTGGGAGCGTCGCATACTCTGCTGGTGCTACCGACAAAAGACCTGACCCCCTGAGAATGGTCCAGTAATTTTTCTAGTCCATGATTGCGTTTATGGGCGAGGATTTTGATTCCATGAAGATTGTGGTCCCGCAATCGGGTGTAGCGCTGCTTACTCCCTTGGTTCAAGTTCGCGTGCTCGAGAAGGTATATGCGCACCTTGGCTCCGAAATGCTTGTGATTGAAATACCAGTTCAAGTTCTTGGTAGGTGGACGGTGCGAGTTTTAGGTCCCGGCCTTGTAAGCAACTTTCATAAATCCAACAGTGCTGGAGGACGCCGACTATTCGATCGTACTTTTCCGTACCCCGTACCTTGCTAAAAAGATAAGTGTTTGGAGGCTTCTGTGGATAGATACCGAGTGTGTCCTTGCCATGATTTGAAATCTCTGTTGACAGAGCCAGATTTCTTCGCAAACACGTTTCAAATAGAAGGGATGCTGTTGCAGGCTACCTGAATCGCGACGGGTTTGTTGGAGACCCTGGTATGCACCGTGTTTTGTGTATTCAGATTTGTTGATTTGACACTAACCATTTCGTATTCACCGCCTCGCCTAAATCGACGAGTTCATAGACTACGAGGTTGTTGGGAAACAACTACAAGTTCTTTCTCTTCAATCGTATGCCCAAATAATCAAGTTCCCGATGGAGGGGTTATTTGAGTTGTGTTTGCAGCGCGGGCGTGCGGTGAGACTTCGGAGTACTTGCTCGTAGTCTTGTCATATGGTTCTCGTTTATAGCAGGGTAGGACTGTGTCAAGAGTGAGCCCCGATGGCTGGAATTCAGTTCGGGTTATCGCATCGGCGCGGGCGTTGTCTGTAGTCGGTGACGAACTCGCCATCTTCGCGCTCCTGCTACGCGAGAAGCACCATGGCGGTGGAGCTGTTTCTATAGCCGTCATTCTGGCGGTAGGACACTTACCTCTGATTCTGCTCTCCCCTTGGGCGGGGACTGTCGCTGATCGGGTACCGGTTCGTCATTTGGCTCCGCCGGTAAACATTGGCCAAGCCGTGTTGGCTGCGCTCCTCGCACTTAATACGCCGTTGGTTGTTTCGCTTGCGTTCATAGGTTTAATCAGCGCCGGTCAAGCATTCATCACGCCGGCCTGGTCGGCTACCTTGCCGGAACTCGTCGGCAAGGAGGCATTGCCCCGGGCGCTCTCGCTTGGGCAAGCGCTGTACTCGTTGGCCACTATGGTCGGGCCTGCGATCGCAGGCTTGTTGGTTAGCAAATTCGGCTATGTCACACCCATGCTCACCAACGCCGCGACGTTCGCGCTTCTTGCCCTCGTGCCCGCCTTGTTGGTGTTGCCGTTCCATGTTCGAGATCGAGGCCCACGACATCATGGCGATGTGTGGGTCGGTTTACAGGTGGTGAGAAACGAACCTGTCATCCGGGCGGTGACCCTACTGCTGTTCAGCCTCACCGTCGCGCTGGGTACGTATAGCGTCGCGGAATTGTTCTTCGCACTTGATGCCCTACACGCATCTCCGTTCATCTACGGCCTGACCACCTCGATGTTTGGCGGCGGCAGCCTCATCGCCGCCGCTATCAATGAACGGCGTGATGTGAGCCAGACGCGAGTGCATGCAAACGCCATTGCCGGAGCTGTGGCGCTCAGTGTCGGAGTGTTACTCACTGGCTTTGCCTGGCATTGGGCGGTGCTTCTGCCCACCGCGGCTTTGGCGGGCGTCGGTAGCAGCACCTTGATGGCGTACGGATTCGCACTCATAGTCCAACGAGCCCCAGACGAGAACCGGGCTCGCGTCACTTCAGCAGTTCAAGCGGTGCTTTCCAGTGGGCAACTCGCCGCCCTGGCAATAGCGGGAATCGTCGTTTCGCTAATCGAAGCCCGGATCGCAATTCTGCTCAGCGGCGCCGCTTCGCTTCTGGTGGTCAGCGCGCTCACACCGGTACTAAACCGATCTATGGCTTTGCGGCCTGAAGGAGAGATTTGAAGCAACCAGGGGACGTGGCATTTGGTGCCGGAGGAGGGTCAGAGTATCGGCAAGGTATGCCCGGATGTTCTTCTGGCAGGTAGGGCAGGCTAACGGTGTGCGTCTTTTAATAGCTCTTGGTGGAAACGCGATGACCGCTCCCGATGGAGCTGCGCGTCCGGCCGACCAGGAACAGGCGATCAGCGCCGCCATGGAGCATGTGGCGGATCTGGTGGTCGAAGGCTATGAAGTGGTCCTGACTCACGGTAATGGCCCGCAGGTAGGCAATCTATTAGTAAAGAACGAGATCGCGGCAAGTGTCGTTCCGCCGGTACCCCTTGATTGGTGCGGCGCCCAGACCCAAGGGACCATTGCGCTCTTGATCATGAACGCCCTAGATGCCGCGCTCGCTTCCCGAAACATCACCGCACGAGCCGCAGGTTTGGTCTCCCGCACTCTGATCGATTCAAACGATCCTGGTTTTTCGAATCCGACGAAACCGATCGGACGTTACTTGCCGGCGGCAGAAGCCGAGAAGCTAGCCGAGCATGGCCAGGTGTGGCAAGACCGGGGAGAGCGGGGCTGGCGCCGAGTAGTCGCTTCGCCGGAACCGAAAGAAATCCTCGAAGTTGAAGCGATCAAAACTCTGATTGCTAGCGGATTTCTCGTTGTGGCCTCAGGCGGTGGCGGCATCCCGGTTGTGCGCGATGCGGCTGGCGTCCTTAAAGGAGTTGAGGCGGTACTCGATAAAGATCTGACCGCGGCCCTGCTGGCCAGTCAGGTCGCTGCTGATGTGCTCGTGATTGCCACTGATGTGCCTAACGCAGTAGTCGACTTTGGTAAGCCAGGGGCACGTTCCATCGGAAAGATCACCCCCTCAGAAATGCGCAAACTTGCCGCAGAGGGGTACTTCGCCAGCGGAAGCATGGGTCCCAAAGTTGAAGCAGCCTGCCGGTTCGCTGAAAGCGGTGGGATAACCGTTATCACCTCGCTTGAGCAGATTCGCAACGCTGTTTCCGGGGTTGAAAGCGCTCGCTTTGACGTCGGAACAGTAGTCGTCGGTTCGTGATTGGTTGGTCGTCAGTTAGATTTACAGTAGTGAATAGATGTGAACATTGTTTCCAGAGTGCTTGAGGATAAGGAGTAGTCGTGTCAGATATGCCGCAGCCAATAGAGGTTCGAAAAGTCGTCCTTAAGAGCGTGAGCGATGCCAGTGGATTAGAAGAGCTCATTGATTCGGGAATCATTGAGGCTGATCGAGTTGTCGCGGTCATTGGTAAGACCGAAGGCAATGGCGGCGTTAATGACTACACCAGAATCATCGCGGACCGGGCTTTTCGAGACATGCTCGTAGCCAAGGGCAGTCGCTCGATGGATCAGGTCAAGCAGATCCCGATCGTGTGGTCAGGTGGAACGGACGGAGTGATTAGTCCGCACGCCACCATTTTTGCGACTGTCTCTCCAGAGAAAGCCGTTAAGACGGACGAGCCTCGGGTTTCAGTTGGCTTTGCGATGAGCGACCCGATTCTTCCTGAAGAAATCGGATATCTGGGAATGGTGAACAAAGTCGCCGCTGGGGTAAAAATCGCGATGGCTCGTGCCGGCATAACGGATGTGGCTGACGTGCACTATGTACAGACCAAGACACCGTTGCTAACGATTCACACAATTCGCGACGCGAAAAGCCGCGGCATGAAGGTTTGGACGGAACAGACCCACGAATCGATGGATCTATCAAATGCGACGACTGGGCTCGGCATCGCACTTGCTCTTGGTGAAATCAAGAGCGTTACTAACGAAGACATCATGCATAACCGCGATCTTTACTCGTCGGTCGCATCCTGTTCATCAGGTGTCGAACTCGATCAGGCGCAGATCGTCGTCGTTGGAAACGTGCGCGGAGTCGGCGGTCGCTATCGAATTGGCCATTCGGTCATGGTCGACGCGCTCGACCAAGATGGAATCTGGAATGCGATAAAGAACGCCGGCCTTGAACTGCCCGAGCGCCCACATCACACGGATCTCGAGGGTCGCCTGGTGAACGTGTTTCTTAAGTGCGAAGCCTCGCCAGATGGAGAAGTGAGGGGACGCCGAAATGCGATGCTTGATGATTCAGATGTTCACTGGCATCGGCAGATCAAGGCGACCGTAGGGGGCGTAACCGCGGCCGTGACAGGCGACCCAGCGGTCTTCGTTTCCGTTTCGGCCGTGCATCAAGGTCCGGCAGGCGGGGGTCCCGTTGCTGCCATTGTTGACATGGGCGAGTGAAGATTGCCGAACCGCTCTTTCCAAACGATGACGGATTGGCAGATCCGCACCTTTTAGCAGCCTTAGTGGAGGGCAGTCGCTACGGGATAGTGGGTGCCCTGGCAAAGTCACGAGTTTTTGTGGCTCTACTAGCCGATCTAGATAGTTCCGCTGTTCTGGAAAATGGCCAGAAAACAGAGCAAGAGAGCCACATGTTGCTCACCTGGCTGGTAGTCGATGGAGCAGGGTCGGACGTCGATGCGAAGGCGCTGCCAATTTTTTCCAGCATGGAGTCCTTGATGGCCTGGAATTCGGTCGCCCGCCCATTGGGAGTTGAGGCGCAACGGGCTGCAATCGTTGCGCTAGGGGAAGGCGGCATTGCGGTGTTAGACCCCGGTAGTGAACAGAGTCACGTGATCGGTTCGCCCGCCTTGCGGTCATTAGCTCTCGGCTATGCATATCTACCTCCAGGCGAAGATGAGCTACTGAGCCAGGCTATCGAGGAGGCGCTGTTGGCCAGTGTTGGGCCGGAGCATGAAATCAGATTCTCCCTGGATGGCGTCGATCAATTGGAGATAACTCTCTACTGCGGCCGGCCGATCCCGAGCCAGATGCAACTTTCGAATTTCGCCGCCAAACTGGCCGCCGATGATCGAGTCCGACTCCGCCTAGAAACCGGCCTGGAGATCAAGATCGCCGGTAGGTAGCGAGTCGCGTGGCGATCTCCATGGCATTCAGACTGCTGGCCGCGAGTGAGAGCACTTTGATCTCTCGAAGGCGAATCTCGAGCGCGCATGCCCGCTCGAGATTCGGTGCAAAAGAGTTTTCGTCGAATAGGTACAGGCGGGGTGGCTTTTCACGCCTCGAATGGTCAGCTTTCTCTGGTCTATTTCAAACACAACCAACGATCGTCGCACGGGAGTAGTGGCTCTTCGGAACCGAGCCAGTGGTGGAGGGTTTGTGACCTTTGAGTCGAGGTGGCCTCGGCATGGCCCTTGCGGATTACAACGACATTGCGACCGTCTGCCCCGAGGCCGTGCTCGAATGCGATGCGGGTCATGACTTCGCCGACTTTGAGCGCGAACGCGAGTTGGTCCTCAATGCCAAACGACGGGAAGATCTCGCAGTACAACTCGCGGTGGTGGTAGGCAGGGACGGTGTGAAAGTCCGAGATTGTAACCGGGCTTCCATCGCCGGTAGTTCCGTAGTAGGTGACGATCGAATGTGGGACGAGTTCCTCGATGGAGCGAGCCTCGTGCCACTCCTGGGAGAGCGCCAGAGCTCGTCCCAGATCGGTCACCGAGACATTCACCCTTGGCTTAATGATCCCAGTCTTATGTATTGCCTCAAGGACTCGCCTCATGTCAACATGAGTTTATGTTGAGGCAGACCGTTGATCCGAATAGGAAGTTTGGCGCTGCGCAAAGGAGGCGGTGCTCGGCGGTGCTCGTGCTACTTTTCCTACTGGCAAACACAGTCACTGCCACCGGTGCATCTGCGAAAGCAAAGCCCGCGGCAACCAAGGTACGACCGGTTCTGGGTGGCCATTGTGTTCGGACGGGAACCACGGTTAAGAACTCCGGCATCCTTTTGCGGTGTACTAGGCACGGCCACATCCTCGTCTGGATGCGTGTGCCGAAGAAGCCAAGCGCACCGAAGTCCGGGACAAGGAGCCAACCAAATCCGGTCGTGACGACGTCACCAAGCCCGGTCGCGACGACCTCCACAAACCCAGATGTGAGCTCTTTTATCACAGCTGTACCTATTGATCTGGCACAAGTTCTCAGCATTTCACGGTTCCGCAGTTGTTCCGGTCACGACTACAGTTCGGCGGATACCGACGGTAACCCGGAAACTAACCGTTCGATGAAGCACTACATAAATCCCATAGACTCGTTGATCGGAACGACCGACGTCATAAAGGTTTTCGCGCCTTTTGATGGCCAGATATCGGCATTTGTGGCTGATAACGCTGCTAATACCCCGGTTGGTGAAGGCATTTGGCTTACCCCGTCGAGCAGCCCCGCCTGGACCTTAATGTTTTTTCACATTACCCCGGTAGGCAATGTCGGAGACTACGTAAAAGCCGGACAACTTATCGGCTATGCGAACCTCTCTAGAACGTCTGTTAGGGGGTTCGACATCGCCCTGGAGGAATGGGTGCACAATATTGCCAGACCGGCGGTTGGCGATAACCTGGCAACTCTTGAACAAGTTCATCAACAGTACGGTGACTACTTGCAACTATTGCACCGGGGACAACTCGATTCGATATTCAACCATATGACTTCGGACGTACTTGGCAGTTTCGCGACCAGAGGAATGACTCTTCAGGCTGCGATTGTCAGCGAAGCTGCTCGTGACGCTTCCCCCTGCCCGCAGCCTGTCAACGGCCATTACCCGGAGAACCCTGACGATAATGTGCCCCTCCGGTGAGATAACAGCGGTTTGGCCGGGACGGGATGACCCGGTACTCTGTCCAATGTCTGGTCGGCGTCTCTAGACGTTGACCCGCAAGTGGAGAACCCTCCCACCTACACGGCATCTGCCATGGACGCTTAGGCGTTAAGGCACCCGGCTCTGCTAGGTCTAGACACCGGGTCAAGTTGATCTCGGGATCTTATGGGCTCTTCGCATGCGTTGCGAGGGGCTCTTTTGTTTCCCTGGCAAGGGTGACCAATCGAAGAAGGAGCAAGCATCAGCACTGAACCCCGCATTAACGATCGAATCCGAGTCCCTGAGGTTCGCCTCGTGGGCGTCGAAGGCGAACAGATAGGCGTCGTCGCGATTGACGATGCACTTCGATTGGCCGCTGAGTTCGACCTCGACCTAGTTGAGGTAGCACCAGATGCCAGGCCTCCGGTCTGCAAGATCATGGACTTTGGCAAGTTCAAATATGAATCTGCGCAGAAAGCTCGCGAAGCAAGAAAGAACCAGACGCACATTGTCGTCAAGGAGATGAAGCTTCGGCCGAAGATCGATTCACATGACTACGAGACCAAAAAGAGTCACGTGATGAGGTTCTTGAAGGGGGGGGACAAGGTCAAGATCACGATCATGTTCCGTGGCCGTGAGCAGTCTCGACCAGAGTTGGGGTACCGGCTCCTGCAACGGCTTGCCGAAGACGTTGCTGAGTTCGGCACCGTGGAATTTGCTCCTAAGCAGGACGGAAGAAACATGGTGATGGTCATCGGACCATTGCGTGGAAGCGTTAAGCCGAAGTCAAGTTCAGAGGCATCGGCTCCAAGATCAACCGCAGCAAAAACAACAAGCACAGACGCAGAGAGCGCATAGAGGAGATTGACATGCCAAAGATGAAAACACACAGTGGTGCCAAGAAGCGCTTCCGCATAACGGGCACCGGCAAGGTCATGCGCGAGCGCGCGAACACGCGTCACTTGCTTGAGCACAAGTCTTCGCGTCGTACGCGCAGACTTGCCAACGACACCGAACTTAGCCCGGCCAATGTAAAGACAGTCAAGCGACTGTTAGGCATCAAGTAACCGCCCGATCCAAAGGAGTGAACAACCATGGCAAGAGTTAAACGGGCGGTAAACGCCCACAAGAAGCGCCGGACCACGTTAGAGCGAGCCAGCGGGTACCGCGGACAGCGTTCACGTCTATACACCAAGGCCAAAGAACAGGTCACCCACTCCCTTGTTTACGCGTTCAATGACCGTAAAGACAAGAAGGGCGATTTCCGCCAACTTTGGATTCAACGTATCAACGCAGGAGCTCGCGCCAATGACATGACCTACAACCGATTCATCCAGGGATTAAAACTGGCTGATATCGAAGTTGATCGTCGCGTCCTGTCTGATATGGCAATTCACGATGCGCCGGCCTTTGCCGTTCTCGTCGAGCTTTCGCGCAAAGCAGTTGCTTCCATTTAGATGACTGAGCAGAGTCCTGCTCGATCGGCACGAATTCCTGGACCGACTAGCCCGCGCTCGACGCGAGTGATTGCGGTTCGGGGGCTCGCCAAGCGCAACGCGCGCCGAGAGAGCGGGACTTTCTTGGCTGAAGGCCCTCAGGCGGTTCGTGAAGCACTTGCCTGGGGAAAATCTCGAGGCCAAGTTGTTGATCTTTTCGCCACCGAGGATGCTCTGCTTCAGTTCGATTTCTTAGCGGAAACCGAATTCTCGATCACCATCGTTGGCGCTGAAATACTCAATGCGATGGCAGATACGGTTACTCCCCAGGGAGTTATTGCGGTTTGCACATTGCCTAGCGAAAACCTCGATTCGATATTCGCTCGATCAGACCCGAAACTGATAGCCATCATGTCGAATGTCAGAGATCCAGGAAATGTCGGCACGGTTATCAGATCTGCCGATGCGACTGGTGCCGATGGAGTCATCATCAGTTCCGAAAGCGTCGATCCTTGGTCGCCCAAAGCGGTTCGATCCTCAGCCGGATCCCTCTGGCACTTGCCGGTGGTCGCAGATGTTGATTTATCTCAAGCAATAAGCGAAATCTCGGTGCGAGGCTTTCAAGTGTTGGCCGCCGATTCCAGCGGGCAGGTCGGCTTGGACGAACTCGAATCGACCGGGAAACTAAAAGTTCCGACGGCTTGGCTGTTTGGGAATGAGGCTTGGGGGTTGCCGGATGCAATCCGCGCCCAGGCCGACCAGGTGGTGTCCTTACCGATTTTCGGAAATGCGGAAAGCCTTAATCTGTCAATGGCCGCAACTCTGGCTCTTTATTCAAGCGCGCGTGCGCAACGTCGTGCGTAGAATCAGGGAATAACCACCGAGCATTGGAGTTTTTCTTGTCAGCGCCTAATAGCAATTTCGACCCGGTAGAGGTCGCGTCGCTGCACCCGACGCAGATTGCTCAAATGGTTGAAGATGCTCTAGGCGCGTTTTCGGGGGCAACCACTCTTGAAGAACTTAAGGCAGCCAGGTTGGCTCATGTCGGAGACCGCGCGCCGCTTTCGCTGGCAAATCGCGAGATCGCAGCTCTCCCGCCAGCGGCCAAAGCTGAAGCCGGAAAACGCGTTGGGCAGGCCAGAGCGCAGATTAATTCAGCTTTAGATGCGGCGACCAAACGGTTAGAGAACGAGCGTGACTCGCGGGTATTAGTGGAAGAGCGGGTTGATGTCACGCTCCCAGCCGAGCGAAGATCACCTGGGGCTCGACATCCGCTTACCACCATTCGGGAAAGAGTCGCCGAACTCTTCATCGGAATGGGTTATGAGGTTGCCGAAGGGCCGGAGTTAGAGGCGGAATGGTTCAATTTCGACGCGCTTAACATCGGTGTAGATCATCCCGCCCGCACTATGGCGGACACCTTTTTTATTGATCCGCCGGAGAACGGTTTGGTGCTTCGAACGCACACTTCGCCGGTGCAAGCGCGCACGATGCTAACGCGCAAGCCGCCGATCTATGTCATTTGTCCCGGGCGCACGTATCGAACGGATGAATTGGACGCAACTCACACGCCGGTTTTCAGCCAAGTCGAAGGCCTCGTGATTGATCGCGGAATTTCGATGGCGCATCTGAAGGGAACCCTCGACCATTTTGCGACTGCGATGTTTGGCGAAGGAATAGTCACTCGACTTCGTCCCTCGTTTTTCCCATTCACCGAACCCAGTGCTGAAGTGGATCTTCGTTGCTTTCTATGTCGAGGCGAAGATTCCGATTGCCGCACTTGCGGAGGCGAAGGCTGGATCGAATGGGGTGGATCAGGAATGGTCAATCCCAAGGTGCTTATTGCCTGTGGCATAAACCCGGATGAGTTCTCCGGTTTTGCCTTTGGGATGGGACTTGAACGAACATTGATGTTTAGGCACGGAGTAAAGGACATGCGTGATCTTGTCGAAGGCGACGTGCGGTTCACCAGGGCCTTCGGAGTTGAGATCTAATGCGGGTGCCCCTTTCCTGGTTACGTGAATTAGTTTCACTTCCAGACTCACTCAGTGCGCGTGAAATTGCTAACGCATTGGTTCGACAGGGCCTTGAGGTAGAGGGGGTCGAAACCCTGGGCGATGATCTGGTTGGTGAGCTCGTGGTGTCTCGAGTTCTCAGTGTCGAGACGTTGACCGCATATAAGAAACCAATCCGATGGGTCAGTCTAGATTGTGGCGAGCAAGATCCAAGGTGGGTTATTTGTGGAGCCCAGAATTTCGACGTCGGTGATCTGGTGGTCGTCGTCAAGCCAGGCTCAGTTCTTCCCGGTGGTTTCGCGGTCGGGAGTCGGGAGACCTATGGGCATGTGAGCGACGGAATGATCTGTTCGGCTCGTGAAATGGGTATGGGCGACGACCATGCCGGCATCGTGGTGTTGCCTGATGGATCGGCGACGGTTGGATCCGATGCGATTGAACTTCTGGGACTGCGTGATTCGGTAATTGATGTCGCCGTTACTCCGGATCGTGGTTATGCGTTGTCGATGCGGGGGATAGCGCGAGAGGTTGCGATTGCGTTCAAGATGGATTTTGAGGATCCAATTTCTAGAATTGACTCCAGCATTGCAGTTGTCGATACGACCCTCGGATCCATTGAGGAATCTGGAGGAGCCGATCGACTCGTTCTTCGACGCGTAACCGGCCTAGATGCTTCTGCGCGTTCACCCCTGTGGCTTCAACGTCGGTTGACGCTTTCTGGAATGCGTCCAATTTCGCTCGCTGTCGATATTACTAATTACGTGATGCTGGAGTTGGGCCAGCCGCTTCATGCCTTTGATGGCGCAAAAATTCGCGGTGGAATTCAAGTGCGTTTTGCTGATGAGGGCGAGCAGCTCGAGACTCTAGATCACGTAATTCGCAACCTCGATTCCGATGATCTTGTCATTGCTGCCAATTCGGGACCGCTCGCCCTCGCCGGGACTATGGGTGGACTTACTTCGGAAATCGATGAGACTTCAACTGAAGTACTGCTCGAAGCTGCACATTTTAGGCCCGAAGTGATCGCCAGAATGTCACGACGACACAAGTTGTCGTCAGAGGCATCTCGGCGATTCGAGCGAGGTGTTGACCATGAGTTGGGGTCGATCGCTAGCGCTCGGGCAGCAGAGTTGTTCTGCAAATTTGGTAGCGCAAAAGTTATTTCAGGTCTTGACCTAGATCAACGGGTCCCTTGGGAGCCGATTGCACTTGATCCTGAATATCCCTCGAATCTTGTCGGACATACCTATCAACCTCAAGTAGTCGCTCAGCGACTGGAAGAAGTCGGTTGCGTTGTCGATCAGAGCGTAAGTACAGGTGTTCCTTGGCGGGTGCAAGCGCCCTCATGGCGCCCCGATTTAACCTTGCCAGAGGACTTGGTTGAAGAGATCGCGCGTCTTGAAGGATACGAAGTAATCCCTTCTCTGCTTCCCTCTTCGCCAGCGAGCCGAGGATTCACGCAAGCACAACTCACCCGCCGACGTGTTGGTGTTACTTTGGCCGGCGAGGGATTAGTTGAAATTCTAAGTTATCCATTTATTGGGAATGATGACCTTGAGGGATTGGGCATTGGCGAGGACGATCCACGTTATCCGTGGCTGCGGTTAGCAAATCCTATTTCCGAGACTGCTCCATTCATGCGGACGACTCTGTTGCCTGGCCTGATCGCGGCGTTAAAACGGAACCTCAGTCGAGGTTCACGCAACCTCGCCCTTTTTGAGATGGGTTCAATTTTTGTCGGCGTTGAAAATCAAAAAGCTCTCCCGCACTTAGGTGTTGATCGAGCGCCATCGGCTAACGAATTAGCAGATCTAATGGACCGAGTACCCAGTCAGCCACAGTATGTATCTGGGCTTTTTTGTGGCGCGTCCGAGTCGTCCTGGTTGGGCTCAAGAAAAGTTGGATGGAATGACGCCATCTCCAGTGCCCAAGCAGTCGCCCGAGCCGCGGGGGCCGTTCTGACCGTCAAAGGCGGAACGCGCGAACCTTGGCACTCGGGCAGATGTGCGGAACTCTGGCATGGGGACTCATTGGTTGGCCACGCTGGAGAGCTTCATCCTCGCGTTATCGCAGCCTTTGACCTACCGGAGCGGACCGTAGCTTTTGAAATCAATCTCGATGCTTTAGGCGATCCCGCACCGGTTTTGGCGCCTGAGATCTCGACTTACCCACCAGCGGTTCAAGACATCGCCTTGGTGGTGGCCGCTTCCGTGTCGGCCTCGGAAGTGACGACTGCGTTGCTCAACGGAGGCAAGCCTTTACTCGAATCGGCCGTCCTCTTTGATGTATATGTAGGGGAGCAGATTGGCTCTGGTCGAAAATCGCTAGCTTTCACCCTTACCTTCCGGGCCGAAGACCGCACCTTGACGGCGGTGGAGGCTGCGGAGGCTAGAGAAGGCGCGGTTGCGGCGGCGGCAAAGCTGGGCGCCGAACTGAGAGACGGTAAATTCGCATAAATATACATTAGAGCTTTGATTCGTGTATATTTATGCGTATGAAGTTAAGCGCAGCAGTGGTAGGTGCCAGTGGTTATGCGGGCGGAGAGTTGCTCCGAATTCTTTCCGGGCACCCAGAGTTTGAAATTGCTGCCATAACCGCCAAGCAGAGTGCCGGGATGGTGGTTGGCCAAATCCATCCCCAACTCAGTCTCCTAGCGAGTCGAATAATTGAACCGACCACGACCAGCCGTCTCAAGGAAGCCGATGTCATCTTTCTGGCCCTGCCACACGGAGAATCGGCAATTCTTGCATCAGAATTGGAAGATTGCCGACTGATTGTCGATCTGGGTGCGGACTTCAGGCTTGGTAAGAACACGGACTGGCAGAAGTACTACGGCGGCACATATGCCGGACAGTGGACCTATGGGCTGCCGGAATTGCCAGGCGCTCGTGAGCAGATTGCGGCCAGTTCTCGGATCGCCAATCCTGGGTGCTACGCGACCAGCGTCGTCCTTGGACTGGCGCCACTCCTTTCTGCAGGCTTAATCAGTGCAGATGACATCGTTGTAGTTGCAGCCTCTGGCACTTCGGGCGCCGGGAGAGCCTTGAAGCCTAATCTTCTGGCCAGCGAGGTCATGGGTTCAATGTCCACATACAAAGTTGGTGGAACCCATCAACACACGCCCGAGATCGAACAGGCATTGAATCGAGTCGCAACGGGAAGTGTGAAAATTTCGTTCACGCCGCTGCTGGCACCTATGCCACGAGGAATTATCGCGACGCTGACTGCCAGAACGAACGGCTCAACAACCGCTGAGATTCGCGGGGCGCTTGCCGATGCTTATGCGAACGAGCCGTTCGTGCACGTTTTACCGGATGGAACTTGGCCAAGTACGAGCGCTACGTACGGGAGCAATTCGGTGCAGATTCAGGCTGTCGTCGACGAACATGCGGGCCGCGCGATCATCACTGTGACCCTTGACAATTTGATCAAAGGGGCGGCCGGCCAGGCAATCCAAAATGCCAATATTGCGCTGGGGTTCTTCGAGACTTTGGCTCTTTCTGTAGACGGAATCGCGCCATGAGTGTGACTTATCCGAAAGGCTTCGTAGCAGCTGGAGTCGCGGCTGCAATCAAATCCACCGGCGCCAAGGACCTTGCGCTTGTAGTTAACGTGGGGCCGATCAGAAATGCAGCGGCGCGCTTCACTAGCAACCGAGTAAAGGCCGCCCCAGTTTTGTGGAGTCAACAGGCGATTCAAGATGGTCGAATCGACGCGGTGATCTTGAACTCTGGAGGCGCAAATGCGTGCACCGGAAGTGCAGGTTTCTTGGACACGCATCGCACTGCCGAATTTGTCGCAAACCTAGTGGGTTCTAGTGCGACCGATGTTGCTGTCTGTTCAACCGGATTAATTGGCATGCGGTTGCCACTTGATCGCCTCCTAGCTGGCGCCGTCGAAGCCCAAGAGAGCCTTAGTTCGGATGGCGGTTTGGACGCCGCAACGGCAATCATGACGACAGACACCGTGGCTAAGACCGCAATTCGCGAAAGCGGGGGTATCCGCATCGCTGGTATGGCTAAAGGCGCCGGAATGCTGGCACCGTCTCTTGCGACAATGCTTGTGGTCATCACTACTGATGCCATTGCGGCACCAGAATTACTTGATCTGGCCCTTGGAGAGGTAGCAGAGCAGACCTTCAACCGGATTGATTCTGATGGCTGCATGTCAACTAATGACACGGTTCTGCTTCTTGCCTCAGGGTCCAGTGGGATTACCGCTACGTATGCAGATTTCAAAGATTTATTATTCGCAGTATGCCAAGACCTTGCAATGCAGTTGATCGCTGATGCTGAAGGCGCGAGCAAAGAAATCGCCATCAAAGTAGTTAACGCAGCAAGTGAAGATGATGCGACAGCCGTGGGTCGTTCATGTGCGAGAAATAACCTATTGAAATGCGCGCTACACGGTGAAGATCCCAATTGGGGGAGGGTTCTGGCTGCCGTTGGTACAACAGACGCGATCTTCGATCCAAATGAAATCGATGTTGAAATCAATGGGGTCATGCTCTGTCGCGGAGGAGCAATTGGCGACGATCGAAACCTAGTGGATATGTCCGGGCGATCAATCGATATCGTGATTGATCTGCATGCCGGAGACAGCCAGGCAACAATTTGGACCAATGACCTCACTGCAGAATATGTTCACGAGAACTCGGCGTATTCATCATGAGCCTAGAGCAACTTCGTGGGAAAACTCTGGTCGTTAAATACGGCGGAAACGCAATGATTGATGCGAAGCTCAAACGCAGTTTTGCTTCCGATGTTGTCGAGTTGGCAAATCATGGAATTCGTGTCGTTGTTGTACATGGCGGAGGCCCGCAAATCAATGAAATGCTGGCGAGACTCTCGATTGAAAGTTCTTTCGCAGGGGGATTTCGGGTTACTGATTCAAAAACCATGGACGTGGTTCAGATGGTTCTTGGCGGCGCCGTCCAGCCGGAGATAGTGAGTCTTATTCATCAGGCTGGCGGTCGTGCCGTCGGGATTTCTGGAATTGACGCAGCCCTCCTCGAATGCGAGCGTCGCGAGGTGATCGTAGATGGCGTTTCAACAGATATCGGTCTTGTTGGAGAAGTTGTTGCGGTGAATAGCGAGATCCTGACCACGTTGATCTCGGCCTCCTATATTCCGGTGGTTTCGTCTTTTGGAAGTGATGGTTTAGGCCATGTGCTTAACGTGAATGCCGATACCGCGGCGGGAGCGATCGCCGGTTCACTTGCTGCGCATGCGTTGATTATGTTGACGGATGTGCCTGGCCTTTATGCAAACTGGCCCAATACTGAGGAGATCGTTGATGAACTCAGCGCTGAAGGGCTAAGAGATTTGTTGCCTTCACTTACCAGTGGGATGGTTCCCAAGATGGAGGGTTGTTTGAACGCTCTCGTACTGGGTGCGAAGTCGGCGTTGATTATTGACGGCCGGTTAGAGCACGGTCTTCTGTCAGCACTCTCTTCGGACGTTATCCAGGGCACAAGGATTGTTCCATGATCAATTCAGGCAATGCTGAACTAATCGCCCAATGGAACGATTTGATGCAGAGGAACTACGGCTCTCCTCGCATCGCATTAGTCAGCGGGTCTGGATGTGAAGTTGTTGACGCAGATGGGTGCACCTACACGGATTTCCTTGGTGGCATCGCAACAAATGTGTTAGGTCACGCAAACCCGAGCGTGGTTACGGCTGTGACAAGACAGATACAAGAGCTTGGTCATGTGAGCAACCTCTATGCGCATCCCAAGGCGCTCGAATTGGCGGCAAAGCTTCGTCAAGTTTCCGGTGATCACTCGGCGAGAGTTTTCTTCTGCAATTCGGGGACTGAGGCGAATGAAGCGGCTTTCAAACTCTCACGCCTAACTGGACGCACCAAGATTATTGCCATGCAAGGCGCTTTTCACGGGCGAACCATGGGGGCGTTGGCGCTGACCGGTCAGCCCAGTAAGAGTGATCCCTTTCGACCTCTTCCCGGTGAAGTCATCCATGTGCCCTATGGCGATTCGAATGCCGTAGCGAGGGCGTTGGATACAAATACCGCGATGGTCATTGTCGAACCAATTCAAGGTGAGGCAGGAGTGGTCGCGCCTGACCCGGGATACTTAGTCGCGCTTCGTGAAATGACTCGTGACAACGGAACTCTTCTAGCCATCGATGAAGTTCAGACTGGAATGGGCCGTACCGGGGACTGGTTTGCTTTTCAATCGGAGGGTATAGAGCCAGACGTCATCACGTTGGCCAAGGGGCTAGGAGGAGGACTCCCACTCGGTGCGATGCTTGCACTTGGGAGCGCAACAGATCTTCTCGGGCCAGGATCACACGGTTCGACGTTTGGCGGAAACCCGGTTGCTTGTGCTGCGGCATTAGCGACTTTTGCAGTTATCGAAAGTGAGAGTTTCCTTGACAGCAACACTCGACTAGGGGCATATCTCAGTGATCAACTTCGGATGCTCGACCGAGTGGCTGAGGTGCGTGGGCGCGGACTGCTCATCGGCATCGGGTTCAGGGGCGAAATTGCCCACCAGATCCAAAAGGCCCTCGAAGAGCGCGGCTTCTTGACGAACGCAGCCAACGCCTTCACTATCCGACTTGCGCCTCCTTACGTGATAACCGAGGGTCATATCGACAACTTTGTCGCGGCTCTTCGTGAAATCCTCAAGGAGGTCGCGCTATGACCTCAAATTCAAATAGCTCAACTCGTACCAAGGCGGCTCGGAAACGGCGCATTCTCGAATTGATCGCAGCCGGTGCGATCAGATCTCAAGTCGAATTGACCGATCTTCTGATCACGGAGGGGTTCTTGGTTACTCAAGCGACCGTTAGCAGAGATCTGGACGATCTTGGTGCGACCAAAGTGCGTAACGAAGTAGGGCAACTGGCGTATGCGATCCATCCAGCACAGGCCTTTGCAGAGGATCCGCTGAGTCGGGTGGCTCGGATGGCGCAAGACCTCCTCGTATCCGCTGAGCCAAGCGCCAATCTTGTCGTACTTCACACACCCCCAGGCGGATCGCAACTGCTTGCGAGTGCTCTTGATAATGCGATTTCTACAGGTGCGCTGCCCGAAATCATTGGGACCGTTGCGGGTGACGATACGGTATTAGTGATAACTCGATCAGCCGACGGCGGAGTAGCGGCCGCGTCGCATATTCTTCGTCTTGCGGATCGGCAGGAAATACACTCCGCACAAAGTTTTGAACCGAACGTCGGCATTCAAGAAAAACATAGTGAAGGGAAACGCTCGTGAAAGAGCGCATTGTTCTTGCATATAGCGGTGGCCTCGATACCTCCGTAGCAATCGGCTGGATCGGCAAGGAGACCGGAGCAGAAGTCATTGCCGTAGCGGTTGACGTAGGCCAGGGCGGTGAAGACATTGAGGTAATCCGCAAACGAGCTTTGGCCTGTGGTGCGATCGAAGCGGAAGTGGCTGACGCGCGCGATGAATTCGCCGACGAATACTGCCTTCCTGCCTTGAAGGCCAATGCTTTGTATATGGATAGGTATCCACTGGTTTCAGCTCTTTCTCGGCCGCTGATCGTGAAACACCTTGTTGCTGCTGCAAGAAAGCATGGCGCCTCAAGAGTTGCACACGGTTGCACCGGCAAGGGCAACGATCAAGTGCGATTCGAGGTGGGCACTGGGGCGCTGGCGCCTGATCTGACTTCATACGCACCAGTCCGCGATTCTGGGATGACTCGTGATCGCGCCATTGCTTTCGCCGAAAACGCTGGCTTACCTATCGATATAACGAAGAAGAATCCATTCTCAATCGATCAGAACGTCTGGGGTCGGGCGGTGGAGACCGGGTTTCTGGAAGACATTTGGAACGCGCCTACGGAAAACGTTTATTCATATACCAAGGACCCGGCCGTTACCCGTGACTCTGATGAAGTGATCATTACTTTTAAAGCAGGTGTACCTGTCGCCATCGATGGGAAACCCGTGACGATGCTTCAAGCTATTCAAGAGATGAACAAACGTGCCGGAACACAAGGAATCGGTCGAATCGATATGGTCGAAGATCGACTTGTTGGTATCAAGAGTCGTGAGATATACGAAGCGCCCGGTGCCTTGGCCCTAATTACTGCGCACCAAGAGTTAGAAAACGTCTGCGTAGAAAGAGAACTTGCCAGATTTAAGCGGCAGGCGGAGCAGCGTTGGGGAGAGCTTGTTTACGACGGTCTGTGGTTCTCACCATTAAAGAGCGCCTTGGACACATTTATGAATGAAGCAAATGAATTGGTAAGTGGAGATATTCGGATGACCATGCACGGTGGTCGCGCGGTGGTCACTGGGCGCAGAAGCGAATCGTCGCTCTACGACTTTGATCTCGCGACCTACGACGAAGGTGACACCTACGATCAGTCCCTGGCAAAAGGCTTCGTGGATATCTGGGGGATGCCCAGCCGAATTGCTGCAGCCCGTGATTTGCGGGTAGGAAAGCCGATCGACTAATGGGCGAAATGCGGCTCTGGGGCGGCCGCTTTGCGGAACAACCAGCCGATGCGATGGCTGCGCTCTCAGTGAGCGTTCATTTCGACTGGCGCCTGGCAAAGTACGACCTACTCGCGTCAAAAGCGCATGCTCGAATGCTTCGATCGGCAGCTCTTCTCGATGAAGCGCAACTCGGGAAGATTCTCGCTGCACTTACAGAACTCGAAGTAGACGTTGCGAGTGGGGCCTTCACTCCGACTATTGCTGACGAAGACGTCCACACCGCGCTGGAGCGTGGCCTGGTCGAAAAGTTGGGCGAACTTGGGGGCGCCTTGAGGGCAGGGCGATCGCGAAATGACCAAGTGGCGACGGATTTGCGGCTCTACCTCAAAGATGAGGTTCGGATTTTGGCAAACGCTTTGCTCGATCTAGAAGAAGCCGTGGTTGCTCAAGCCAGCAATCACGTCGATTCGATAGCGCCAGGCTTCACGCATCTCCAGCACGCGCAGCCGGTCACCTTTGGACACGAATTGGCTAAGCACGCCCATGCGTTATCAAGGGATGTATCTCGTTTGCGCGATTGGGAGAGTCGAGCCGATTTCTCGCCCTTAGGAGCCGGAGCCTTGTCTGGCTCTTCGCTCATAAAGGACCCGAAACAAACGGCGAAAGAACTCGGGTTTAAGGATGCAATCGCCAATTCCATTGATGCGGTGTCCGATCGAGATTTCGTCGCTGAATTACTTTTTATCTCGGCGCTGATTGGAGTTCACCTATCCAGAATCGGTGAGGAATTCGCCATCTGGGCGTCAAGGGAGTTCGGCTGGGTAAAGCTTTCAGATGCATATTCAACTGGCTCGTCGATAATGCCCCAGAAGAAAAACCCTGACGTCGCCGAATTGGCGCGTGGTAAAAGTGGCCGCTTGATCGGACACCTCACCGGCTTTTTGGCTACTTTGAAAGGGTTGCCATTTGCATACAACCGGGATCTGCAGGAGGACAAGGAACCAATTTTCGATTCATTGGACACTTTACGGATTCTGATACCAGCAGTTACCGGGATGGTCGCAACAAGCCAATTTGATGCTCAGAAGATGGCCAAATCAGCGCCCGAGGGATTTGCGCTAGCTACCGAAATTGCAGACTGGTTGGTTCGCCAGGGAATGCCATTTAGATCTGCGCACGAGGTGGCCGGCGAATGTGTTCGCATTTGTGAATCCCGGAGCATCGAATTGGATGTACTCAGTGATGCGGATTTCGCGGCTATTCATCCGATGTTAACTCCAGAAGTACGCGAAGTACTGAGTGCGGGTGGAGCCGTGGCTTCTCGGCAAGCTTTTGGCGGAACTGCACCGGTTAGGGTGCGAGAGCAATTGATGGACCTACGTGAAGTCATCGAATCGGATCGGGCTTGGGCAAATTCCGTCTCACCCGCACAGTAGATAGGGCAGACTTGGCTCTCGTGACCGGACGAGAACTTATTGACGACCTAAAGTGGCGCGGGCTTTTTGCGCAGAGTACCGACGAAGCTGAATTGATCGCTTCCCTTGATGACGGTCCGATCAGTGTCTACATCGGCTTTGACCCGACTGCACCCAGCCTTCACATTGGCAATCTGGTGGTTCTCCTGGGTCTGCGCCGATTTCAGTTGGCAGGACACCGCCCGATCGCGCTGGTTGGTGGAGCCACCGGGCTGATTGGCGATCCGAGTGGCCGTTCGGAAGAAAGAGCCTTAAATGAAGAAGGTGTTATCACCGATTGGGTCATCCGGATCAGAGGTCAACTAGAAGCATTCTTAAGTTTTGACCATTCCCCAACCGGAGCCATTATGGCTAATAATTTGGATTGGACCAGGGAGCTCTCAGCTCTTGAACTTCTGCGCGACATTGGGAAGCACTTCAGCGTCAACCAGATGCTTTCTAAAGACTCAGTCTCCACCCGGCTAACATCTGGCGGCATCTCATACACCGAATTCTCCTATCAGGTGCTGCAGGCCCTGGATTTTCTTGAGCTTTACCGGCGTGAGGGTTGCACTCTCCAAATGGGCGGTAGCGATCAGTGGGGCAATATCACTGCAGGCCTGGATTTGATCCGACGAGTCGAACAGGGATCAGCGCATGCGCTGACAATGAACTTGCTGATGAAAAGCGACGGCACCAAATTCGGTAAGAGCGCCGGCGGAGCGGTCTGGCTAGATCCCGAGATGACCTCGCCATACGCTTTTTACCAGTACTGGTTCAATACCGACGATGCCGATGTCGTCAACTACTTGAAATACTTCTCCTTCGCCGATCACGGGACCATCGATGATTTAGCTGCCCAGGTACGAGATGAACCTGCCAAGCGGGCTGCACAGCGCTTCCTAGCTAGGGAAATGACCACAATGGTTCATGGCTCCAGCGAGTGCGAGGGCGTCGAACAGGCGGCTTCAGCCCTCTTCGGCCAGGGGGTTCTCTCGGCAATCCAGGAGAAGACTCTGGCGGGTGCGTTGAGCCAAGTGCCGAGAGCCGTTATTCCAAGAGGCGCCGAACTTCCAGGGCTAATCGATCTCCTCGCCGCTACCGGCGTGGTCGAATCAAAGTCGGCGGCCAGACGGACGATTCGCGAAGGCGGTGCCTACCTGAACAACGTGAAGATCACCGATGAGAGATTCGTGCCAGACCAAAGTGATCTACTTCACGGTCGCTTCCTGGTTCTGCGCCGCGGCAAGCGTGATGTTGCCGCGATCGAGGTATCCTAGAAGTCCCTTATTTTGCAACGGATTTTTCGGTTCCAAAGACAGGATTTGAGCGTCAGGAAGTCCGATTTGACCCGTAACGCTCCACCCACCTAAACTACGCGAGCACGAGAGAAACGGACGAAGTAAATATCGGACGATCGAGTGCCACCTCCCACCAGGAAATCGATGAGAAATTCTGTGTGCTTGCCAGGAGAAATGCGAGATCGCCGGGTTTGACCCGGTAGATCGCAACGGCTAAGTTAGGAATGTTGCCCCGAAAACGGTCGGAAGACCTGGGATCGGTGCGCGTCCGTACCTTGAGAACTCAACAGCGTGCCACAAGTCAATGCCAATTAAACCTCGTCGTTGAGGTTATTTGACCTTTGGTTTTCCAATAGTCAATGCGCTTCAACTTCGAAATTCCTTTGGTGAATGACATAACTAAAGCTAGTTACGTCAAGCGCCAGATCAAGCCTCTATGGAGAGTTTGATCCTGGCTCAGGACGAACGCTGGCGGCGTGCTTAACACATGCAAGTCGAACGGTGAAGTCCCTTCGGGGGCGGATCAGTGGCGAACGGGTGAGTAACACGTGGGCAATCTGCCCCTCACTGTGGGATAACTCCGGGAAACCGGGGCTAATACCGCATATGAAGCCTGATGGCATCATCGGGTTTGGAAAGTTTTTCGGTGAGGGATGAGCCCGCGGCCTATCAGCTTGTTGGTGAGGTAATGGCTCACCAAGGCGACGACGGGTAGCCGGCCTGAGAGGGCGACCGGCCACACTGGGACTGAGACACGGCCCAGACTCCTACGGGAGGCAGCAGTGGGGAATATTGGGCAAT
>DATKUB010000011.1:0-57375 GCA_035530875.1 Candidatus Nanopelagicaceae bacterium
AACAGGACTGTTTTATCTCGGACTAGTGTCAACACTTGTACCGCTCGGCGTGCTCGCCGGAACGCTTGGTGCATTCGTCGCACAAAACCGCGGAATTCTTGTCGTCGGGGCCTCGTTGTTGCTCATCGCAATCGGGATCGCGCAAGTGATTGGGATTCGCATTCCGACGCTTGCCCGCGGCGGTGCGGGAGGCACATCGGCCGTCTCCGTGTACATCCTGGGAGCGGTCTACGGTATCGCCGGTATCTGCGCGGGCCCGATACTGGGTTCTGTTCTGACTGTTGCAGTGGCGGGCGGAAATGCCCTGTATGGAGGAATGCTCCTGGCGCTCTATGCGCTAGGAATGACGGTACCGCTGCTTATCCTGGCTCTGTTGTGGGATCGCCTGGCACTTGCAAAGCGAGGCTGGTTGCGCCCTAAAGGGCTGCACATTGGGAGTTGGGAGAACTCCTGGCCCATGATCGTGTCCGGCTTTCTCTCCATTGGGATTGGCGTTCTCTTGCTGGGGACAGACGGCACCGCCTCCCTGGGAGGTGTTCTAACTATCGGCGGGCAATACCAAGCGGAATCGTGGGTAGCCAGAGTCACGTCCGGCGTATCCAACCTCATGTTCGGCGGCGCGGCGGTAATTGCCCTGACCCTGATTGGTTTTATATATTTGCGGCGTTCTCGTCGACGCCCAGCACTGGAATCCGTCCTCACTGATGGAAGAACGATCAATTGAAAAAACTCAGGCCATACCGACAAAGGGTCATACGACCAAAGAGTCAGGACGAAAGTAATGGGTCGTTAACTCTCAACGCTGAAGCCATACCTGCTGTAAACGGCCTTCCCTGCTGATCCCGTGAGGTAGTCGAGGAAACTCTCAGCGGCGGCACGGTGCGGGGCCTTGTTGACCACTTGCGACCTGATGGCGAGCCTCGGTTTCCCAGACGAATGCCACATCCGTCATCCCCTCGGCCAGCCACGCCGGACTCTGACGATGGTGGATCGATGTGAGTACGCGTTTCTCCGCGTCGGCGCTTGGCGTCGAAGACTTCGTCGTGCAGTTGGTCGCCTCCGGCAGCGGACAGCGCCTGTAGCGCGAGTCGACCGATTCCTTCCGTCGCCGGGTCCGGCAGAGCCACGCGCAGTCCAGGCCGGGCCAGGTCGGTCAGTCCCATGACCTGGCTGGGATTACCCGCGCGAACTAACAAGGCCAAAACATTGCTGGCGTAGATAGCGGCAGGCCCCACCAGAGCCTCATCGAGCAGTTCGTCTAGGGCGCGGGGACTGGCCGCGACGATATCGGGGGTGAAGCACAACTCCAATGATCCCATCCGTAATCCGCCCTGGCGTAGTTGCGCCACGACGAGGTCGGGCAGCACCATGTACTGGTTGCCGGCGAACAACGCTCGAAGTCCGGCTGTCGTTGGGTCCCCGCACAGGTCAGTGACTGCGTCAAACGGTGCTGCCGAAAATTGGGCCAGGTCACGTTGGTCAGGGCCGGACATAAGCCCATCCTTCGCGCTGTCGCCTTACCAGTTGCGCAATACCCGCCGGCACCACATACACGCCATCGAGGAGTTGGTCGGCCGACACCCCCTTTTCGCGCATCGTGTTGGCGCATGCCGCGACCGTTATGCCGCGACCCAATAGTTTGCGCATCTGTTCGGCGTGTGGCGCATCGCTTATCACGGCAGCCAGTCCCGGTCCGTGCACAACTAATTCAACCGAGCTTCCATCACCCAACTCGTTAAGCAAATTACTAATATTGTGCAGCACGCTCGCATGTTTGGCGGAATCTGCTTCATCGAGATGAATTACGACGCCAGCTGGATTGTTTTCGATATTTTTAGACATACCAGCAGCCTAACCTGGCCTTGCCCCCGTTGCGTGGACACGGTGGCGTTACCCCCGTTCTTCGGAGTCCGGTTGCGAGAGTTTGGGCCTGTCCTCTGGGAAGCTCTTGTTATGCCGAAGTCGTATCCTGTCGAGTTTCATATTCGCGCCGTGGCGTTGGTTCGTTCAGGAAAGTCAGTGAATGCTGCGGGATCGTATCGATCGGGGTGATATTCCAGGACTGACTAGTCGACCGGCGACGTGTCCCTCAAGCAATTTACGATTTCGCACGCGAGGCTTGAGGGGATCCTTGAAAGAAGGTGTGGACGGCACCGGTTGAGGGAGGCTCCATATTCATGAGAAGGATATGGCCTGACAACCAACTAGGACACGATCGCTTCGGTTGATCGACGGCGTCCGGGTGGCACCGGTCGCGGCGGAAGAACCTTTGGCCCAACAGCCGTGTGCGGAGGGCGCCGATTTGGTGTGCGGGGACTCCATAAAGGGCTGCAGTAGCGCAGGTCAGAAGTTTTGTGAACTTGCCACTTAGAGGGATTAATGGGTTTCTCCAAATTGATTAGTGAGTATTTCATCGATCTGGCCCCTGATTACCGGTTCTGTGCGGCTTCCACCCGTTACGTCGTTGTTCCTCAGCCATTAGCCGAGCGATTCTCTTGCTGTGAAACTCACCAACGCCGCTTGAATTCCCGATGGATCTTTATCCGTCAATTCCATGGAATGCGAGTCTGATCAAGTTTCTAAGATGACCAAGAGGATCCTGGGCATTGCCCTCGGCCCAATCACGCATTGCCATTTCAAGTGCGGCGTGCACATGGAGAGTAAGCAAATCCAGCGAAAGATCGGCACGCACATCACCTTGGTTCATACCCTGTTCAAGCAGTTGCCGGACGTGTTGCAGGACATAGGGGGTGGCTGTGCTGCCCGGTCTAAGAAGGGCGCTATGCCGAACTGGCAGGCTGTATACGAATCGTGCGAGTTGCTCCTGCTCAAGCATCTTTGTGGCAGCTGATACCAGAAGCGCTGTGATCCGCACTTCGGTCGAGCCGGTGATTCCGAGAGCCTCGGAGTCAGGTTCGGACTCAGCCCCGAGCAGGCGTTCGAAGAGTCCGGCGAGAATTTCTTCGCGCTCGGAAAAGTACTTGTAGAAAGTGGCTCGGGAGATTCCCGCCTCTCTTGCTATGTCTTGAACGCGAACGGCCAGATAGCCCTGCTTCGCGAATAGTCGGAGAGCCGCGTCGACGACGGAATCTCGCGTGGCCTTCCGACGCGCGAGGGGTCGCCGAGCCGGTCCTTGGCCCGCACCTTTTACTGCCACCGCACCATAGTAACGAGACATCTGACTAGACACGTGTTTGACATCTGACTAGACACGTGTCTACTTTTAGGTGATGACATACGGAATAGGAGACTTGCAGATGGCCAGCTCGTTAAGAAATGCGCAGATGCCGGTAGGAAAATCGGCTACCCGAAATTCCCCGTTGTCCTCGATGGCAAGATTCGCAATCCGTTTCCGGTGGATAGTCATTGTCGGCTGGGTATTGCTGGTGGTCGCGGGAGTGCTAGCTAGCCGAGTCGCTGGTGGCTCATTCGTGAATGACTTATCGGTTTCTGGTACGGATTCACAGGCAGCTTACGACGCGATGCGAGTTCAGTTTCCCAACCTATCTGGCGACCCACTACAAATCGTGGTTCATGCAGCCAACGGGATTGATGATCCCAAGGTGAAAGCGGCCATCGAAAAATCAATCGACCAAATTCGCAGTGGCGCAGACGTCGCCGCCATTCAATCCCCATATGGACCAGGTTCAACTATCTCCGCTGACGGACGTACGGCAATCATGACGGTCGTTTTTGCAGAGCGGGTCAAAGATATCCCGCCGACCTCCATTGACGCAGTGGAGACGTCCGCTGCCAACATCCGAAATATTGGCGCACAAGTTGAATTTGGTGGCCCTGCAGCCACAACTGAGTCCGGACCAAGCGGCAGCGAAGTAGTTGGTCTGCTTGCGGCAATCGTGGTACTCCTGCTGGTCTTTGGTTCTCTATACGCAATGGTTGTTCCACTGGTTACCGCACTTTTTGCCCTCGGTTTAGGAATCTCACTCGTGGGACTGCTCTCGGCATGGGTGTCGATTGGTACTGCCGGACCGGTAGTAGCCGCAATGATCGGGCTCGGCGTTGGCATTGATTACGCGCTGCTCATTGTTACGCGACACCGCGAAGGGATTGCCTCCGGTTATCACCCGAATGAATCGATCCCGCTGGCTTTATCGACTGCCGGTCGCTCAGTGCTTGTGGCTGGATCCACGGTCATAGTCGCACTTCTGAGTCTCTACTTGATAGGAATACCTTTCGTTTCTGCTCTTGGTCTGGCGAGTGCGATTACGGTTGGTGCGACGTTATTTGCCGCCGTCACTCTGCTTCCTGCATTGCTGGCGGTTTTCGGTGGGAATCTCGATCGCTTCCGAGTTCGACCGCTCAGACTTGATCACGGGAGTGGAAGAGAAAGCGGCTGGCACCGATGGACTCACCGCATACAGCGCCGACCGTGGCCGTATCTCGTGATTTCTGTCCTTGTTTTGTTGATCATGGCCGTTCCCTTACTTTCTCTCCGATTAGGAAGTGGCGATGGTAGTTCTGCTCCCAAGGGATCCACTGTTCACAAGTCTTATGACCTAGTGTCCAAAGAATTTGGTCCAGGGTGGACCGGGCCGCTGATGATCACCGTGGAATACAAAAAAGGCGAATCAGGCGATCAGGCGCAGTCTTCTTTGAATGCCTTGCGTGCAGATCTTTTGGCTACTCCAGGCGTTTCAGCAGTGCCGAGTGCGACTCTTAATCAGTCGGGCAGCGCGGCGCTGATTAGTGTGGTGCCGATCAGTTCACCGCAGGATCGTTCCACCGAAGACCTAGTGCATCGTGTGCGTTCAGAGGTGCTGCCGAAAGTGGATGGCATCGCGCATGTTGGCGGTTCAACAGCTACCGCGATAGATCTGGCCGATCGTCTTGGGCAACGAATGTTCTGGTTCGTCGGTTTTGTGATCGGCCTGAGTTTTCTTCTGCTACTCATCGAATTTCGTTCAATCTTCATACCGATTAAAGCTGCATTGATGAACCTGCTATCGGTCGGCGCCGCATACGGGATCGTCGTCGCAGTCTTCCAATGGGGTTGGCTTTCATCGCTGATGGGTGTCCAGCCCGGACCCATCGAGTCATTCGCTCCCATGATGCTCTTTGCCGTTCTCTTCGGCTTATCAATGGACTACGAAGTCTTCTTGCTGAGCCGTGTACGTGAAGAATATTTGCGCACGGATGATGCAGGACAATCCGTTGCCGACGGGATCGCAGCCACCGCAAGGGTAATTACTGCTGCAGCCTCAGTAATGGTCGTCGTCTTCGCTAGTTTCCTACTAAATGACCAACGAGTTGTGAATCTCTTCGGCTTTGGACTGGCCATCGCCATCGCAATCGATGCAACTATCGTGCGACTAGTACTAGTTCCTGCCGTGATGGCGGTTGCCGGGCGCGGGTCCTGGTGGATTCCAAAATGGCTCGATCGGATCTTGCCGCGAATAAAGGTGGAGTTATCTCCGTTTGAACCCCTCGAATCAGTGAGTGGGGAGCGAACTCCTATCATTTCTTAGGATTTCAAGCGGCTATTCGCGCTTTGTTTGACTGGAACCTTGCTTATCGTTTCTAGACACCGAGATCTACCTGTACTTGTCCATCATTGATGCGAGCCGGGTATGTCACAACCGCTCGTACCGCGGGCGGATTGAGGACGTCACCAGTGCGAAGATCGAATCGCGACCCGTGCCGCCAGCATTCAATCGCACCATCGGCGACATCGCCTTCGGACAGCGGCACTGCTTCGTGCGTACATTCGTCGCGAATCGCGAATACCTCGCTGCCGATTCGTACCAAACACACGGCTAGGTTCTCGATCACCACTTGTCGTGGCATCTCGTCTGCCAACTCGGTCAATGGACAGGCATATGTCCAGCGCACTGAGCACCTCCGATTTCTGCCTATCCGCAGCCGCCGCCAATCTACTGGAAAATGGCACCCCGCCTCAGTTCGCGCACGCTGCGGGTTAATCACCGCATGCGTAGGCTGCGAGCATGGAAAAATTCTCGTTGGATGCCCTTGGACGCGAACATCTAGAGCGCGCCCGGGGCGCAAGTTCGGGGCGCAGTGCCGCGACCGTTTACGGTGGGCATGAACACATGCTCAGGCAAACGATCATTGCGATGATGCCAGAAACAATTTTGGCCGAACATGAGAACCCCGGTGAATCGACCCTTCATATCCTCGTCGGTCGGATTCGACTGGTGGCTGGCGAGACTTCCTGGGAGGCTCGGTCCGGCGATTTGCTTGTCATCCCGTCCGCGCGCCACGAAGTGCAGGCGGTGGAGGAATCAGTCTTGTTGCTCACGGTGGCGTTGCTCGCCTAAATCAAGGACCTACAACGAACCTTCGGCTCCGACTCTTCAGGGAGATAAATTCGAGGCGAGAATAAAGTTTGCGAGTATGTCAAGACCATCCTTGGATCGCGTGAAGCAAGATATCGCCGCGGTCCTCTTGAGTTCGGTGGAAATAAAGTTGGACATGGAGTGAGTGAGCTTGAGTGTATTTAATCAAATGGACTGGCCGTGGCCGATGGTGTGATTCCGAGAAGTGCTAGTGAAAAAATCCAATAATTGGTGATGTCAGGGAATAAATCACAAGGGGGAGAAGGCTTTCTTTTCTGTTTTACGCAGTTACGCTACTGAGATGTCCGACGGAGCGAGTCTCGAATATCGACGCGCTGCCTTCGTGCGCGCCGTCGCCACTCTCAATCCAGGCTACTTCGCACTAGTGATGAGTACTGGCATTGTTTCTGTTGGAATGCGTAACCACAACCTATTGACGCTTTCCACTGCTCTGCTCTGGATTTCGATCATGGGTTATATCGTCCTCGTCCTACTGACAATCTGGCGCGCCATCGCCTTTCCGGCTGAATTGATGGCCGATTTCACAGATCCCCGTCGAGGTTTCGGCTTCTTCACCTTTGTCGCAAGCTCTGACGTGCTTGGCAACCGGCTTGGACTATCTGGCTTCCATGGCCCGGCATTTGCACTTCTTGCCGTCGGCTCACTGGCCTGGCTTGTGCTTGGTTACATCGTGCCTTGGACCGCCCTTCTAGGCCGTGCAGAACGTCCGGTGCTGGCTAGTGCAAATGGGACCTGGTTTATCTGGGTTGTCGCGAGTGAGTCAGTGGCGGTATTAGCTGCCGGCCTTGAACCAACGATTCATATTGGTCGTCGAGAGCTGGCGTTGTTGGCAGTCTTTTCCTGGTCGGTTGGAGTCTTCCTCTATGCGGCCGCGGGCATTTTTGTGGGAGCGCGACTGTTGATCTACCCGCTGGCTCCCGTGGATCTTAACCCGCCGTATTGGGTGGCGATGGGCGCAACGGCCATAACTGTTCTTGCTGGCGCACGCATCGTCGAAATGGCAGATGCGCCGATCGTCATTGCCACCCGCGGCCTTATTGCCGGGTTAGCAGTGGTCTTCTGGGCGTTCGGAACTTGGTTGATTCCGGTCTTGATCGCCGCGGGTTGGTGGCGCCACGTTACTAACCACGTTCCGCTCCAATACGACGCGACCCTTTGGAGCATCGTCTTTCCACTCGGGATGTACGGCGTGGCCTCATATTACCTAGGCCAGGCCGATCACCTTCCCATTGTCACAGCCATCGGTCAGTCCGAACTATGGCTGGCGCTTGCCGCTTGGCTCGCTACGTTTGCAGCCATGCTGCGTCATCTCTTACGCACTCTAATTATCGATCCGATAAACGTGTCACGAGAGGCGATTGACCGATCAGCTTGATTTTCGACCGATCCGAACTTTCCAAACCTGAGGGCCGGACTCCAGGTAATCCCAAGTGAATCGTCCAGTCTCTTCGGCTTCAAATTGGTAGAACAGGGGCTTTGGATCGTGATCGTTTACGAGAACAAAAGACTCGCTCTCTTTAGTCTGTGCGTAGGTCTGGAAGATCAGATTGTGACGTCTTGCCGGCGGCTCTTCCCGCACATCCAGTTCACGATCGGGGCCGCTCAGTGCAGGGCCAGCCAGCGGCAAGGTCTTTGGCTCTTGATATGAACTGAATCTCTCCTCCATCACCGGCATCAGAGCGACAAGATCGACTGTGGGATCACTAGCAAGCGCTGGCAGCAGAATCTCATTTTCGCGGCGCACATGTCCAACAAATACTTCTCGGATCGCACGGGCAATTCCGGCAGCGTCCGTGTCTGTTGATGCGGTATTCAACTCGGTTGCGAGTCCAAGCAGCGTTTCATGTTCATAGAGCATGCCTAAAACTAGCGGGCGTAACTCCTTCGACGTTGCTGCTGCATAGAGCACGTCTTCTTCTGCGCGGGCGTGCGGCACTATGTCGTGGGCGAGCAGTGCGTTGAGCGCGGCTACTGCTGGAGTTCTTGGCGTACCGTTGCGAGCGGCGGTAAGGACGTCCGCCACCTTTGTGGTGAGCGCCTCCTGCAGTTCGGCATGGTGGCTTGTAATTGCACTGACAACATCAGTTGTAACCGTCATCTTCTTGCTCCTTTTTTGGGAATCTAGTATTTGAAATTCAGTGGTTCCAGCCGAGCATTTTCTTGGCGTGTTCGCTCATGTCACGTTCTGGATTCCAGGCTGGGTCCCAGATAACTTCAACATCAACATCTGTGATCGCCGCTACTTGTTCGAGGATCTGATGTATCTCATCGGTGATGTAAGGGCCTAATGGGCAGGCCGGGGTGGTCAGCGTCATCTTGATTCGTACTACCCCATCGGGCTCGACCTCAACGTCACGAAGTAACCCAAGATCGACAATGTTGATTCCCAGCTCGGGGTCTATTACGTCATAAAGCAACTCGATTACAGACTTTTGGGTCACCAGTGCGGCAGGCGTTGCTGGCAGTATCACGACGGCTCCTTTACCTTGGTAATAAGCAGATACTGGCTCTTTCGCGCTTCATATACGGAAGCACCGCTGGAAGCGAGGAAGGCAAGCACAGCGACTTCATTGAGCACGCCGCCGATCTGCACGCAGAGACGGTCACCTGCAAGGTCGCCTCCGACCAGACGGATCAGTAACGAGGCATGAAGCAGATAGAAGTGGCAGTAGAAGCGACTCCGATAGGGCATGGCCACGCGGAAGACGGCCGGCACGATCACTGGCGCGTGCGCGAACACCATTCCCATCACAAAACCAAGGAAGAGCGCGTGGAGCATCGCATCAAATGCTCGGCCGTCGGAGAGAGCACCAAAAGACAACCAAAGAACTCCTGCAGTAGCTAGCCAGGCATAACCTGCGAGAAGACAGACCGCCATGTACCGCGTCAATCCCGATTGTCGAACGGTCCGACGTGCCACGTCGTTCCTAGCCAACCAAAAAGCGAGTGCAATAAGTCCGGCACCGGCAATGCGAACGCCCAATGAGACCGTGGCAAGAGAGAGCATGGAGCCGAAGGCGAATATTCCGACGGCGAGTATAAAACCAATTCGGGCAGCGCCTGATACCCGGATGACTCGAGCTAGCTCGAGCCGCTCTCCAGCAATCGTGAGTACTACGAAACCAGCAAGGAATGGAACAAGCAGTGCGACGTCGCGGCCGGCGATCCAGGCGAGCACCGCAACTATCCAAGAAAGCGCACCGACTGCCATCACACCTAGATGAAGGCTCGCCTGCCGATTCGAGGCTCCTATATACAAGGCGAGAAGTCCGAGGCCACCAAGGGCCAGAAGCAACTGCCCAATCAATATCGGCAGGCCGACGGCGAGCGCAACTCCACCAAGCCCAGCGGATGCTGGCGAGAGATAGCCGGCGCGATCGCCAAGGGCGACGGCACGCTCCAGTGCGATCAGTGTTCCAAAGAATCCGAGCACCATCAAAGGCCCATGGACTTCTTTGAAATCAGGCCTTGGGCTTGGAATTTCGAGCTTGAGCAGCAGTAGACCTGCCCAGAGCCCGGCTAGCAGCGCCACGCCGCCGAGGGCGCCAATCATGAGACGAGAGGGGAAGACTCTTCTCATGTGTTGCTTTTCGGCAACGCTCGAAGACGTGAGGTGCACAGATTGGGTGTTACGAATGGCTTTAGCGGGAGAGCCTCAACCGGCGCGCCTATCTGACTTAGCGCACCCTGCATCAGACCGAGATGGAGAGTGCAAACGACGTCCGCATGTCGCTCTGCCACTTCGCGGAAGGGGCAGTGGTGCAAGCGCACTTCCGCCTGCCCACCAGGCAACCTCGCGATTTCTGGCTGAAATCCGATGGCTTCGAGAAGTGCTTTGAATCTGGCCAAGCCGTCATCGAGATCCAGTTGGTCCTCCGGTGAAACTCGGTCGACTAAGTTGCGTCCCCACGTTCGACCCACATTTAGCGCCACTCCGCTGGTGCCATCCAGTGCGGCAACTAGTGCGGTTAGCATCTGGGCGAGGAGGGCGAAACTTCGCGGTCCGTCGGCATCTCGGCTGGTGTAGAGGACCCGCGGGCGCCCTCTTGTCCGACTAGTTTCAACGGTTCGTAGGGCTAGTCCGTCGCTCACTAGTCCATCCAGATGGAAACGGGCGGTGTTGATGTGTAGGCCGGTCCGCTTGGCCATTTGGGCGACACTGATTGAGCCTTCGGCCTCACGCAATTTCACAATTACTTCCGACCGACTTGCGCCGACGGCTATCTCTGCCGTCAGGTCGGTGAAGCTCACCTGGTTCATATCGAGAATCATGAACCGGAAGGCGAATAAAAACAAGTTTAATTGGTTACAAATGCATGCGGCCCAGCGTCGTGGCCTTCCACGTGAGGTGAAAGTCACTTAATTAATTCCAACGAAGCGGATTAAACACGGTGTAAATCGAATAATCTCTAATCCAGACACCCCTCACCCGGAGCGCGTGACTAAGGCAGATAACTGGTGACGCAATGACCAACCAGACCAACCAGACCAACCAGACAAATCCCGCAGTAAGTCCATTGGTCACCCCGGTCCGCAACGGTGCCTATCTTCAGTTGCTGCTGGCAACGATGGGCTTCGGCCTCAACTTCTGGGCCTGGGCGCTTATCGGTCCGCTGGGACCGGCCTATCAGAACGCGCTCGGTCTGACCTCTTTCCAACAGGCTCTGGTGGTCGCCACCCCTGTCCTCGTCGGATCCTTAGGTCGCATACCGGTGGGCGCGCTGACCGATCGACTTGGCGCGCGCGTCATGTTCACGATCATCAGTTTCCTCACCATGTTTCCGTTGCTCTACTTAGCCTTTTTCGGCGATAGCCTTGGCCAACTTCTCGTGGGCGGTTTCTTCCTCGGCCTCGGTGGCACCACCTTCGCCATTGGCATTCCATTGGTTAACGGTTGGTTCCCGCCCGCGCGTCGCGGATTCGCCCTCGGCATTTTCGGTGCTGGCATGGGCGGTACCGCAATTTCTGCCTTTACAACAGTGAGATTGACTGAGGCGCACACTCGCTCTTTCCCATTTGTCGTTGTGACAGTAGTTCTGGGGATCTACGGCCTGCTTGCACTGCTCTTGGTTCGGGATGCCGCCGCCCCCGCAAAGGGCGGACATAATTTCTGGAATCGGACCTGGGCAACCATGCGAATGGGTGTCACCATCCGCTTATCTGCTCTCTATGCGGTCGGTTTCGGCGGTTTTGTTGCTTTTAGCGTTTACTTGGTCACCTACCTGAAAAATGCCTATGAGCTCACTCAATCCGATGCCGCATCGCGCACGGCTGGCTTTGTGGTGGTCGCGGTTATAGCTCGCCCCGTAGGTGGCTGGCTTTCAGACAGATTTCATCCGATCCCAGTCCTGGCGGCCTGCTTTTCCATGATCTCGGTGCTGGCGGCCGTCGCTTCCTTCCATCTAGAACTTGTGCCGCTAGCCACCCTCGCTTTTCTGGGCATGGCCGCGGGTCTGGGGGCGGCGGCTGGCGCCTGCTTTGCCCTGGTTGCTCAAGTTGCCCCGGCACAGTCGGTGGGATCTGTCACGGGCGTGGTTGGTGCCGCGGGCGGGCTAGGCGGTTTCATCCCGCCTTTGATTATGGGCCTGGTTTATGGCCGGACCGGAAGCTACACGATTGGTTTCATCTTGCTCAGCATCGTTGCCCTTTCAGCAGCCACTTTCACCTGGGTGGGCATGCGCCATGAAGCCCGCTAGATCCAATTATTTGGAGATAGAAATTAATCACGGTGTTAATAGAATTCATCACAATCAGGTGCTACGTTCCTTAGTTATGGATGGATTGGGGAGAAGAGCAAGTCTGCTCAGGGAAATTCAGGAACGTGGAGAGCTCCTCAGCATTCAACAACTCTGCGACTCCTCCAGCCTCCATGCCAACACTGTTCGCACCCATCTCGACAGCCTGCTAGCGGCCGGTGAGATTGAGCGAGAGCAAGCGCCGGCGAGCGGACGTGGGCGACCGCTCTGGCTTTATCGCACCGCGGTGAAGAAGGTCTCGCCCTACGAAATGCTCGCTGAAGTTCTTGCCTCTCAATTGGGTCACGCTGAAGATCCGACCCTTACGGAGCGGGCAGCTAAAAAGTGGGCGAACGCCGCAGAAGCCAAGGGTGCTGCTGTAGCCAAAGATGGCGATGAAGCGGTAGAGCAAGTTGCGGATTCGCTTCGAAATGTTGGTTTCGAGGTTTCATCGAACTTGATGCGAGACGAAATATCGATAACGGATTGCCCATACGCCTCACTTGTAGAGCAGCATCCCAAGATTTGTGATGTTCACGCAGCGCTGGTCAGCGAATTAATGAGTCGCTCGGGTCAGCCGATCACTATTGATCGCCTTGATGTTTGGGCCAAACCAGGAATCTGCGTGGCCCATATCAATCGCTCGGATCGAAGTCCAGCTCGAACGATTACTCCGGGAGAGATCGCCGAAATTACTGTAGAACGGATCAAAAATGGCAAGTAATAGCGAACCAAGCGCCGCGGTGTCGGAATTCTTGGTAAAGGCCGGCCGATTCTTCAATTCTGGACAGACTTCACCCGATCTTCGAACCATCACTAAAAAGGGTGGTCGTGACGGCGATGTTTTTTATCGCGACCGGTGGAGTCACGACAAGGTAGTTCGGAGCACGCACGGGGTTAACTGCACGGGTTCTTGTTCGTGGAAGGTATATGTAAAGGACGGAATCATCACTTGGGAAACCCAGCAGACGGACTATCCGTCAATCGGTACAGATACGCCGGAATATGAACCACGTGGATGCCCACGTGGTGCGGCATTCTCCTGGTACACATATTCACCAACGCGAGTCCGTTATCCCTACATTCGCGGTGTTCTCCTAGATGCCTATCGTGCTGAAAAGTCGAAAGGCCTAGACGCTATTGCTGCTTGGACGGCCGTCGTTCAGAACCCTGAAACACGTAAGCGATACCAGCAGGCCCGTGGAAAAGGCGGCCTAGTTCGAGCTGGCTGGGACGAGATCGCCGAAATTATTGCGGCAGCTCATCTGTATACTGCCAAAGAGTACGGTCCCGATCGAATATTCGGCTTTTCGCCAATCCCGGCGATGTCGATGGCATCACATGCAGTGGGAGCGCGTTTCATTTCGCTCATGGGCGGTTCGATGCTTTCATTTTATGATTGGTACTGCGATCTGCCAGTGGCGTCACCTCAGGTTTTTGGCGATCAAACTGACGTTCCAGAATCAGCAGATTGGTGGAATGCCTCGTATCTGATTATGTGGGGCGCCAATGTTCCTGTGACTCGAACACCCGATGCCCACTTCATGACCGAAGCGCGATACCGCGGACAGAAAGTCATTACGGTATCTCCGGATTATGCGGATAACACGAAGTTTGCTGACGAATGGATGTCTCCCCATCCGGGAACTGATGGTGCTCTCGGCATGGCGATGGGTCACGTCATATTAAAAGAGTTTTTCATCGAGCGCCAGATTCCGCGTTTTGTTGAGTACGTAAAGACGTACAGTGATCTGCCATTCTTAATTTCTCTGCGCGAGAAAGATGGGGCTTGGGTCCCAGATAAATTCATTACTTCTGCAGATCTCGGTGATTTGGCCGAGGGCGCTGAATTTAAGACGGTTCTGATTGATTCGGCGACTGGAAAACCTTACGTACCAAATGGTTCTCTCGGGTACAGGTTCAATGATTCGGGCAAAGGCAAGTGGAACCTTGATCTGGAAGGCATTGATCCTGCTCTATCAATTTTTGGTTCGCAGAACTCAGAAATGGCGGAGGTATTGCTGCCACGTTTTGACGTGGGCCAGGAGAACGATGAGAAAGGTGGCGTCTTATCTCGAGGCGTGCCAGCCGCCCGCCTATCGACTAAGAATGGTGAACGTCTAGTAACTACGGTATTTGATTTGATGCTCGCCCAGTACGGCGTGGCACGGGCGGGATTGCCTGGGGATTGGCCAACCGGTTACGACGACCCAAAGCCATACACGCCTGCGTGGCAAGAAGAGATTACCGGAGTGCCCGCAGAACAGGCCGCTCGCATCGGACGCGAGTTCGCGCAGAATGCCGCAGACTCGGGCGGCCGATCAATGATCATCCTCGGTGCTGGTACAAACCACTGGTTCCATTCCGACACGATTTACCGCACTTTCCTTGCCCTCATCACGCTGACCGGTTGCCAAGGAGTAAACGGAGGTGGCTGGGCGCACTACGTGGGTCAAGAAAAAGTTCGCCCGTTTACCGGCTGGGCGCAGTTAGCTTTTGGTCTTGACTGGTCGCGACCACCTCGGCAAATGATCGGCACCGGATTTTTCTATGTGAATACCAATCAATGGCGTTACGACCAAATAGGCGCGGATGCCCTTGCATCTCCGCTTGGTGAAGGTCGTTTTAAAGATCGAGCCATGATCGACACCATGGCCCAATCGGCCCGGTCCGGCTGGATGCCGAGCTACCCGACTTTTGATGTGAACCCGCTGGACATTGCAAAGCGGGCAGAAGACGTCGGTAAGTCGCCATCTGATTACCTAGTCGAGACGCTTCAAACGGGTGAGGTTAAGTTTGCAATTGAGGATCCCGATGCACCTGAGAACTGGCCCCGGGTTCTTACGGTCTGGCGGGCCAACCTGCTTGGCTCCTCGAGCAAAGGAAACGAATACTTCTTACGTCACCTGCTCGGTACCGATAACTCGGTCAGGGCGGATGAGACGGTGTCAGATGTACGGCCCCAGGAAGTCACCTGGCGCGAAGAGTCGGCTGAAGGCAAACTCGATCTGCTTGTCAGTATCGATTTTCGAATGACAAGCACCGGGTTATTCGGCGACATCTTGCTTCCGGCCGCGACTTGGTACGAGAAGCATGATCTCTCGAGTACCGACATGCATCCTTTCGTACACGCATTCTCTCCCGCGATCGATCCGCCCTGGGAGACCAAGACTGATTATGAAATCTTCCAAGCGCTCGGACGGAAAGTGTCAGAGCTGGCCCCGGGGTATCTTGAAACAGTTACTGATGTGGTTGCCGTTCCATTGATCCATGACACTTCAGATGAGATGGCACTTCCTGGCGGCGTAGTGCGAGATTGGCGGAAGGGTGAAGTCCCGCTGATTCCAGGTAAGACTGCTCCAAAGTTTGTCACCGTTGAACGCGACTACCGAAACCTAGGCGCCAAAATGTCATCACTTGGACCGCTAGTTGAGAAACTCGGCACGATGACAAAAGGCGTTCATGTGGATCCGAGTATTGAAGTTGGAATTCTGGCGCATGCTAATGGCGTGATTAAGGATGGCCCTGCCGCGGGGCGCCCTTCGTTGATCACCGACGTCCACGCCTGCGAAATGATCCTGGCTCTTTCGGGAACGACGAATGGTCGAGTGGCCGTTGCTGGATTCGAATTTTTGGAGGAGCGCACCGGACGGCAACTTGCAGACCTGGCTCGGGATAATGAAGGCAAACGAGTCACCTTCGCCGATACGCAATCGCGTCCAGTTCCGGTGATTACTAGTCCTGAGTGGTCGGGGAGCGAACACGGTGGTCGCAGATATACGGCCTTTGCAATCAACGTCGAGCGTTTGAAGCCATGGCACACGCTCACTGGCCGCCAGCATTTCTTCTTGGACCACGACTGGATGTCTGAGATCGGCGAGAACTTGCCCATCTACCGGCCACCGCTAAATATGCACCGAATTTTTGGCGATCAAGGGCTGGGTGCGGGAAAAGAGGTCACCGTTCGCTACCTGACGCCTCACTCTAAGTGGTCAATTCACTCTGAGTATCAAGACAATCTCTTTATGCTTTCGCTCTCGCGTGGCGGACCGGAGATCTGGATGAGTCCGCAAGATGCAGAAACTATTGGGGTGAAAGACAACGAATGGATTGAGGCGTACAACCGAAATGGCGTTGTCGTTGCGCGATCAATCGTGTCACACCGAATGCCGGCGGGTACCGTATATATGTATCACGCTAAAGATCGAACTATCGATGTACCCAGAACTGAAATTACCGGCCGTCGCGGTGGAATCCACAATTCACTAACGCGATTGATGATCAAGCCAACTCATTTGGTGGGCGGCTACGGGCAACTCTCCTTTGCCTTCAACTATCTGGGTCCAACCGGAAATCAACGTGACGAAGTCACTGTGATCCGACGTCGTTCGCAGGAGGTTGTTTACTGATGCGCGTTATGGCTCAAGTCGGCATGGTGATGAATCTCGATAAATGCATCGGCTGTCACACCTGTTCTGTCACGTGCAAGCAGGCGTGGACAAATCGCTCTGGCCTGGAATATGCGTGGTTCAACAATGTTGAGACTCGCCCTGGTCAGGGATATCCACGCACCTATCAAGATCAAGAGAAATGGCAAGGGGGTTGGGTTCTAAAGCGCGGCAAACTGAAGTTGCGTTCGGGCGGCAGACTCTCTCGCCTAGCGAAGATCTTCAGCAATCCGCGCCTGCCAGGAATTACCGATTACTACGAGCCTTGGACGTATGACTACGACACTCTGATTTCGTCACCGCTCGGTGAACATACGCCAGTTGCGCAGCCGAAATCGCTTCTAACCGGTAAGCCAATGAAGATCTCTTGGTCGGCAAATTGGGACGATGATCTAGCCGGCGGCCCGGAGTTGGCGCCGCACGATCCAATCTTGAAGAAGTTACAGGCAGATCTTGGCGATCGAGTGAAGCTCGAATTTGAGACGGCGTTCATGTTTTATTTGCCACGCATTTGTGAACACTGCCTGAACCCGGCGTGTGTTGCCGCTTGCCCGTCAGGAGCGATGTACAAGCGGAGTGAGGATGGCATTGTTCTTGTAGATCAGGATGCGTGCCGCGGTTGGCGGATGTGCGTTACGGGGTGCCCTTACAAGAAGGTCTACTTCAACCACCGAACTGGTAAAGCCGAAAAATGCACGATGTGTTACCCGCGAATTGAAGTTGGGCTGCCAACTGTCTGCGCGGAAACGTGCGTGGGACGACTCCGCTACATCGGACTGTTCTTATACGACGCAGACAAAGTTACCGCTGCGGCAGCCACCGAAGATCCGCAAGCGCTCTATCAGGCTCAACTCGACTTGATTCTTGATCCGCACGACCCTGAGGTTCAGGCCGCAGCGATGCGCGATGGAATACAGGCCGATTGGCTCGAAGCAGCACAGAAATCGCCGGTTTATCGCTTAGCCAAAGAGTTCAAGGTTGCCCTGCCACTGCACCCCGAATATCGAACGATGCCTATGGTCTGGTACATACCGCCGCTGTCGCCAGTTGTTGATGCGCTTCGTGATACTGGTCATGATGCTGAGGATCAAAGCAATCTCTTCGGAGCGCTCGACCAATTGCGTATTCCGATTGAATACCTTGCCGAACTTTTTACCGCTGGTGATATTAAGCCTGTGATGCACTCGTTAAAGACCCTGGCTTCAATGCGCTCCTACATGCGCGATGAGAACCTCGGCACGCCAACTCGACCCGACATACCGGCCAGTGTGGGCTTAACTGAAACTGAGATGCGTAGCCTCTACCACCTGTTAGCGATCGCGAAATATGAAGATCGCTACGTCATTCCTAAAGCTCATGCAGAGATCGGGCATGAATTGGAAGAACTTGCCTGCTCTGTTGACGTCGCAATGGGGCCCGAAAGTCATAAGTCGGGACCTTTTGGCGAGTCGTCCGGACGGCCAGTTCCAGTTTCTATCGAGTCTTTCCACGCCCTGAAGCAACGTCAGACCTCGGAGACGATTGTCCCCGTCGAAGACGTGAGTGGGCGGGTCAATTTACTTAACTGGGATGGGAAGGGAACGCCTTATGAGTAGCGAATTGGCTGCCACCCGTCTAGCCGCGGGCTGGTTGCTTTATTACCCCGACGACGAGCTTTTGGGAAAGTTAGATCTCATAGCCCAAGTTGTGGAAACCCTTCCGGAGTCGATGCGTGAACCGTTGGAGATGTTCTTGGCCCACCTTCATGACACCCCGCTTCGTGATGTCCAACAGCACTACGTCGGAATCTTCGACATGAAGCGAAAGGCATGTCCTTACTTGACTTATTGGACCAATGGCGACACCCGTAACCGTGGTCAGGCGCTTCTGCGATTCAAAGAGGTTTACCGTGACTCAGGCTTCGTATTGAATGAGCGTGAACTTCCGGACCACATTGCAGTTGTTCTTGAGTTCGCATCCGTTGATCCACTAAATGGCGAGTCATTGTTACATGAGCACTTGGCTCCACTCGGCTTGATGCGCGAAGCTTTATTCCAAATGGGATCGGTGTATTTCCATGTTGTAGATGCAGTTCTTGCCACGTTGACCCAGATCACGCCCGATGTCCGGACCAGAATGGCGGAACTGGCTTATGCGGGCCCGCCGGTGGAAAGTGTTGGGCTTGAGCCGTTCAGCGTCACTTCTTTTGCCGAAGGGGCGGTGTCAAGGCGATGATCCCAAAAGCGAACACTATGGACACTCTCCTCTGGGTAGCCCTGCCCTACATTGCTTTTACGGTGTTAGTCGTGGGGCTGATTTTGCGGCGCCGGTATGACAATTTCGGATGGACTTCGCGATCGAGCCAACTCTATGAAGGACGCCTTTTAAGGATTGCGAGCCCACTCTTTCACTTTGGGCTGCTTGCAGTTATCGGTGGCCATATTGTGGGCCTGCTGATTCCTGAATCATTCACGGCATGGTTAGGACTGAGCGAGCGGCAATATCACCTGACCGCCGTTGGCGCAGGAGGGGTCGCTGGAATCGCCACCCTCGCTGGTGCGGTGCTGCTGATCTACCGTCGACGCACCGTTGGGTCCGTCTTCGCCGCTACCACCAAGAACGACAAGGCAATGTGGGTCTTTCTGCTTGGTGCAATATCGCTTGGACTGCTCACCACTTTCATGGGATCTGGCGCAATAGGCAAGGCGCATAACTATCGAGCCGATGTATCTCCATGGCTTCGGTCGATACTTTTTTTCAACCCCAAGCCCGAATTAATGGCAGGTGCGCCGTTGTCTTATCGCGTACACGTAATTTCGACGATGCTGCTCTTCATGATCTGGCCCTTTACCCGTCTAGTCCATGCCTTGAGCGCCCCTGCTAAGTACCTGTTCAGGCCCTACGTGATCTATCGGAGCAAAGATTCGCACGGACTTGGCAACCGAGAGATTCAACGACGCGGTTGGTGAGTAGATCACCAAGTGTCCTGCCGCCAACGGTTAGGAATATTTCTTCAGCTCACCCTTTGCGATTGATGCTAAGTGGACTTCATCCGGCCCATCTGCGATCTGTAAAGATCTGGCACCTGCGTACAAGGCAGCGAGCGGGAAGTCTTCGCTAAGCCCAGCACCGCCATGGGCTTGTATCGCACGGTCAATTACCCACGTCGCCATTTTTGGCGCCGCAACCTTGATCGCTTGAATCTCGGTGCGCGCGCCCTTGTTGCCGATCGTATCCATTAGCCATGCGGTTTTGAGCACCAGCAATCTGGTTTCTTCAATGCGAACTCTTGACTCTGCAATCCATTCGCGTACGACGCCTTGCTCAGCAAGCGGCTTGCCGAATGCAACTCGCGAAATTGCGCGTTTGCACATGAGTTCGAGTGCGCGCTCTGCCATGCCAATTAAGCGCATGCAGTGATGCACTCGTCCGGGTCCCAAGCGAGCTTGAGCGATAGCGAAACCGCTTCCTTCTTCTCCGATCAAGTTCGAAGCGGGCACCCGGACGTCGTTGAACTCGACGTGCCCATGTCCGCCGTGTGAGGCGCCGTAATAGCCAAAGACGCTCAGCCCGCGCTTCACGGTGACACCCGAAGTGTTTCTGGGTACCAAGATCATGCTCTGCTGACGATGGCGGTCGGCATCCGGGTTGGTCTTTCCCATCACGATAAAGATTTCACAGCGCGGGCTCATCGCTCCCGAGGACCAGACCTTGGTCCCGTTGATTATGTAATCGTCGCCATCGCGGGTGATCGTAGTTTGGATATTGGTTGCATCGGAGGAGGCAACATCGGGCTCGGTCATTCCAAATGCGGAACGAATCTCACCAGCGAGTAAAGGCTTAAGCCAACGATCCTGCTGTACTTCATTGCCGAATTCGGCGAGGACTTCCATGTTTCCGGTGTCTGGCGCCGAGCAGTTGAGAGCCTCTGGCGCAATGGCTGGACTTCGTCCGGTGATTTCGGCAAGCGGTGCATATTGCAGATTCGTAAGCCCGGCCCCATGCAAGGAGTCTGGCAAGAAGAGATTCCACAACCCGCGCTTGCGCGCCTCTATTTTGAGTTCATCAATGATTGCCGGCGTCGACCAACCGTCCTGAGTCTGGCTGCCGAGAACCATCTCCGCTGGATAGATTTGAGAAACCATGAATTCTTCAAGACTTGCTTGGAGATCACGCGTTCGCTGATCGAATTGAAAATCCATCTCTCCTACTTCCCGACGCCGTCGTTACCAAGGGCTTCCAGTCCTGCGGCGACAAGTGGCGCTACCCAATTGCCAATCTCTGCAAATCCGGTACCAACAGTCTGCCCATTGCTGAATCGAAAGTGAATTCCCTCGAGAATCACCGCGAGTTTGAAATAGCCAAAGGCGATGTACCAATTGATTCGGTTAAGATCGCTCCCGGTGCGAACCGCATAGCGTTCAAGCAAATCTAGTGCCGACGGAAATCCCCGCTCCAGACTTATTCCTCCGTTTATCGGTGAGTCGTCGCCGGGTACGCCATTCCAGTAGACGACGAAAAGCCCCACGTCGCTCAAGCAGTCGCCAAGAGTGGACATTTCCCAGTCGACGATCCCGGCAAGGCGCATATCGGCATCGATAATGCAGTTGTCTAACCGATAATCGCCATGAAGGACGCCGGTGCTCTTCGTTGTTGGGATCGCCCGGTCAAGGCCAGTTGCCAACTCATTGATCCCTTTGATCTCCCTGGACTTCGATGATGCGAGTTGTTTCTGCCAGCGACTTGATTGGCGCTCTAGGAAGCCATTCACTTTTCCAAAGTTCTCAAGTCCGACACTCACCGGATCCACTCCATGTAAGAGCGCAAGCGTGTCGACGAGTTTATAACTCACTTTTCTGGCATCGCCCGCGGAAAGCAGTGCCGTAGATTCCTTCGTTCGATAAACAGTGCCGTCAACCTTTGACATCAAGTAGAAGGGCGCGCCTATTACCGATTCGTCCTCGCATAGGAGAATGGCAACCGGCACTGGTACTTCGCTGCCTGAAAGGGCCGAGATCACTCGGTACTCCCTGACCATGTCGTGCGCGGTTGTCAGCACGTGTCCAAGTGGTGGCCGGCGCAGGACGTACTGCAAATCACGGTTAGCAATGAAATAAGTGAGATTAGATCGACCCCCAGCGATCAGGGTTGCAGATAATTCGCCAGAAAACTGAGGAGCGACGGCGTCGAGATAGGTTCGGAGGCGACCAACATCAAGACCGGGAATTTCTGCCATGGATCAATCATGGGCTATCGGTCCGCGATTATGGGAGTGCTTGAGCAATTCGGAACACGAATCTTGAAGTAGATGCCGACCATGGAACTCAATTCACGTTATGGGCATTTGCCAACATATTGCGACTAACGAGCATGGCTCGGGATCAGTATGCAAATCCAGTTCGAGTTCGCGCACGAAAACCCATGGAAGCCAACCTGAGATTCTCGGTCAAGGACGTTTGAGCAAGAACAGAAGGTCCCCTACCAGCGCATGGTCGGCATTCCTGATCGAAAGTCTTAGAAAGATGAGAAAGGTGCTACCTTTAATGCAGGTCCTGACACCCATCCCTAACGTTGTTTCTTTAATCGTGGAATTTTCCGGTGGAACCGGATGGGAATGAGGTGCGTATGGAGCAAGTAGTTTCACTTCCAGCCGCCCTACTTCTTGAAGATCATGCTGAGGATCGACTCTCGATTCGCCTGCACTTGGAAGTTATGGGGTTTACTGTCCATGACACCCCTTCGCCCAAAGAAGCTACTGAAATCTTGGGCCAGCATGACATCAGTTTGGTAATCATCCATTTGGCGTACTTGCCTCTTCGGGCGTTGGAATTCTGCCGTTTGACTCGAGCTGCGTCCGTCGTTCCAATCTTGATGCTGACCAGCAGGGACGAACTCGTCGACGAAGGCATGTGTATGGGCGCTGGCGCCGACGACTACGTTTCAAAGCCAATTGATAGCAAAATTCTGACTTCACGCATTACGCAGCAGATGCGACGTGGGCAGAGCCAACGAGCCCCGAGGGCCAACATTTTGACCTGGCGCGAGTTAGAAATGGATTTGAGTCAGCGAAAATTCTCTGTAGGCGGAACTATCCTTGCGATAACAAATACTGAGTTTCAATTCCTGCAACTGTTGATGGAAGATCCGGACCGAATCTTCAGCCGCGATCAAATTCTTGACGCCGTTGGCATTATGAAGGGGAGTGGGTCGGATCATATTGTTGATTCGCATGCCTCTCGTCTGCGCGGCAAGATAAGAAGACACGGCGGCCCCGAAGTGATTACTGTAATTCGAAGTGTTGGGTTTCGTTTATCAGATTCGAATGATGATCCGATCCAATACCTTATTGCCTAATGGCCTGAACCAGCCACCTGCCCCATATGCCGGTAGACATGTGATGAGGATCTGTGGCGTTTGTTAAGCAACCTTCATCGCCTGATTAAGATGCCCGTTTTGGGGAGTTACTTGCTCAAAAGGACATATTGTAGATCTCAAGTGGTTGGGGTTTTACAGAAGCCAAAAATGACCCTCAATCTTCTTTCAATCTGAAAGCCCAGATATCGCCACTGTGGTGCCTCAGCCGAAAGAGGAATCTGCGCCTGTACACTTCCTGGAGTGATCTTGGATCTTCTTCCCCGCCGTGTTTCAGACTCGTTCTCTCTGGCTGATCACGAGCGCCTGTATGAGACTGCCGAGGCAAGATGATCGAATTTCTGAACGAGATGTCTCATGCCGTAAAGGCTGGTGAGGCATTCGCCCTTGCAACAGTAGTAAAAACGTGGAATTCGGCACCTCGTCCAGTTGGATCCGTGATGGTTGTGAATAATGCGGGAGAAGTCAGCGGCTCCCTTAGTGGCGGGTGCGTAGAAGGTGCAGCTTACGAAGTTGCGCAAGAGGTTTTGGCGACGGGTGTAGCGGTATATAACTCCTATGGTGTCAGCGACGACGATGCATTCTCCGTCGGTCTGACCTGCGGTGGCACTATTGAAGTATTCACGGAAAGAATCGATCCGAAAGAGACCTGGTTCGCCGAGCTGATTCAAGGGTATTCCGACAAGGTCGGGGTTGCCACTGCAACGGTCGTTACCGGACCTGAGCGAGTTGGATCACATCTTGCAATTACCAAGAGTGGCTATGTCGGCACAACTGGGCTCGCACGCTTGGACGAAGCAATCTTCGACGATTCGCTCGGCCTATTGGAGGCTGGCAACGCTGGAATTATTAATTACGGCGCTCACGGAGAGCGCCTCGAAAGTGACCTGACTATTTTTGTGAACGTACTTTCAACACAGGCTCGCATGATCATTTTTGGGGCAATTGATTATGCGGCGGCACTGACTCGAATTGGAAAATTACTCGGGTATCACGTGACGGTTTGTGATGCAAGGCCGATCTTCGCGACCAAGAAACGATTTCCGCAGGCAGATGAAATTGTGGTCGATTGGCCACATCGCTATCTCGCGTCGCAAGAGATCGACTCGCGCACTGTGATCGTGGTCTTGACACATGACCCGAAGTTCGATGTGCCGGTAATCAAGATTGCCCTTGATTCGAGTGCCGGATATATCGGCGCGATGGGTTCGCGGAAAACACATTTGGATCGGCTTGTTCGGCTTAAAGAAGAGGGAGTTGATGACACTACCTTGACCAGGCTTCACTCACCGATCGGTCTCGACCTTGGCGCGCGCACGCCAGACGAAACTGCCGTTTCGATCGCAGCCGAAATCATCCAGACCAGATGGGGCGGGACCGGAATTCAACTCCGAGTCTCCGATGGGTCAATTCACGGATTATCGACAGAAATTGATAGTCGCTAAAGAGTGATTTCAAGTTGATTACCAATTTGTTGTACAACATAAGGCAACCCAACTAAATCGATACAGGAAATTTTAAGGTTTTGAAATTGGCTGAGTTTTCGCCGGTCAAAACATGAATGCAAAATTTGCATTGGGCAAAATTTCCAGTATTCGTTGTGACCCAAGGCACATCGTGTTAGGTTTCAGCAACGCTTGGTATGCCGTGATGTATTCAGAGTGGTTGTGATCTGAAATGGGGTCCAGATGGCTGTCGAATCGACCGGACATGAGCGTGGCAACCCGCGCTTTTTCGCCTTGATCGAAAATTCACCTAAGACTGGCAAGAGCCCGACAATCTGGGCATGGCCACAGATCACCGAATATCTGAAGGTGGCTGGACAGCCAGTGCCTGGACCATGGCCGCCTAACCAAGAGCGGCGCCCAGACCCGGATGCCGATTCGATGCCGGTTGCAATTCCGGATCCGAAGGGATCGGACAGATGAGGGTCGAGTTGCTAAGCGGCAAGAACGGGAGGAACTAGAAAGTATGTATCCGTCACGTTTTAGTTACGAGGCACCGAAGACCATTGAAGAGGCTATTTCTCTCCTTCAATCAGGCGGCGGCGAGGCCAAGGTGTTGGCCGGCGGCCAGAGTCTAGTTCCGATGCTTAAGTTGCGGTTTGCTTCACCAGAAATGCTCGTTGACATCAACAACATTCCGGGTTTGCGATACCACCGGGTCGACCCAGATGGATCCATTCGGATCGGCGCGCTCTGTCGTCACGAAGACCTTGAAGGCTCGGATGTTCTCGCCAGGCACCAACCAACGATGGCTGCTGCCGCTCCGCTCGTAGCCGACCCAATCGTTCGAACTCGCGGCACTTTTGTCGGTTCCATTTGCCATGCAGATCCGCAGGGGGACTGGGCGGCGACATTGATCGCACTCGACGGTCACATAATCGCGCAAGGCCCAAATGGCCGTCGAACGATAAAGGCTAGGGATTTCGTATCTGGCCCCTTCCAGACTGTTCTCAACTATGACGAGATCGCAATAGAAGCGGTGATCCCGGCACCGACGGGCGTGCCATTTGGTGGGTATCTCAAATTGGAGCGTCGAATTGGCGACTTTGCAACTGCCGCGGTGGCAGTGGCTCTTGAAATGTCGGGCGCAAATGTGATTCGCGCAGGCATCGCCCTAGTCGGCGTAGGCGGACACACCATTAACGCGTCTGAATCTGCAGATTCGCTTGTCGGTGGCCACCTCACTGAGGAGCGCATAGCAAAGGCAGCCGAACTTGCCGCCGCCGCAGCTCAGCCACGCTCGGATCATCGCGGGAGCGCTTCGTACAAGAAGCACATCGTGAGCACTTTCGTCTCCCGAATTCTCAACAACATCGCCAAGTCAACCGAGAAGGCGGCCTGACATGTCTAGTCTCTACGAAGAAGTCTCCACTCCGCCGGCCAGCGATGTTCCAGTTCGCCGCATAACGGTCAACGTCAATGGGAGGATGCACACTGCTGACGTCGAGCCCAGGCTTTTACTTGCACACTTGTTGCGCAAGGGCCTCAAGTTGACGGGCACTCACACCGGTTGCGATACGACGCACTGCGGCGCTTGCACCGTCCTGTTTGACGGTCGCCCCATCAAGAGTTGCACGATGCTTGCAGTTCAGGCGGACGGCCACGAAGTTCAGACCGTCGAGGGTCTGGCAACGGCAAGCGAACTTCACCCGATCCAAGAGGGATTCAAAGACGAGCATGGCCTGCAATGCGGGTTCTGCACGCCAGGAATGATGATGGCCGCGAAGGCCCTGCTCGACGCCAACCCGAATCCGACCGAAGATGAAGTGCGTTGGGCACTTTCTGGGAATCTCTGTCGCTGTACCGGTTACCAGAACATCGTTAAGGCAGTTCTCTGGGCGGCCGAGAAGATGCGCGCGAGCGCGAACTAAGAGGAGCTGACCGAATGTCTTTAGATGAAATCAAAATTGGCGGAATGGGCGCGAGCCGCCGCCGGGTCGAAGACAACCGTTTCATCCGCGGCAAGGGAAACTACGTCGACGACGTAGTCCTGCCGGGCATGCTGGACATGGAGATTGTGCGAAGCCCACTTGCGCACGCACGCATCAAATCGATAGACGTCAGCAAGGCTTGGGAGGTGCCAGGTGTCCGCCTGGTTCTCACCGGCGAGATGCTGGCGGCTCGTAATCTCGGCTGGATGCCCACCCTCTCGTATGACACTCAGGCAGTTATGGCCACCGACAAGGTCCGCTTTCAAGGCCAAGAGGTAGCCGCCGTAATCGCCGATGACCCTTACATTGCAAAAGATGCCTGCGAAAAAATTGTAATCGAATACGAGGCGCTGCCGGTCGTCGTCAACCCAACCCAGGCGATGGCACCGGGTGCCCCGCTCATCCGCGACGACAAGGAGAATCAGGCAGATAACAAGATCTTTGATTGGGAGGTTGGCGACAAGGAGGGAACCGACCGAGCTTTTGCGCAGGCCGATCTGGTCTCAAAACTTGAACTTCACTACCCACGTTCGCATCCGTCTCCGATGGAGACGTGCGGTTCGATTGCGGACTTCGATCGTTCCACCGGCAAATTAACGGTTTACATGACCTCGCAAGCACCGCACATAATTCGAGCAGCGGTTGCTCTAGTGGCAGAGTTGCCGGAACACATGATTCGAATCATTTCACCAGACCTTGGTGGCGGTTTCGGAAATAAGGTTCCCGTCTATCCAGGGTATGTAATCTCGATCCTCGCCTCCATCTTGACCGAACGTCCAGTCAAGTGGATCGATGACCGGACCGGCAACTTGATCTCAACCCACTTCGCGCGAGACATTTACCTTCAGGGTGAGATGGCATTGCGCAAGGATGGAAAGATCCTTGGCGTTCGCATGCACACGATCTCCGATCACGGCGCTTTTTTCTCTGATGCGCAGCCGAGCAAGTTCAAGATCGGACTCATGCACGCCGCGTTCGCTTGCTATGACATTCCGGTTGCGCACCTTACAGCGACAGGCACGTACACGAATAAGGCGCCGGGCGGTGTCGCCTACCGCTGCTCATTCCGGATAACGGAGGCGATGTTCTTCCAAGAGCGAATGGTTCAAGCGGCCGCTGATGACCTTGGAATCGACCAGGCGGCATTCCGTCGTCTTAACTTCGTTCGCAACGACGATTTCCCGCACCGCACTCCTTATGGCTTCCTGACCGACTCAGGTCAGTACGGAAAGTGTCTTGATGTGGGCCTTGAAGCAATTGGTTATCAGGACTTCTTAAAGGAGAAGGAAGAGGCAAAGAAGCGCGGACGACTCCTCGGCATTGGCATCTCAACGATGACGGAACCGCTCGGTGCCGGTAACAGTCGTGAGTACGACATCCTCGGCATCAAAATGTTCGACTCTGCCGAGTTGCGCGTCCATATGACTGGGAAGGCGATCTTGCGAACCGGGGCTAAGTCTCAGGGCCAGGGCCATGAGACCACGTGGGCGCAGATCGTTGCCCACGAGTTGGGGATCCCCGCTGACGACATCGTCGTTGAGGAAGGCGATACCGATACTGCGCCATTCGGCATGGGAACCTACGCATCTCGAAGCACTCCAGTTGCTGGGGCAGCGGTGGCGATGGTTGCTCGCAAAATTCGCGCCAAAGCTCGCAAGATTGCGGCTCACCTACTTGAGATATCTGAAGAAGATATCGAATGGGAACTCGGTCGATTTTATGTACGTAGTTCACCGGATCGCGGCGTCACTATTCAAGAATGCGCGATGGCGGCCTACAGCAACATGCCAGATGGGATGGAGCCGGGTCTTGAGAACAACGCGTACTACGATCCGCCGAACCTGACTTGGCCATTTGCCTGCTACATCACAACTGTTGAAGTGGATCCAGAGACAGGGGTCTGGGATGTGCTCAAGGTTGTTGCGGTCGATGATTGTGGTGTTCGAATCAATCCGATGATCGTCGAAGGACAGATCATGGGAGGTCTCACCGAGGCCTACGCGATGGCTAGCATGCAGTTCATCACATTCGACGAAGAGGGCAACTGTGTCGGTTCGAACTACATGGATTACCTTCTGCCGACGGCCTGGGAGACTCCGGGTTTCGAACTTCACGAAGTCGTCACTCCATGCCCACACCATCCGATCGGTGCAAAAGGAATTGGCGAATGCGCAACGGTCGGCGGCCCGGCCGCTTTCGTAAATGCAGTTTTGGACGCAATCAAGGACACCGGGGTTCGTAATATCGATATGCCGTTGTTGCCGGACCGCGTCTATGAAGCAATCCACACTCGCAAGGACATCTCGGGGGCTCCACCGGTCAAGGTAGACGCGGTATGAGCAGAGGTTCGCTTGAAGGATGGAGCGTCATTGAACGGGCGATGGAATTGGCCAAGCTTGGCGAATCCTTCGTCATGGCAACCGTCGTGTGGCGCCAAGGCCCGTCTTCAGGACAGATGAGTTCACGCGCCATAGTTACCGAAGCAGGGGAAATTCACGGTTGGATTGGTGGCGCCTGCGCGGAGCCGGTCATCATCCGAGAAGCACAGCGAGTATTGGAAGAAGGCCAACCAAAACTCATCTGGCTTGGTCAGGCAGATGAATTCAATGGCGTCCATGTTCCAAATGGCGTAGTCACTATTCCCATCTCTTGCCAGAGCGACGGCGCCCTTCAGATCTACATCGAGCCAATGCAATTTGCGCCAAAGCTAGTCATTATCGGTCGATCGCCCATGGCGCTTACCTTGACGACGCTCGCCGAGGATATTGATTGGAATGTCGAACTTGTGGACGGTAACGATTTCACGAGCTCGATGGTGACTCCGACGACGATCGTTATCGTGGCAACTCAAGGCCACGGCGACGAAGAGGTGATTGAAAAAGCGCTGGTAAACGCTCCGGGCTATCTTGGCGTCGTCGCTTCCCGCCGAAGAGGCGAACTCATTTTGGATTACCTTGCCAATCGCGGCCTGGCAAAGGATGTTCTTGAACGTGTCCGAGTACCTGTCGGGCTAGACCTAGGTCATACGTCGCACCGCGAGGTTGCCGTATCAATCTTGGCCGAGCTCGTACAACTTCGTGCTTCGAGTAAGTTAGCGAATACCGTTGCCACCGCGTCATCCGCAGTAGCGCCAGTTGAGATTCTTGACCGGGTCTGCGGAATGATCGTAAAAGCTGAAATCTCTAATTACCCCTTTGAATATGAAGGCAACACTTATTACTTCTGCTGTGCTGGTTGCCGCACTTCATTTGAAAAAGATCCAGTCTCGTATCTCGCACAGGAGGCGACATGCTGATCACCCAAACCGTAGACGTAGGACAACCACTAGCAATGGTGTGGGATTTTTTCGGCGACATCCCACAGGTCGCGGCGTGCCTGCCCGGCGCCAACCTCACAAAAGAGGTCGGCGAGAATCAGTACGAGGGTGATGTGGTTATAAAGGCCGGCCCAGTGAAACTTGAATTTGCGGGTGCTGCTGAGATCAAAGATCGAAACGAATCGACAAAAACTCTGCAGGTGGCTGCCTCGGGTTCAGACAAGAAGGGTCGTGGTGCAGCAAGCATGGTGCTTACAGCGGCACTGACCCCAGCTGGTAGTGGAACGAAGGTAAAGATTTCTCTGGATCTCCAGATTTCGGGTGCGGCGGCTCAATACGGCCGTGGCATGGTCTCGGACGTAACCGCCGTTCTCATCAGTCAATTTGCGGCAACAATGCAGAGTCGCCTGACCGCAATCTCACAGGGCTTAGATCCCAACCAAGTTGCTGGCCCAAAACCAGCCAGCGGACTGATGCTTGGACTACAGGCTACGGGTATGGCCCTAAAGCGCGTGTTCAACCGCTTCTTCTTACCTTACAAACCACAACCGAGCCGATAGAGAGGATTTCTTATGACGCTTTGGGGAATTGGCAACATCATCCTTCTAGTGGTGATTGTTCCTGTGCTGGTTGCCTTGCTCAACCTCGTGCTCGGAGCCCTCGAACGAATTCGAGGTGCCGCTGATGACGCGCTAGCCGGCGGGGTCGCGCTCATCGGGGAACTCGGAACCACGCCTGAACTACTTGCAAAAACTGATGCGGTTATTGCTGATGTCGCCAACGGTGCCGTGCGATATGCCGGATCCGTCGCAAAGTTACTGGGATAGGGGAGAGGAAAAATGCAAACCGCCGCCATCGTAACCCTGGTGCTCGCGACGCTCATTATCGCCGCCGCTGCGCTTGGGCTCACTCGTGTCATCTTCCATCTGCGAGCCGTCGTGAAAACGCTCAACGCCCTAGATGGAGGGGTCCAAGTCATCGTTGCAAAGACCAGCACCGTTCCGACGGTGCTGCCATCCGTCAATGAAAGCCTCAAGCCCGTTCGCGATTTCTGCGAAGCGATTTAGGAAAGTGAATCAAATGGATCTAGCTTCGGCATCAACTACTGGCTGGACGATCGGCTATGCCATCGGCATCGTCGTAGTTCTTGTGGTCGTTGCACTGGTCGTACCAATTCTCTTGCTGGCCAAGAAGATCGGCGGGCAAGCCCAGAGCATCAACAATGGACTCTTAGGCGCGGTTCATAACACCGCAGCCCTGAAGGAACTGAATACGACAATCGAGTCGGCTTGGTCCATCGTCGATGGACTGCGTCGAGGACGTACGAAGTTGGGAGGCTGATTATGGGCTCGACTGGTTTGACTTCAACTCAGGAGCACCTTTGGTGGGGAGCCATCATCGCCGGATTTGTGGTGGTGCTTGCCGTTGCGGCTCTTCTCACGATGCTGGTGGTGCTGGTGCGCACAATTGATCACCGAGTATCGGCAATCAAAGAGACCTTAAAGCAGGCCGAAGCAAACACATCCAACACAGCACTCATCAGTAAAACTGGTGATGCAGTGGATGGTGTGCTCGCTGAAGGTCTTGAACATCACCTCTTCCTTGGCCGAGTTCTTGAAAAGGTGCGCTCATGAGAACGCTCGTAGTCCTTAGCGTCGTCGACATCGTTCTGCTTATCGCGGGACTTGCGATTTATCTCTACATAGTCGGCACCCAATTGGCCAAGGTAGCTACGAACCTTGAAGAGGCGGCCGACTTGGTCTGGCAGGTGAAGTCGAATGCCGAAGTCATTGAATCGGGCGTGGAGCGGATTAATAGCACAGGCAACGTGGTTGCCGGAGCGCTCCCGCTTCTTTACGGAATGGCTGAAGGCATCGTTGTAGGAGCCACCTACAAGCCGTCTACGGCCGAGCGGGAACCGGCCCGTCCCGCGATGGGAACCAGGCGGTCTCGTCAATTATTTGGCGTTGGGTTCAAGACACCAAGTTAATTAACCCGCGCCATAACGAATTAGCCCGGACTATCTAGCCGCTTCTGTTCGGGTCCCGGTCTGTGGTTAGCGGGCCGGTGGTAGGAGCGGAATATTCGCCGATCCATTCGGCTTTCCAAGCCTGGTCATATTTTTCCAAGTTACAACTCGGTTTATAGGCAGCCATCAACTCACGAGCAATTTGTTCACGATGCGAGCGAAGGCCGCCCAGAACCTCATAAAAACAAACATGAAGATTCCACTTGCTGCCGGCCCGTTCGATCCAGGTGGGCGCGTGGCGATGCTTCAGCGGAAAGTTCTCTTTTGATAAGTCGTCCGAGTGGCCAACATAGATGACGGCAAATTCTTGGGGCTTGGTTTCCGGATTGGGCTTGAACATGATTGCGTAGACCGCAGAAACCTTCGGTGCGCTCCAACCAACGAGGACGCGAGGTCCTTCGAAGGGGTATCCAGCTTGTGAGCCGAGTCGAATCACTCGTCGGCATCCTCTAAATCATCAATCTCACTGATCGTCTCTGCTCGAGTAACGGGCCATTGTGGAAGTCCAGCTCTCGCTGCTGCATCCACGAATGCCGGGATTGCGAGATCTACAGCGTCATCGGAGTTAGGAGCTTCAACGATGATTTGGGCACCGTATGCCATGCTGCCGGCTCCACTGGCGATGCCATTCAAGACGGCAACAGCATCCGCGAGCTCAACAACTTCCGCGAGTGTGATCTCTCGATCGCCCTCGGCAATGACTGACACGCTGAATCTCATCGTCTCTTCCTACCTCTCGTCGTCAGGGCTAGTCATCGCAGAGCGCTGAGTGTTTGGCTGAAATCTTCCAGGCTCCTCAAATTATGTCCAGAAACTATCGCATCGATATAGGGTTCGGAGACCATCATGGCGAGTGTGCTCGGCCGGAAATCGGAATTATCTCCCTTGTGGGGATTCATCCAAACAATGCGGTGACATAGGCGCGATAGCCGTTCAATGGCGCCGGCTAGAACTTCGGGATCACCTCGATCCAATCCATCCGAACAGATTACAACTATCGATCCTCGACTCATTCCGCGGCGGCCCCACTCACGAATAAACGCTTGGAGTGAATCCCCAATGCGAGTGCCACCTTCCCAATCAAAAACCATCTGTGCAGCAAGGCTCATTGCCTCATCTGGGCGCCGGCGATTGAGGGTTCGAGTAATGCGCGTGAGCCTTGTTCCGAAGCAGAAAACTTCTACCTGGCCGGCCGCTCGGCGTACCGAGTACGCGAATTGGAGCAAGTTTCGCGAGTAGTCGGCCATCGAGCCTGATACGTCAAGGATGAGAACCAGCGGACGGACTCGAAGCTTCCGTCTTGAAAAGTACAGATCGTTCGGTTCGCCATGTGAGCGCATTGTCTCCAGCACCATCTTACGCAGGTGGATCTGAAGGCCAGCGGTGGCAGCCACTCTCCGCCGGGTGCGCCTACGCGGTGGAGTTAGTTTTATGCTCCTCATGATTCGACGCAATGCGGCCAGTTCTTCTTGGGTGCAATTTGAGAAGGCCTTGTTCCGCCAGATCTCAGAAGTGGAGGCCATGAGGCCCATTTTTGTTTCCTCTTCACCTGAAGCTGGCGTACTCAGTTCAGGTGAGGGGACCTCCAGTACTGCTTCTGAATTTGAAGTTGTCTTCATTTTGAGTTTCGGTTCGTTGTCGCCGCCTAATTCTTCGTTAAGGAAGAATCGACGAAAAACACTGTCGTAAACGGGGATGTGATCTCGACGGGCGATTAACGTAGCTCGCCCTGCCCAGTAAACATCGAGAATATCGGAAGGATTGAGCAAAGCGACGCTTTCGCAGTAGGACATGACGTTATCGGAGCCGATTGGGATGCCCGCATCGCGAAGATTGCGTCCGAAATCGACGAAGAGTTCGACAAAGTCTTCGTCGTCAGACACCAGAGACGATTCCCTCGAGGTTACTGCTGGCTAATTCGAGATCTTCCTTATCCTTGATCACCGCTCCAAGGGTGTCTTGGGCGCTTTGGATATCTAAATCTTCGGCGTCAATGACCTTTAAAGCTTCTACCCAGTCAAGTGTCTCTGCTACGCCAGGCGGTTTGACGAGTTCCATATCGCGCAGCCGGTTTACGGCGGCCACAACCTTGATTGCCAACATGGTCGAAACTTCTGGGATTCGAGTGCGAACGATTTCGACTTCGCGCTCAAGGTCTGGAAATCCAATCCAGTTGTAGATGCATCGGCGCTTCAACGCATCATGTAGTTCTCTGGTTCGATTTGAAGTAAGGATTACGATCGGACGGGATTGCGCCTTAACAGTTCCAATCTCTGGAATGGTGATCTGGAAATCCGAGAGCAGCTCAAGAAGAAAGGCTTCAAACTCGTCATCGGCTCGATCGATTTCGTCAATGAGAAGAACACATTGGTCACCAGCCCGAATTGCTTCCAGAAGCGGTCGCTCTAAGAGGAACTTGGGGCCGAATAATTTATCTACCGCGTTATCGTCTAGATCTTTCTCGGATAGGGCGCGTATTTGAAGCATTTGGCGCGCATAATCCCATTCGTACAGGGATTGGTTGGTATCGATACCTTCATAACATTGCAGCCTGATCAATTTCCGGTCGAAAATTGTGGCGAGCGTCGTAGCCAGTTCAGTTTTGCCGACACCAACTTCACCTTCAAGTAGCAGTGGGCGCCCTAGCGAAAGAGAGATAAAAATAGTGGTTGCCAGGCCTCGGTCGGCTATGTATCCGGCTAAGCGGAGAGAATCGGTCAGTTGTTCAACGGAATCCGGAAGCGGGGCAGAGGTGTTAGTCACAGATCCACCGTTCCGGTATCCACCAATCTCAACGCTACTCGGAAGATCCAAGTACTAGATCGCGGATACTGTCCGCCCCGATACGGAGTTTTCCTTCTCGGGCGAGCTTTTCGCGCCACGCCGTCTGTAGGTCGCTTCCTGGTTCGGCAAAGCCATCAAAAGTAACGCCCTGCATGTTTTTGCAAGACTTGTTTGGGCTGCAGTCTTCATCGATCAGTACAGATGGATCACCCTGAGCGGCCCAGACCGAGCGGAGAACATTTCGTGCGTTTTCGGTCTCAGAAGACATGATCGGCACTCCTCTAGCGTTGGCTGGGATCAAGCGTCAGGTCGAACTGTTTGCTAATTCTGGGAAGGCTAGCACGTAGGAAAAGAGTCGGCCCTTTTTATTCCAGATCCCGAAGTCCTTTCTGAACTGCGATTGCCTCGGCAAGGATTGAGATTCCGATCTCAGCAGGGGTTTTCGCACCGATTGCCAGCCCCGCCGGCCCGTGAACCCGGGTCAAGTCGGTAACGCCTCGGTAGGCCAGCCAGTCGGCCCGATTCTCTTGCATCTTCCGCGATCCCAGGGCACCGATATAGCCAACCTGGCTCTCCAGGGCGGCGGCAAGTGATCGACTTGAGGATTCGACGTCGTGTCCCATGATCACCGCGCAATCAATCTTCGTCAGTCCGACCATTAAGCCGGTGGCGGTCTGAACTCGGGAATCTGCAGCGACTTGCCAGCCCAGTAATCGGGCTCCATTTCGAAGGGCATCTACGATCGGCCCCTCGCCGGCAATGACTAACTTGGTAACCGGCCACAAGATTGTGACGATTCTGTTCGCTAATTCAGTGCAGGTCGATACTCCCTTATTGAAGAGCTCGGCGACATCTAGGTCAGCCTCGGAAATGTTGTTTGAGGAATATAAATCAGTCCGCAAAATGACATCATCGTGGGTGCTGCTTACCAGACAGATCGCTTCCCGACTGAGCAACATGGGCCATAAATCTGTCGGCAACTCAGATGCCGGAATTAAAACGCAGCGCGCGGAGCCACCATTAGGGAGTCCTGCAATTAGCGACTCAGTCTCCGTGACCTGAATTTCAACTACGCGACCAGTTGATGTGTGCCTACTAGCCAGGTCCGTCAGCGAGCCATCGAGCACTCCGGATAAGAGGCTGCCGATCCGACCTCCGCCCGGAGTCAGCGCAACTGCATCGCTACGATCCGCCGCTTCGAGGCCGTTCGTTGAAACGATCCAGGCAACATCAGCCCTCGTCTTGGCTCTAAGGCATGCGTTAACGCTTAAGGCAACTCCATACATTCGCATAGTCTAGCCGCGGGTTGAATATCCGCATTCGGACCTTCCATTTCCGCTGGGACCTAACGTTGTTAAGCAATACCTGTCTGATAACCTCAGGTCGGTTACTGCGGTTCCACTAAGGATTAGATTTGCGTGGCAAGCGGCGATCGGGAGGCTGCTCATGGTTTCAGAAGTAGCTGGGGCCACGTCGCCACAGAGCCACTCGCAGTCGAACCCACTACCGAAATCGCGATCGCGAATAGCCGAACATTATTTGAGTAATAGATTGCCTCGTCGCGGGCATATGTCAGAGCAAGATCGAAAAGAGTCCATGAGTTCGCTTATGGTTAGGTTAACTCGCACTTCAGTGAGCCGATATTCAGTTCTGCTATCGCTTTCAATCGTGGTTGCAGCTGTTGGATTGCTGCAAAACTCGATTGCAGTGGTGATAGGCGCGATGCTTATCGCGCCACTGATGGCTCCCATCATCGGCTTGGCCGCCTCCCTCGTTATGGGCTGGCGGCGACAGGTAATGCATGGGCTTCTGCTTGTAGGCGGATCGGTGATTGGTGCGACTGCAATTGCTTGGGCGATCGCAAAATTCCTGCCAGATTCAGGTCTGGGTTTGCCGACCGAAGTTTTGGCGCGAACCAGTCCAGATGTCCGCGATCTACTAGTCGCCTTGGCGGCCGGGGCTGCCGGAGCGTATGCCACAATCCGGCGGGATGTTTCTGTTGCTCTTCCCGGAGTGGCCGTCGCGGTTGCGCTCGTGCCACCACTTGGAGCCATCGGAGTGCTAATCGCCAGAGATCAGCCGGATTTAGCACGTGGCGCCGCAATGCTTTTTGTTACCAACATGGTGGGTATCGTGCTAGCCGCCGCGATCGTTTTTGTACTAAGTGGTTTGGTTCCCAAACATAGTCTTAGAAATAGTCGACGTAGAATTGTGATCACGTTAGCTCTGGTATCGGTCCCGACCGTGGTGCTTGCCGTGGTTCTAACAAATCGCTTTATTCAATCTGCCGATGCTGCTCTTCGATTGCGCCTTGCCAGTAATGCTGTATCGGATTGGCTTGGTCCCGGTTACGACCTAAATCGCATAAAGATGACTGGCAGCACCGTCCAAGTGAATGTTTCAGGGAGGGTCTCCCCACCGCCGGTGCAGTCCCTAACGGATTCTTTAGACGCAGTACTTGGGGAGTCCACCGCCGTTGATCTTCGTTGGACCCCTGTTAGCGATCCAAATGCCGTTGTTTCTACGCGCCAGGTGGTTGGTCTTAACGAACTTCAACCTTTGGTCCAAGGATGGCTCAACCAACAAGCTCTGACGCTGGATGGGCTCTCATATGACTCTTCGACGCTGGTGGTCACAGCCTCCGGATTTGAGCCGCCAACTTCATCTGATGGTTTGGCAACATTGATCTTCAATACTTTTGGAACTCATCCGCTAATAAGTTTCGTATGGACCAGAATCGAGCCAACGGCCTCGCCGACAGAAATACCAGCTACCCCACCCATCCTTTCGAACCCGGCAGACACTTCGACTCCCGCTGCTCCCTAACCGCAACCCGTTGAGAGTGCTTTGAGCGGCTAATATCGTGCGACTACTTGCGATGGGGGAATCAATGACTGTGCCACATCCGCTGGACAATCCGGCGCGAGGCTCACTTTTAGGCGCCCACGCTTGGTTAGCGGAAAGTTATCATGATGTCTTGCGATACCCCGAGGACATCGCTTCGTTCTTAGCGCTCCCAGATCGACCCAGAATGGAAATTTGGAGCGACGTCGCTGCGTTGGCAGGCAGACATGTGACTGTAATTCTCAACCCAGAGATTTCCATTCCATCAGATTGGGAAATTTTGAACGCAGTTTCCGGGGTGCAGATGATTGATTCGCACGTGGATCCTGCGGTGGACTCAGAAGCTGTCGTACTTGGCCCGTCAGACGTTTTAGAAATGTTAGATCTGGTCGAGCGAACTCGACCCGGTCCGTTCTTTCCGCGCACGGTGGAACTTGGAACCTATCTAGGAATCCGGCGAAACGGCGTCTTGGTTGCGATGGCGGGCGAGCGGCTCCGACCGACCGGATGGACCGAGATTAGTGCGGTATGTACTGACTCAGATTTTCGCGGCCAGGGACTGGGCACTCGACTGGTTCTGGCTGTGGCCGCTGGTATTCACGAACGCGGCGAGAGACCTTTTTTGCATACTCAGATCAGTAACGTCAACGCTATCCGCCTCTATGAGTCACTCGGGTTTGTGCTCCGCCGCGAGTTAAAAATCATGGTCGTTCGGGCACCCTCGAACTAGATGGTCCACCAACCGAAATTCTCTCCGACCCTTGTCATGCTGATCGCGGCATTCATACTCTCAAGTTGCACCTCGACTGGAGCGGTCAATTCATCGAGCGACGCATCGGCCGAAGGCATGAGTTCAATGAGTGTGCACAGAGCAACTCCTGAAGCAGAAACGGCTACGGCACTGTTTAAAATCGCGCAGAAATTCAACGATGAGTACGCCCAAAACGATGTTGAGCCTGTTTATGATCGGTGGGATCTACGCAGCCAGGCCGTGATATCTCGTGCCGAGTATCTTCGTAGGCATCTAGAGTGCCCGGCCGCCACGCAGGAACCAGTTCGCGTTCTGTCCGCAACTCCTAGCCCTGGTGGGCAGTGGTCGGTTCGGTATGAAATCGGCGGCCTATTCTTCACTGACTACTGGTACTACCGGGGCCGAAGGTGGGTCTTTGATTTACTATTAAGCAACCCTGAGGCTGTGCGTTCTTACCGGCTTTCTGGCGCCAAGCATGCGAGAGCAAACGGTTGCCGGCGTTAGTGTGCTGGCTCACGCCAGTCGATGCCGAAGGATCGCATCTTTGGTTGTGTATGACGTAGGTCGCATCAATCTTTCAGAAGGAATTCCAGCTGCTCGCCTTATGGGACGCACTTCACGGCCGAAATGGTGTGGATGGTCCCTCCAAGTTGATACGGTAAAGGCCTAGGGGGAGAAATGAAAAAACTGCTCGTGCTTGGCGGGGGAACCGCCGGCACTATCGTTGTTAACAAACTTCGGAAGAAGTTGGCTAAAGACCAATGGACAATAACCGTGGTGGATCAAAATAATGACCACGTTTATCAGCCGGGTCTATTGCTGATGCCTTTTGGCGTTTACCGTCCCGAGGAACTCGTCAAGAAACGAGATCACTTTTTCCCAGCCGGTATCGACTACCTTCGCGCCGAGATAGACAAAGTTGAGCCGGACGCTAACCGGGTTATGTTGGCTGACGGCCGTTCCCTTGATTATGACTATCTAGTGATCGCGACCGGTACTTCGCCTAGACCCGATCAGACGCCAGGCATGGACGATCCAGCCATCTGGCGTAAGAGCGTCTTCGACTTCTACACGTTTGAGGGTTCAATCGCATTGCGTGATGCGCTCGCCAAATGGGAGGGCGGGCGCCTTGTCATCCACATAACTGAGATGCCAATCAAGTGCCCAGTAGCGCCACTAGAGTTCGCCTTTCTCACCGATGCTTTTTTCGAAAAGCGCAAGATGCGCGACAAGGTGGAAATCGTCTACGTGACACCACTTGAAGGTGCGTTCACGAAGCCTGTCTGTTCAAAGCATCTTGGGTACATGCTCGATAATCGTAAGATTAAACTTGAGCCAGATTTCATGATTGAGCACATAGATCCGGAGACCAAAACGTTGGTCTCGATGGATGAGCGCGAGATTCCATTCGACCTTCTAGTTACGGTGCCATTGAATATGGGTGCGGATTTTGTCGGACGTTCGGGAATGGGCGATGAGTTGAACTACGTTCCCGTAGATAAGGAGACGTTTCTCTCACGGAGTCATGCCAATGTTTTTGCGCTTGGAGATGCATCAGACATCCCGGCGTCCAAAGCTGGTTCAGTAGCACACTTCGCCATTGATCTCTTCGCTGAAAATTTCATTGATTACATTGAAGGTCGACCAATGAAGAAGCTCTTTGACGGTCATGCGAATTGCTTCATCGAATCCGGACACGGTAAAGGTCTGTTGATTGACTTCAACTATACAACTGAACCACTATTCGGAAAATTTCCATTACCTGTTATCGGGCCATTCCCGCTTTTGAAAGAGAGCCGGCTCAATCACATGGGCAAGTTAGCTTTCCGTTGGATTTACTGGAATTTGCTTCTCAAGGGCCGTCCAATCCCGATATCTTCACTTATGTCCATGGCGGGCAAGCGTCAAGTGACAACCAACTAGGGAGTAGATCACCATGCCGATCGTGGATATCGCAGGCAAGCAAGTTCACGTAAACGAAGAAGGTTTTCTCACCGAATACGATGAATGGAATGAGGAAATCGCCAAAGTCCTGGCCAAACAGATCGACGTCGAAATGACTGACGAACACTGGAAGATCATTAAGTTTCTGCGTGAGGACTATAAGACCGAGGGCGAGACAGCAACATCGCGTCGAGTGCAGACAGTTGGCGGCGTTCCGGTCAAGGAACAGTTCGTGCTCTTCCCAAAGAAACCAGCTAAGAAGATGGCGTATATCGCCGGACTACCCAAGCCCAAGGGCTGTGTCTAAAGGAGCCTGAAATGACAAGTACCTCTCCGATGATTGTTCCGAAGTTTGATTCGGGCGACACGGATCGCAAACTTGCGATCATCTGTTCGAAGGGAAACCTCGACATGGCCTACCCAGGCTTGATCCTGGGAAATGCAGCGCTTGGCGAGGGAATTGAGACGATGCTTTTTTTCACCTTTTGGGGCTTCGACATGATCACCAAATCGCGCATGAATGACCTACAGTTCAGTCCTGCTGGCAACACCGCGTTGCACATTCCTGGGCGCGACGCACACATGCCGCAGGCCTTGGCGCCGGGCATGACCGGGATGGCCACAAAGATGCTGAAAAAGCAGATGGCGGATCTCAATATTCCCGAGGTTCCCGACTTCCTTGATCAGATCGTCGCCGCTGGGGGACACCTGTGGGCGTGCCGATTGTCAGCCGATATGAACAAGTTGGAGATGTCGGACTTGCGTGATGACGTTGAAGGCATCATTAGCGCATCCGATTTCATTGAAATGACTGACGGGGCGCAACTTCTCTTCATCTAGATCGAAGCAGCTGTGTTCACCGACTTCGAATCATTGACGCTGACTGGAATTGGTTGTGACCAAAGGTCTCGTCGGCGTGGCTAGAGTCGTGCAATTGGTTGATCAAAGTACAACTTGAAAACGGAGGTAATGGAAATGGCCATGGATGAGGTAAGGGACACCAAGGGTCATATCATTGTTGGGGTGGACGGGTCGGAAACGTCGATGATCGCGCTCCGTTGGGCCGCCAAGTTAGCTCCGACTCTCGGGGGAAATATTGTGGCGGTGATCGCTTGGGATTATCCGGCTCGTCCAGGTTGGGAAGGCGAAATACCAGACTGGTGGCGACCGGATGAGGACGCGATCAAGATTCTTGATGAAACCTTAGACAGTGTGTTCGGCAAAAACCGTCCAGTTGGTCTGGTCACAAGCGTGCAGCAAGGACGTCCAACTCCGATTCTGATTGAAGCTAGCAAAGATGCTGACATGCTGATTATTGGCAGTCGGGGTCTTGGCGGTTTTGCCGGGATGCTGCTCGGATCAGTTAGTTCGAGTTGTGCCGAACACGCTCACTGTCCGGTACTTGTGGTCCATGGTGACGCAGAGTAACTCAGGTTTTTAGTCGACTGATCCGATTGATGTTAGAAACTCCTTCTACTCTCGGAGCCCAAGAAAGGACGCGCAAGGATCTAGTCCGGTAATGGAGATATCGGAGCGCCGTAGTCGTGATGACCATTCGTCGAAGTTGAGCATGAAGGAATGGCTCTCCGCTGATTTTCCTCGCCTCAGTTTTCGGCTTGAGCCATTCACGGCGTATCCGAGACTTCTTGTTACTCCCAATGACGGGGCATTGTCCGAAAAGGCTGCCGTCATGGCAACTTTCGCACCAAAACCTTCGAAGCCCAGGTGAATGGCGGCCTGGCGAAGTTCACCTCCCCAGCCGCGTCCTTGAAAAGTTCGACCCAACCACGAACCCGTTTCAAACTGGCGAAGAATCGGGAAGTCAGTTGCGGCCAGAGCGGCGGAACCGACGACTTGGCCTTCGGCAATTACGGCAAATGGCAAATCCCAGTGATTGGGCTCTGTTTCCGCACGGCACCGCCAATAGTACTTCATGGTGTTCGGCTGAATCGTTTGCGAATCTGCATCTGTCCATGGCGCGGTAAATGGCATGAAGTCAGGATCATGGATTCCCAAGGTCGACAACTTCGCGAGTTCGAACCCGAGTTCGTCATCTACATAACGCAACTCAAGTTTCGGCGTCGTGACGCGGAGTTGAAATAGCGGCCAGACATTTTGATTCATGGCAGATTATAGCCGCGCATGGAGGACGTTGGCTGTGCAAAAATAGGTCATGGACTTGAGCATTGAGCAGGAGTCGACGGCTGGAGATTTCCTCCGAGCCAGTCAAGAGTTCCGCCGTCTTAATCCGATAGAAACGAATGTCATCGGTTCCGTCGCGGAATCCGTAGCCACTGGAGCAAGGTCGTACCAAGAATGCTTCTGGTGGATCGTTCGCAGAGATGGCGAAGTCGAAGGAGTCGCGATTCGAACGGTTCCGCATCGCCTCCTGATCTCACCGATGTCTAAAGGCGCTGCTAGAAAACTGGCCGAAGCCGTGATTGCGATTGATCCAGGTTGCTGGGGAGTGTCTGGAGCGGAGGAGAGCGCCGAGGAATTCCTGGCGCGTTGGTGCGAATTGACCGACAAACAGTTGAAGGACTTTCCTCAACATATGCGAGAGACGATCTACAAGCTTGGAGAGCACACCCCCCTCGAAGGAGTTGTTGGTTTGTCGCGTCGGGCCGAAGCAAGTGATGTTGTTCTTCTGCTTGATTGGTTGAAGGCATTTGCCAAAGAGGTAGGGGTTCTTCATGTAGAGCCGACCGAGGTCGACCTCATAACCCGTCTTGAGTCGACGCCCATTTTCATTTGGGAAGTCAATGGCGAGCCGGTGGCAATGTCTGGGCACGCGGCGCTTGTCGCCGACGCCGAGGGGTACATCGGTCGGATCGGGCCTGTCTATACAGAACCTAGTGCGCGCGGTTTCGGATATGGCGCCGCGGTAACAAGTGCGATGGTTCAACACCTGCAAACCGTCGGCTGTTCAATCATCATGCTTTACGCGGACGCTGACTATGAGAAAAGCAACCGCCTATATCAGAAAATTGGATTTCGAAAGGTCGGGACGGTGCTGGAATTTGGCTCTACGCCGCCAATAGGCGAGACATGAGACGAGTCGCAATCGTTGAATCCTTGCCGGTGACTATCAGAGGAGTTTCGATATCCGATTCTCTCGGGCAAGCCCGGTAATTGTGCTAGACGCTTCTCATCGAAGCCTCATTAGTCGAATCTGGCAAGCGGTTAGAAATCTTTGAATTCGGGTCGTCGACTGATATCAGAAAGTTTTCACAATCTAATTAGTAGTTGAACCCAAGATGAATGTGATCTTGATGGGTGCGATCGCTGAAATATTGAGTTCCCGAAATTAGGATGGGTCCGCCGACGTTGTAGGCGCCATGTGCGACCGCAAGACGCATCGCGTTTGCCGCCAAAGTGTGATTTGTCGGCAAGACCAGCGGCTTGGAGTCGAGGGCCCAGATGTCTACCGCTCGACCGATCGTGTGGTCGCTTTTCCTGGAAGTGCCGAATACATTATGCGGGTGCCCCGAGCGCATAACGCTGACGTCAACAACATGGATCGCTGACAACCGAAGTAGCATTTTTAGCACAGAATCGTGAATGCCTCCGCTAAGAACATCAGCTTTGGCTGCGTACGGTAACCGGATCCGCGATTGCTGGAGTACTTGTTGGGCGGGAGAACTTATCTGGGTTGATGCGCCAGTTGGGTGCGCTGGCAGAACCTCAACGACCCGCCAGTGAGGGGATGACTTTGTCAGACGAATATCAAGGGTGGTACCCCCTGTCTGGAGCGAGCCATCCGAGAGAAGTCGCCACTGGTCTACCACCACGATCACGCTGGCAGATGTACTGAGGATTCCACCGTATTGGGCATCGCGAACTTGGAGCACCGCGCTCGAACCAGCCTGGAGGAGTGAAGAGAGCGCATCTGCAAGGTTTGGCTCAAAACCGGCGGCCTGAATTCGTTGCCGAGCGGCATCGAGGCCTTCGCTGCCGCTATGCCAATTTCCCGCCAACTCCAGGAGACGCGTTGCTCTGGTCTTGATCCACGGTTCCACCTCGCCTTGCTGTGGATGCCACTGCCGCACCTTCGGCAGGACAGCAGAACTCGCCAGTGATGACCTTTGCCCGGGCATTGAATCGGAGTTTAGACCTGAGGAATCGGAGTTTAGACCTGAGGAATCGGAGTTTGTAGCTAGCAAGCGGCTGGTACCCGTTGCACGACTACATGCGGTAGCGCTCGCCACGCCAACTGCGGCGATTAACGTACCCAGGAACTTCCTACGGGTTGTCAGAACTTCTCCCTGAGCACGACCTCGTTAGCGTCCTTGAACGCTGGGCAGCTACTGCGATCAAAGCCCTAGACAGGGCTCCCGTGGGGTTGACGTGCGGTCGAATTCTAGCGATCAATATTTTTGCTCCTCACCGTGCTTTACGCCTCTCCTTGCCATCGTATTGGGTAGCTAAAAAGAATTCTCTGGCCGAGTTTTAGCCCTAGTTAAGCCAATTGCTGTTAGGCAGCCCCGGCCACCACTGGTCTGGCCGGAACGAAATAGCGGTGACCAGTTGGGCTCTGCCAGATGCATGAGCCATCCTCTTTGCTCTCAATTGACCAGCCATCATGGGTTTTTAATCGGTGGTGACGTCGGCAGAGCAGTCCCAGGTTGGCAGCATCCGTCCGGCCACCATCTGCCCAAGCGATGGCGTGATCAATATCCCCGAGTTGGGCTGGCTGCCGGCAGCCGGGAAATCGACAAGTGCGATCACGGGCCAATAAAAAATCTACAAGGGCTTGTGGAGGCTGGTAACTTTCCCGACCAAATTCAAGAAGGTGCCCGGTAATTGGTTCGGTGATTAACCGGCGCCAATTTCCATCAGCGGCAAGCGCCCGTGCGATGGAGGCAGGGATCGGCCCATAGCCGCTGAGTTCGCCTGGTGAGTCCGCTAGCCCCAGCAAAGTTGGCAGGTCGATTGTTAGGTTCACCGACACCGGCCTGCGGTGTGCCGAAATGTTGTCGACCGATTCCAAGGCTCGAATAGCAATTTGCGTTAGCGCATCTGCTCTTTTAGCGTCAATTCCAAGTGTGGCATTTGCTGATTCAGTTTTAGCTAATGCGTTGACTGCCAGCATCACAATTTGTGCATCCGCGGCTGGCAGTAGCGCAACGATCGTCGCCATGCCATCTGGCTCTGGGTAGAAAGTGATACGACGAGCCTCAATAGCGCTGGCAACAACTATTTCGATTTCATTCACTGCGGCCTTAGCGACCTGCCCGCGTACGTGCCTAGCCAGTTGGGACGGGGTGTGGAACTCGGCATAAGAAAGGGCTCGAGCTTCAACGGCGGCAACTATTTCCGGAGCCACGCCCGTTTTAAGAAGCACTGCGCTTTCTTCGACGATCACCCGCGCATGTGCAGGGGCAATTTCTCCATTTTCGAGCGCCTTGCGTACCCCGGGGAGGTGACTATGAAGAATCCGGGCAGTATCTATCTGGCGTTGAGCAGAGGCCGACGAGAGACGGAGTGCGGCCGCCACCTCATCTCGTGGGGCGTCATCGACTCCCCGCCAGGCTTCGGGCATTGTGCGATTGGATTCTTGGACCTTGGTTCCGGCCACGGCGATCAACGCCCGGTTCAATAAGCCTTGAACCCAGGCTACTTGACGTTCGCAGGCCGCCAAGTAGTCAATCCGAGCGGTAGCAGAGAGGCGAAGCGGGTTTATCTCAACTAGGGCGGCCAACGCTCGAACACCCGGTTCGGCTTCAAGGACCGCCAGCACCACTTGTGAATTTGAAACCTCGTCGGTATTTGATCTCTCGTCCATGCCAAAATCGTGGCCACCTCCACCGACAATTCGGAAAAAAAAATAGCGCTGCGTGACCATCCTCCGAAGAAGAAGTACGCAGCGCTATTTCGCTACAAATAGAACCGGGCTAGAAGGCCTTAAGCGCGCTTACCACCTTGGTTAGGGAGGCTTTGGCATCGCCGAAGAGCAAGGTCGTCTTCTGGTCGTAGAGAAGTTCATTCTCAATTCCAGCGAATCCTGGACGCATGGAACGCTTTAAGAACACCACGTTTGCGGCCAGACCTACATCCAGAATTGGCATGCCGTAGATGGGGCAACCCGGAGTCGTTTTAGCGGCCGGGTTAACCACGTCGTTAGCGCCTACTACGAGTGCGACATCGGTCTGGGGGAAGGTTGGATTTATCTCTTCCATTTCGACCAGTTGCTCATAAGGAACATTTGCCTCGGCCAGCAAGACGTTCATATGTCCTGGCATCCGGCCGGCAACTGGGTGGATAGCGTAGGCAACGTCGACGCCCTTAGCGGTCAAAAGATCCGCGAGTTCTCGAACCGTGTGTTGTGCCTGAGCAACCGCTAGACCAAAACCTGGAACGATCACGACGCGACGAGCATAGGCAAGCAAAATCGCAACGTCTTCTGCCGAACCCGAACGAACTGGTCGTGTGTCTGCAGCACCAGTTGCAGCCTGTGGCGTGGCGGTGAAGGCACCAAAGAGGATTCCGAGGATTGGGCGCCCCATAGCTTGAGCCATTTTGCGAGTCAGCAAGGTACCGCTGGCACCCACCAGGGTCCCGGCCACGATCAAGACCGTGGTCTGTAGGACGTAGCCGCTAGCGGCCACAGTCAGACCTGTGAAGGCGTTGAGCAGTGAGATGACAATTGGTACATCCGCGCCACCTACTGGCAGTACGAAGAGCACTCCGAATGTCAGGGCTAAAACTGCTAGAACACCGAGTGGTACGGATCCACGGCTAACTGCAACCCAGCCACCCGCACCGATTACTGCAGCCAGAACAATTGCAATCAGGAACCGGCCGCCAGCAAATACCACTGGGCGAGTGGTCATCAACTCTTGCAGTTTTAGGAATGTTACAACCGAACCGGTGAAGGAGACGCAGCCGACAATAACCGTGAAAATCGTTGCCGCGACATCGCCACCGGAGGCGTCGCTTCCAAGGCGCAGATATTCAACGATCGAAACGAGGGCTGCGGCGCCACCACCCACGCCGTTGAAAAGCGCAACCAACTGCGGCATGGCTGTCATTTTCACTTTGCGTGCTGCTGGAACTCCCGCACCAGTACCAACGATCATCGCCAGAATAATGAGAACTAAGTGGGCTGGCTTTTCGTAGAAGAAGACAAGGAGAGTGACGAGAGCCGCACCGGCTGCACCGATTAGGTTTCCGTTACGCGCCGTCTTTGGTGACGAGAGTCCCTTAAGGGCGAGGATGAAGGCAACAGCAGCAATCAAGCCGATGAAATCATAAATATTGCGGCTCATTTGGTTGCGCTCTCTTTCTTGCCCTTGAACATCTCGAGCATTCGATCAGTTACGACGAAGCCGCCCACCATATTGACGGTGGCCAATATGACCGCGATAAGCGAGAGCGTTAATTCGAGGTTAGAAGTGCTCCGACCGGCCACCACGATTGCGCCAACGAGAATGACGCCGTGGATAGCGTTTGCCCCACTCATAAGTGGGGTATGGAGAGTGGTCGAGACTTTAGAGACGACTTCGAAGCCAATAAAGATTGAGAGCACGAAGATCGATAAAAGTGCCATCCCGTTCATGCAGATACTCCTTTACGAATCGTGCCATCGTGGGTAACGGCCGAACCGTCGATAATTTCGTCTTCGAGATCAACGGTTACAACACCTTCAGCGGTCATGAGAAGCAGCAGGTTAACTACGTTTCTTGAATAAAGTTGGCTGGCGTGGAATGAAAGTTGGCTTGGTACGTCCTTGCCGCCCCAAATTGTTAGGCCAGCGTCGGTAGTGATCGTTTCGCCAGCAACTGAACCTTCTACGTTGCCGCCAGTTTCAGCCGCCAAGTCGATGATCACAGATCCTGCTTTCATGCCCTCGAGCATGTCGGCGGTGATAAGTCGAGGAGCTGGTCGCCCGGGCACCGCGGCAGTGGTGATTACGACATCAGAATTTCGAATGTAAGGCGCAAGTAGATCTCGTTGACGCTGGGCGCGATCGGCGTCCATTTCGCGTGCGTACCCACCGGTTCCTTCGAGCGCTTCGAGTTCAAGTTCGATAAACGTGGCACCCATTGAGCGAACTTCGTCAGCGGAAGCTGGACGTACGTCATAGGCCGAGACGACGGCACCTAGGCGACGAGCGGTCGCAATGGCTTGCAGGCCCGCGACTCCGGCGCCAAGAATCAGAACCTGGGCAGGAGTGACTGTGCCTGCTGCGGTCATTAGTAGCGGGAAGAAGCGGGGCGAGAGTTCTGCGCCCATGAGCGCCGCACGATAACCGGCGCAGAGTGCTTGAGACGAAAGCGCGTCCATCGACTGTGCCCGCGAGATGCGCGGAATCAATTCAAGGGAGAAGGCCGTTACATTCGCCGTTTTGGCCGCCTCAATGGTTGCCTGAGCCGTGGTGAGCGGCAGGAAGGAGATGGTGATGGCTCCCTTCTTAAGGGAACTCATCTGCTCTGGCGTCAGCGGTGAGACAGTGGCAACGACATCTGCGCCATTTAGCGCAGTAATAAAAGTGGCGCCGGATAAAACTTCGGCGCCTGCAGCGGTGTAAGCCGTATCACTGGCTTGGGCATGGAGCCCCGCGCCGGATTCGACAATCACCTCGAGTCCTTCTTTACGTAGTCGACCGACGACATCGGGAACGATCGCTACGCGCCGTTCACCCGACCGGGTCTCTTTAGGAATTACGATTCGCATAAGGCGACCGTAGCGGTCAGAGCCAGTATCTTGCGCACGCCGAGGGGTGTGATTAGTCCAACAGAGTTCCGAATTATCGGGCAAGGTCGCCTTTAATCAGGTGGAACAGCAGTGCCTGAATCGTTGTTCGGCGGTGAAAAGCTTCCCGCCAGACCACGGAGCGCTCTCCCTCCATCACACTGGCCTCCACCTCTTCGCCTCGGTGGGCTGGCAGACAGTGCATGAACACTCCATCGGGAGCGGACAGGCTCATCAGGCTCTCAGTTACGGCAAATGGGGTTAAAGCACGCATTTTCTTCGACCGATCATCCTCCGAATCGCCCATGGACATCCAGACGTCGGTGTACACGACGCTGGCGTTCCTGACCGCTTCTCTCGGGTCGGTAGTGATCTCAATCGTGGCGCCGGAAACCTTGGCTCGCTGCCGGGCATGCTCAATCACTTGCTCGTCAGGAGCCCAATCACCGCCAGGGGTAGCCACCGTTACGTGAACCCCCAGGGTGGCTCCCATTTCGAGCCAGGCGTGGGCCATATTGTTGCCATCGCCGACATAGGTGAATTTGCGCCCGTTTAGGTCGCTGCCAAAAATTTCCCTGATGGTTAGCCAGTCGGCTAGCGCTTGAGTCGGGTGGTCTAGGTCGGTGAGGGCATTTATTACGGGGACCGTGGCATTCGCGGCCAACTCGTCGACATCTGACTGTTTGAAGGTTCTAATTATCAGGGCCTTGGCATATCCAGAGATGATTCGCGCCGTATCAGCAATCGACTCGCCTCGCCCTAACTGTAATTCATCGTTACGGACGAAGATCGGAGTGCCGCCCAGATGCGCTACTGCAGTCTCCGAAGCTAAGCGCGTGCGTGTGGATGGCTTGGTCATGTGAATGACAACGCTCTGATTTGCGATAAAACCCGATTCCGCTAGCGGCTCAACGGCGAATCGAGCCGCGGTATCGAGCAAGGAATTTACTGCCGAGAGTGACAGATCGTAGGTCCTGAGCAGATCTTTCATGCCGGCCGAGGTGTGTTCGGGACGGTTACCTGGAACGGTTGATTCGTGCGCCATTCGGCGAGCCTACCCGCCTCCCGTGAGTGGCGGCTTGCCTCCCGTGAGTGGCGGCTTGCCTCCCGTGAGTGGCGGCTTGCCTCCCGTGAGTGGCGGCTTGCCTCCCGTGAGTGGCGGCTTGCCTCACCGACTAGTACCTCAACGTCTAATACGATGTGTCCATGCCTTCTAAATTCGGTTTTGGACGCGGCAGCACACTCGATCGCGAGGTCGATACGACTCCGGCTCTATCGCACGGCGATGGGGATCACGAACGTTTCTCGCACTACGTTCGCAAAGACAAGATTGTTGAGTCGGCGTTGAGCGGGGGCGCATTGACAGCGCTCTGCGGGAAGGTCTGGGTGCCATCGCGGGATCCGCAGAAATTCCCAATCTGTCCAACGTGCAAAGAGATCCATGATGGCTTGAGACCTGGACCCGATGATGGAAAGTCCGACTCTGGACAATGATCCAGAGTCAAGCCGCCGCAAACGTGGATCCTCAGGGAATCCGAAAGGTCTGACGCTAACCTTTTCTGGTTGACCAGTCCGGATCCAGGAACCAACCCGGTCGTAAGCCCTGAACCTTGCGCCTATGATCAGAAAGCCTTAGGAGGAGCAGTGCGGAAGCCTTCTAATGCCGCCACAGCGCTGCCTCTGGCCGTGTTTCTAATTGTCGGCGCACTCCTATCGCCCCTAGCGCATGCCGCGGATCCGCCGGTCCGAAAGATTGTCTCCGGATGGTCGCCGTACTGGGCCACTCGCGACTCAAATGCCTCGATCACCGCGAATGCCGACTTGATTGATGATGTTTCCCCGTTCTGGTTTAGCGTCAAAAGTTCGACCCAGCTCCTGGATCAGTACACACCGGCAAATTCCATCCCAATGGCAACACAAGTTGCGACGCTTCACGCCGCCGGGGTCAAAGTCATTCCAACTTTCACCGATGGCACCGGGAAACTCACCATGGCGGGAATACTTGCCGATCCAGCGCAGAGCGCCGCGCTCATAGCGACCCTCACCACCTCGGCCCTCGTCAACAATTTTGATGGCATCGATCTTGATTTCGAAGGGTTTGCCTTCTCCGACGGTTCCGCTTCGTGGCCCACTACCCAGCCCAACTGGACCCGATTCGTCGGTCAACTTTCTGCCAGCCTTCATCTCCAGGGGAAGCTCCTCTCGGTCACGACTCCAGAATTGCGCGATCCTGCGACGGGAAAACGCGGCTACTGGGTTTATGACTGGGCTGGAATCGCAAGCAGCATTGATCGGCTAAGAATCATGACGTACGACTACTCCGTTGCCTTCCCAGGGCCAATCGGTCCAATCTCCTGGGTCGAGGCGGCCGCTAAATATGCAGTCTCGCTCATCCCGGCATCGAAAGTATTCATTGGAATTCCGGCTTACGGCAGAGACTGGGTTACCTCAGTCACTGGAACCTGTCCCGTTCGAGGCTCCGATGGGCAAGCACTCGGTGTCACTATCCGTGCACCTCAAAATGGACAGTCTGGATCACGTGCAACTTTTGTGGCTAATTACGCCCAGACCTTGGCCGCCTCCTATGGGGCAACACCAACCTGGAATGCAACATACGGTGAGAATACTTTCTCCTACGTTAAGACTTATGTCGGTACCAACGCTTCGGGTGCATCAGCCTCCTGTACGGCTCAGCGAACCGCTTGGTACCAAGATGCTCGCGGCGTTCAACTTCGGGCCGCGCTGGTCGGAAAATACCGGCTCGGCGGCATTGCATTCTGGGCCTTCGGCAACGAGGATCCGGCCACGTGGGCCCAATTGAGAGCTTATGCGAAAACCATTGCCCCAGACCAGGTCAATGGCACGATAGCGCTGAGCCAACCGTCGGTTGGATATTCGTCACCCAGCATCATCACGGCGACTTTTCAGATTGCGGATTCGACTCCGGTTGCAGGCGTTCCGATCAGTTTTCAAGTGCTCAAGGATGGCGACACCACCTGGAACGATATCGGTACTGCAACGACCTCGGTCACCGGCGTCGCTCAGATTGCCTTAATTGCATCGCAGAATTTACAAGTTCGGGCGCTATCGCCAGGTTCGTGGCAGCAACTCGCGGCGACAACGCCGTCCCAGCAACTAAAAGTCGCTCGACTAATTTCAGTCAATGCGCCGCCGTCGATTCGCCAAAACTCGACGTTGACCATAACGGGTTCGGTCTGGCCGACAGATACCGGAGTCGGCGTGGTTCTACAGATGAATTCGCTCGGTAAATGGCTCAACGTTGCCTCGGCGACCTCCGGCGATGGCGGCAATTTCGCATTGTCTACGACGGCTCCAAGTCCAGGATTGTTTGCATTTCGAGTAGCCGTTAGCGCCGATTCAAAATTAGATGGCGCAATGAGCCGGGCCTTCACAGAACTCGTCCGTTAACCAGCTAGGCGACTAGACGTTCCGAGCAGCGGGTGTGGCCAGCTAGCGACTACGAAATTAGAAACTAAGAAATATGGGCAAGAGATTCCGCCGGGAGTTCAAACCATCGAAGGTGTTCAAATCCGGCTCCCAATTCTTTGAGAATCTCGACGCCGGCACTGGCTTGGCTCGGAATGGCCCTACCCGCTGCCAGGACCTGGGCATCGGCAAGGTGCTCTTGGAGAATCGATTCGTCGGCACGAGTATGTTCGGTTGGGTAAATCATCTTTCCGTCGGCGTCGTAACTTACTTTGTTAAGGCGCATGGGTGGCTCAACAGCGCCACGATAGTGATGCCAGATCCCGGTAACTGAATCAAACCGGTAGTCGGCTAGAAACTTTGATCCATGATTGGCAATAAACAGCACTGCGTTGGTGAGGTAGTCGGCCACTTCGTCGCAGAGAAAATAATTAAAGTTGAGCCGGACCCAACCCGGCTTGATTCCTTCGCAGCCGCCGCTGATTTGCGCTTCAAATTCATGACTTCGCTCGAGATCGATTCCGAGAAGGCGGTGACCATATGGACCGGCACACGAACAGCCGCCGCGCGATTGGATACCGAATAAGTCATTTAGAAGTGCGACCACAAAATTGTGGTGAAGAAATTTGCCACTTGAACCTTTAACGATGAATGAGAGAATCGAGAGTCTCTCTGCTTCCAGGTTCCCAAGAATTTCGATGTTCTGGTTACTGCTCCAAGCCGCTGTGGCACGTCGGAGGAGACGTTCCTCTAGTGCTCTTATCATTTCAACGCCGACGGCTTCCTTGAGTTGGAAGACTAGCCCCGCTCTGATGGATTCGATAATCGCTGGCGTCCCGCCCTCCTCCCGATGAGTTGGATCGGCAAGGTATAGATGAGCATCTGAATTGACATAGGCAACAGTGCCGCCTCCGACAATCACGGGCACGGTATTGCTCGTCAGCGACTTAGAGACAACCAGCACGCCAGGCGTTCCAGGCCCACCAACAAACTTATGTGGGCTAAGGAAAATAGCATCCATGCCGGAGTCGGCATCGGGGTGCATATCGATCTGCACGTATGGTGCAGCAGCGGCGAAGTCCCAGAATGAAAGTGCACCATGCTCGTGTAACGACTTGGCGATGGAGTACGTGTCGCTGATGATGCCCGTTACGTTGCTGGCTGCTGAGAAGGATCCTATTTTCAGGGGTCTCGTTGAGTATTCCTCAAGCATTTCGCGAAGGTGCGATTGGTCGATATGCCCGTCTACATCCTCATGGATGGTGACAACATCACAAATGGATTCGCGCCATGGCAGATCGTTGCTGTGGTGCTCGTAAGGTCCGATAAAGACCACCGGTCGCTGGTCAAGCGGGATCTGGTCGGAGAGCTTCCACTTTCTGTCCAGATCAAACGGAATCCGCAGATTTAGAATGCCGATCAACTTATCTATTGCCCCGGTAGACCCAGAGCCAGTGAAAATGACGACATCGTTTGGATCACCGCCGACCGCATCATGGATAATTTTTCTTGCATCTTCCCTCAGTCGCGTTGTTTGCAGACCAGTTCCACTCGCCTCGGTGTGGGTGTTCGCGTAACGTGGTAAAACTTCTGCCCTGATGAAATCTTCAATGAAGCTCAGGGCTCGGCCGCTTGCGGTGTAATCGGCGTAGGTGATCCGGCGTGGCCCATATGGACCGTCCATGACCTGATCTTCGCCAATTACGGACTCGCGGATTCGGGCCAAGATTGGTTTTTCAGGGATGGTGTCCATGGTTGGCAACGTTACTACGCTGGAATGATTGGTGGAGGCACGTGAGGAAAGGGGAACGTTCGGTGGTTCAAGTTTCGACCAGTCCGGCAGAACTCATGCCAGATGTTGAACTTCTGCCCCAATCGCCTTGGATCACGATCGTTTGGAATGATCCCGTAAACTTGATGTCTTACGTCACACACGTCCTGATGCTGATCTTCGGTTACTCGCGTGAGCGTGCGACGGTGTTGATGCTCCAGGTCCACAATGAAGGCAAGGCAGTGGTGTCCTCTGGGTCACGTGAGGAAATGGAAAGAGATGTCGAGCGGTTACATGCGTACGGCCTGTGGGCCACTCTCGAACAGGTCGGCTGATGGCAACATTTGCAAAAACGCCGAATGGATTGCGCCTTAATCTAGACGAGGCGGAAACCGCAATATTGCGACAGATGGCCACAGAAGTACTGGGCATCTTGTCCGAGGCAGGTCCGACGGAGGACGGGCTTGATCCACTTGCGCGTCTGGTGGAGATTTCAACTAGCGATGAATTGCCAACGGACCCGATCTTGGCTCGTCTTTTTCCAAATGCGTACGAAGACGATGCCTGGGCAAGCGAGTTTCGTCGCTACACGGAGGCACCCCTTCATCGCGCCAAGCAAGAGGCTATAACCCACGTTCTTGACTCGCTTCCTCAAAGTGGCGAATCCGACATCGCCTTGGATCTCCCAGCAGTCGATGAGTGGCTCCGCGCGATTAACGACATCCGACTGGCCCTGGGCGTCGTTCTGGACGTTGATGAAAATAGTGAGGAGCGTTTCGCACAATTGGAAGATACGCACCCGCTTTTGTTCACTTTCCAGGTATTCAATTGGCTGGGCTGGGTACTTGAGAATTTGCTAGCAACCGTTACTGAATAAGAATTACTGAATAAGATTTTCCCATGTTAAGGATTCGACGGGCTATCGCCGACCACATGCTCACCCACGCGCTCGCTGATCACCCGGACGAGGCGTGTGGCGTGGTTGCCGGAAAAATTGACAGCGATCTGCCAGAGCGATTCATCCCAATGCTCAATGCGGCGCGTTCACCCACCTTTTACGAATTCGATGCAGTTGACCTATTGAAGTTGTACAAGGAGATGGACGCCGCCGGCGAGGAGCCCGTGGTTATCTACCATTCGCACACCGCAACCCAGGCCTACCCCTCGAGGACCGATATCTCCTATGCCTCAGAGCCCAATGCCCACTACGTGTTGATCTCAACCAGGGAAGGGCTCGCTGGAGCCGAAGAATTCCGCTCGTTTCGAATTGTTGATGGCTTGGTCTCCGAAGAGCAGGTAGTTTTCCTCGATTAGCCTCGTGGGAATTATCTGTCCTACCCTCGTGGTTATGACGGATATGAGCCTTGAAGTGCGTATTCCCACCATCTTGCGCCCCTACACGGGTGGCGAGCGAATCGTGGAAGCCTCTGGAGTTACTCTGGCTGAGGTAATCACAAACTTAGATTTGAGTTTCAGTGGGCTTGGCGAACGTCTCCTTGAGGATGGCCAACTGCGACGCTTCATCAATATCTACATCAACGATGAGGATGTTCGGTTTATGGGTGGACTCGCTGCACCCGTGAAGCCGGGGGACAGTTTGACCATTCTTCCAGCCGTCGCTGGGGGAAGTGGCGCGACCATTTCATGACCAGGTTCGACTCACTGGCTCACTCTGTGGGTCGTACGCCTCTGGTGGGGTTACCGCATCTTTCACCCAGTCCAGATGTTCGCTTATGGGCCAAGCTTGAGGATCGAAACCCAACCGGATCAATAAAGGATCGCGTTGCCTTAGCGATGGTCGATCAGGCTGAGCGCGACGGATTGCTTCGGGCTGGTTCGACAATTCTCGAACCGACAAGTGGAAACACCGGAATCTCTTTAGCCATGATCGCCAAAGTCCGCGGCTACAAACTCGTATGCGTGATGCCTGAAAACACCTCCGCCGAGCGGACGCAATTGCTCCAGATGTGGGGTGCGCAAGTTATCTATTCCCCAGCAGCGGGCGGATCCAACGAGGCAGTACGGGTAGCCAGGGAGATCGCTGCACAGAACCCAGACTGGGTCATGCTTTATCAGTATGGAAATGCGGCCAATGCCAGGGCCCATTACGAGGGCACGGGACCGGAGATTTTTGCCGACCTGACAAGCATCACTCACTTTGTTGCCGGGCTTGGAACGACCGGAACTCTTATGGGAGCCGGTCGCTTTCTTCGCGAGAGAAACCCGGAAATCACCATTGTTGCGGCCGAACCGAGGTATGGAGAAGTTGTATACGGACTGCGTAATCTCGATGAGGGCTTCGTGCCCGAACTTTATGACGAAGGCGTGATCAATCGCCGTTTCTCGGTTGGGCCGCGCGATGCGGTTGCTAGGGTTCGGGAGTTGCTAAATATCGAAGGCATTTTCGCCGGCATTTCTACCGGCGCCATTCTTCACGCAGCACTCGCCGTCGGCCGTGAATGTGTTGCTGAGGGCAGGACTGCAGATATCGCGTTTATCGTTTGTGACGCGGGCTGGAAGTATCTATCAACAGGCGTTTACTCCGGATCGCTTGATGAGGCCGAGGACCGCTTAGACGACCAGGTGTGGGCATAGACTCTGCTGTCGTGACGGATACCAATGCGCCGATTGGAATTTTTGATTCCGGAGTTGGCGGACTCACGGTGGCCCGGGCCATTCTTGATCAATTGCCTAACGAATCAGTCATCTACCTAGGCGATACCGCCCGTGGTCCTTATGGCCCAAGACCATTGGCGCAGGTTCGTGCTTTCTCGCTCGAGGCTCTCGATTTCTTGGTCAGCGAAGGCGTGAAGGCTCTGGTGATTGCCTGCAACAGTGCCAGTGCGGCGATGCTACGAGACGCTCGTGAACGGTATGACGTACCAGTGGTCGAAGTGATTCAACCGGCAGTACGTCGCGCGGTGGCGGCGACCCGCAATGGGCGGATTGGAGTGATCGGCACGGTCGCGACAATCGAGTCCAAGGCGTATGAAGATACATTCGCCGCCGCGCCCCAGTTGGTGATCACCTCTAACGCCTGTCCTGCATTCGTGAAATTTGTGGAACGCGGCGAGACCACGGGCCCGGCCATTCTTGAGGCCGCTCGCACCTACCTAGCTCCGATCATCGCCGCCGAGGTCGACACATTAATTCTTGGCTGCACCCACTATCCGTTGCTTACTGGAGTGATCTCATACGTGATGGGCGAAGGCGTGACTCTGGTCTCCAGCGCTGAAGAAACTGCTAAAGATTTGTATCGCACCCTCGTATCAACCGGCGCGCTTAGAGAGAGTTCAGCATCTTCGCCCACCCACCGATTCATGGCGACGGGCGAATCAGATCTTTTTGCCACTCTTGCTAGTCGTTTTCTCGGGCCCGAAGTGTCGACTGTGGTTCACGCCCAACTTTCCTGACGCCTAAGTTGGATCTGCTCTGCACGAAATCCGCAGAACTAAATTCATCGACGCGGTCAGATAGGGTTCTGGAATGA
>DATKUB010000012.1:0-68484 GCA_035530875.1 Candidatus Nanopelagicaceae bacterium
GACGTTCTCCGCCTGCGGGCCCTTCTGGCCCTGAACGATGTCGAACTCGACTTTCTGTCCCTCTTGAAGGGTTTTATAGCCCTCCATCTGAATCGCGCTGTAGTGAACGAAAACATCCGTGCCACCATCGGCAGCGATGAAGCCATAGCCCTTTTCGCCGTTGAACCACTTGATTGTGCCTTGTGCCATTTGCCTAACCCTTCGTAACGTGCCTTACGCAGGAAAAGTAGCCGGAGCCGGCTGCTAGTGGAAGGGTTATTTAGCAAAAATGTCGAGCAGTAAGAATAATTACCGTGAAAGTGGGGACAAACGCGACAAATTAAAGATCAAAGCCCAATCGCCGCGCGCTTCTTGCCCGCTGACGCGAATCTCTTAGCCGCCGTAGTCGTTTAACTAACATCGGATCAAATTCAAGAGCTGAATCTCGATCAATAATGTCATTGAGAAGTTGGTAGTAACGAGCCGGCGCAAGATCGAATAGTTCTTTGATGGCGCTCTCTTTGGCTCCCGCATATTTCCACCACTGGCGCTCGAAACCTAAAATTGCGCGGTCGCGATCGGTCAGTCCGTGACTCGAAGAACCTTCGGTTAGGTGCGTGGCTGCCGAACTAGAGTCCACTTCACAGCCCTCCTATGAGCATTTTTGCTACCTGCGTTGACACCCATATTAGAGGGGGAATTACACCTTTGTCATTTACTTTCCTGACGCGGCTCAGAGTACTTTCCTGACGCGGCTAATAGCGCTCAATTCAGAGGGTGGAAAGGATTTCAGAGAGGTCCAACTCCGTAGTCCTGGGGTTGACTATGGCAAATCGAAGAATGGGCTGACCTCGATGGGAAGACGGCGTGACAAAAGCGAGCTGCTCTTTAAGCAGCCGCTCGCTCCACTTTGAATAGTCGTCCGCTTCCCAGCCTTTCCGAGTGAAGGCAACTACCGAGAGAGTTGGCTCTACAAGCAACTCACATTCAGGGTGAGCCTCAACTAACCGCGCTCCTATCTTGGCCATCTTCAAGGTCTCTTCGATGGCCATCGAATACGCCTTAGTTCCATGTGCTGCCAGTGAAAACCAGAAAGGCAGACCGCGAGCCCGACGCGAAAGATGGATCGCATAATCAGAAGGGTTCCACTCTGATTCTTCAGCCTGCAGAGTGTCTAGATATGAGGCGTGCTGGGTATGTGCACGTTTAGCGATCGATGGCTCTCGATAGATGAGAGCACAGGCGTCAAAAGGCGCAAAAAGCCATTTGTGTGGATCCACGAGGAACGAATCGGCTTCTTCAATGCCGTCATAAAGGTGACGGACGCTTGGCGCGGCTAGGCCAGCGCCGCCATATGCGCCGTCGACATGGAACCAGATCTCACGATGCTTAGCTACGTCACTAATACTGCGTAAATCGTCAATAATTCCAAGATTTGTTGTCCCAGAGGTCGCAACGGCAGCGAAGACCCGACCCTCCGATGTTGATTCATATTTCTCGATCGCTTGATCGATGCTGGCTCCAGTTAGGCGACCGTCTGATCCGACTTTGCACTTGATGAGATCAACATCCATCACCCTGGCGGCACTAGCGATCGATGAATGCGACTCCTCACTGCAAGCTATCGCCCAACGGGTAACGCCTTCGTGCTTGCGCCTGACGTGATCACGGGCGGCGACGAGCGCGGAAAGATTGCCAAGGGTTCCGCCTTGAACGAAAACGCCGCCAGCACCTACCGGCAAACCAGCTAGATCTGCGATCCAACGCAGCGCCTGGTTTTCGGCATAGACAGCACCCGATGCTTCAAGCCAGGAGCCGCCATAAAGCCCGCTGGCGCCAACAACCAGATCGAACAGGCTCGAGTACTCGGTTGGCGCATTAGGGATAAAGGACAGGTATCTCGGATGATCCACCGATATGCACGCCGGGGCCAGAACTTCCTCAAATATCTTAAGAATGCGACTACCGCCAAGTCCATCGGCAGTTATCGTCGCACCCACCTCTGCAGCCAGGTCTTCATAGGAGCGCGGGGCATCAAGTTCCGGCGGATCCATCTTCAGGCGAGCCAGTGCGTATTCAAAAATTTCATCAGCGACTTTTTGCGTTTCCGGCGTGAATTTATGCACGTGTAGATCCTCTCACGCCGGAAACTCAACCTAGAGCAGGGCCTTACTTTGTCGGCACCCCGGTGATAATTGCGTTGGCTTGGGCGTTATCGGTCACCATGGCCTCCACTACCGGAGCCGTTACCGAGGCCACAACGGCCGCATCCTCTTGGAGCTGAACCGCATCTTCACTCTCACCCGCTTGATTCGCCGCATTAATGTCCTCGTCGAAAGAAGCCTGTTCTTGCTGGTCTTCAGCCTCAACCGCGTCAACCTCATTGTCGGTTCCGGGGGCCTCTGAGGTCGATGTCGAATCCGGGGTCTCCGCAGTTTCCGAAGTTTCTGGAGTCTCTGGGACCTCAGCGGCTTCGGCTGTTTCAACTTCGCTGCTCAATACGCCAAGTGACGAAGGATTGCTGCCAAGGATTGCCTCCGCTTCGCTTTCATTGTCCACTTCAGCATCAAGAGGATTGTTGCCTGACATTGCTGAAATTGTCGGCCTCGGCGAAGGAATGGGCGTAGGTGTTGGACTAGTTGTGTCTGCGGCAAGTGCTGAGGAACCGAATGCCAAACTTACTAACGCAAGTGCTCCGACGGCCGTGAGCGCCGAAATTCTCTTCGCCTTTTTAGGATTTTTCATGGACTATCACTTCTCTTCTCTTAAATTAAATAGCGGATAGGAGATTTCGGACTTATTTGGTCTTCTTTGTCGAATGTCTTTTGGCCTTAGCCCTCTTTGCCTTCGCCTTTGCGACTTTGCTCGCACGGGCTGCTTTAACCGCAATCTTTAACTTGGCTAGTGCCTTTATCTTGATCGCGTTGAACCTCGCCATGGCCTGCACTTGGGTGGCATCTCGTACCGCGACGGCACTGTCCACAGTTGCTCTGAAGGTAGCCATCGCCGCCGCCCGAGTCTTATCGAAAACTGCGGTCGCCGTGGTCACGCTGGCGTCAGTCTTAAGTGCGGCAGCGGCTTTGTTTAGGGTCACCAAACTCGCCTTTGCAACTGCCCTTAGTGAGGCATCGGTGGGGTTCGCGCCCGACTTTGCTACTGCCGCTTTGTAGGCAGCCTGCGCCGAAAGCGAAGGCGCTTTAGCGGCGCTTACTGCGGCTTTGAAGATGGCCAAAGCGGCAGCCACGTCGGCTCGGCGTGTTATCTCCGCTGGCTTTCCAATCGACGTCACCGTGGCGCGACTTGGCTTTACCTCGGCAAAATAGGCGGCCCGCGCCTGGGCAATTGTCTTTGCATAGGCTGCGATCGCGGCCTTCTCCTTGGGCGAAACTTTGCCAGCCGTGGCAGAGGCTGGTCCGGAAACGAGAAGACCAGTGCTCAAGGCACCCACAACTAAAGCGACGAGCGCCGTACGCATGAACTGAACTTTCATCCTCTTACCTCTTCCAAATGGGACGCCATCTAAGTAAGCGACGTTCCACGTGGATTCATTACATTCCCGAGAATGTTCCAACTCCGAGCCCGAGAATGGCCCCTGGGTTTCGAGCGTGAACACTTGGAAATACTTAGTATCACACTCAAAACCCAGGGGCCAGAGCCTTACTGACCTTACTTAAGACCCTCAACAATCTGGGCATGAGCCTGAGAGTCATCGCGAACCATCGCCCGAACCTCGGGAGCCGTAACTGAGGCCAGGATTGAAGCGTCAGTGCTCAATTGGGCAGCACTCTGAGCATCTCCAGATTGGTGGGCAGCACTGATATCAGCGCTGAATGACTCCTGTTCCTGCTGGTTCTCATCATTGAGCGAGACCGCTTCATCGTCGCTTTCTTGAGCGAATACGCTGGCATTGACCCCAGCGTTTACATTCATGTTAACGCGACCCAACTCGTCGTCCACAGAGCTAATAATTCCGTGGACACTATCAAGAACGCCTGGTGCATTGAGGCCAAGACCCAACTCTGAATCAACAGTGGCCGATGATGACGATGAGACAGCCGGAGTACGAGTTGTGTCTGCGGCGAAAGCCGAAGATCCAAAGACTGCACCTGAAACGAGTAAGGCGCCTGCAGCGACCAAGGCCAAGACACTTTTCTTGCTGTTCCTGTTCATGATTTTCTACCTATCTGTTAGAGGATGTAAGAAATGGAGATTTAGTTATGAGTCAAACTGTTTAACGGGTTGACTTTGCCGCCTTAATCGCGACATTTAGCCTTGCTATCGCTTTTAACTTTGCCGCTTTGAAATTCGCCGTCGCACGAGTTGTCGCCCGAGCACTGACTCCTGCGTATTGCCTCAGAGTTGACTTGAATGCAGCCATCGCAGATACCCGAGCCTTTGCAATGGCGACACGCGCGGCAACCACTTTTGCATTTTCATGCAAAGACGCACTGGCAAGGTTGAGTGCCGTAAGCCTCGATTTGGCTTCTGTCTTCAACCGTACATTTTCTGGACTTGCGGCCGACTTAGTCACCGCCGATGCATACGCCTTCTCAGCGGCCAACACGGGCGCCTTGGCATGCACTGCAACAGCGTTGAAAGAATTCATGGCGGTCTTGACCTTTGTTCGACGCACCACTTCCGCCTTCTTGGCTGCAACGAGGAAGGCTCTACGACTTGGGTTTACCTCCGTCAAATACCGAGCGTGCGCTTTAGAAAGCGCCTTCGCATAGGTAGCAGTCGCGATCTTTATTTTGCCGGATTGGGCACTCGTTAGTGCGTAAGCCGACCCGCTGACCACAGACCCAATTAAGAGGGCGCCAAGCACAGCCATCGATACCGCAGTAATTCTGGACTTCATGTTCTTCCTCCCTTAGTTCTGTGTAGGGAAGCGAATGAATTTCTGAACGCATTACCCAAAAATCGACGATCAAAGGGTGTTCACAAGATTCAGCCCGCCTTCTCACAGGCTGTCTGGTTTGACCAGGAGGAATCAGGCTCGAAATAAACCGTAAGAGGGGTGACAGAATGGCTCTCGGGGAACTGACAGTTTCGATGCCGTTACGCCTTTACGAATCACCATCAAGTTGGTGCGCGAGTCAACTTTGTTATGCGAGAGCGAGAGAGTTTCCGGTTAAATATCTAAAAGTGAAAGCAGTGTGTTTGACGGGAGGCGAGCCGCCGCTCGGCGAAATGAAACCACCCAGAATATGGAGCCGACGAGCGGAATCGAACCGCTAACCCCCGCATTACAAGTGCGGTGCGCTACCAATTGCGCCACGTCGGCATCTAACAATCCTGAACTTTGCTGGGTAATTATGTCAGGTCAATCGCGGTGTTTTTCCCGTTCCAGGTCAGCGCCAATACCCAAGAGCCCGAAGCAGTTCCTCTGCATCGACCTCCAGGGCATCGCAGAGCGGCTGGATGTTATGCGCACCAGGCTCTTGCTGACGGTTGAAGTAGCGGTAGATGGTGCCTCGATCTATGCCAGAGGCCCGAGCCAAATCCTCCAGGGATCCGAACCCGAGCGCGGTCATCCTGTCTCGCAACCAGGCGGCAGTTCTAATTGCGGAACGTTGGTTAGGTGGCATCTATTTATCGTCGTTCGTCTCAGGGGGAATTTTGGGTCACGCTCAGTAGAGCGGGATATTACCCATAGTTGGGGCGCTACCCACATATTGCTTTACCACCCAGATCTAGGCCGCTGCAAGCGCTCAGATAGACCCATGGAAACCCTGCTGCAGACCCCCGTGGTCGAAGCAGGACGCATCTCTTTGGTGGCCACAGCCAGCTTCATGGGCTGGAAGGTCAATTCCCGGGTCTACTTTGAGTTTCTAGAAGAAAGCAAGGCCTGGGTGTTACGTCAACGCGATGTACCGCAATTCGTTAGAGCTCATCGAGCTACTTATTCTGCAATCGAATCGTTTATCGACGCTAAGCATCGCCTCAGCATCCCGCGCGTTGTTCTTGACACTCTCGGCATCGAACTTCAGAGCCAAGCGTTCGTTCTTGCCGTTCGCCCAAGGAGCAAAAAGAAAAATCCGAGAGTTGAGCCAGCAGTCTTTCTGTTATCCGCAAATGACGCCGCGCAAATTGTGATAAAAGCCATCAACGATTCAGGATAGACCAAATGCCCGGTTGTAGCAGCACTAGTTAGAAACGCAACCTGATTTATCTGCGGCGTAAAAGTGCTCGAGTTGCGACTTTGCCTTAAGCCAGACCGCGTGCGCCTGTTTCAAGGCGTCTGCTTCTGGTGAGACTGCAAGTTTCCCATCTGCCGCGATTTCCGCCATGCGCTCCGCGTATCTAGCTTTGGTTATCCGATTGGTATAGGTACTGGCCGACACACGAAAGGCCACGCACACCGGGTCATTGACTGCCCTAGTGTGACTAGAACAGCCAGATAGCACGCCACTTCCCACCAAAATTGACAGACCAAGCGCTAGTTGCCGGCGCGCGCTCATGGCCTGGCGTTGGCCACTGCGTGCAGAACGATGCTTGCCGCCACTGAAGCATTTAGCGATTCAGTGGCTGAGTGCATCGGAATGGAAACAATCAAGTCGCAAGTTTCGCTCACTAACCGCGAAAGCCCTTTACCTTCACTGCCTATTACGATCATTAGCGGATCGGCGCCATCTTTGAAATCGGTGATATTCAGATCGCCATCTGCGTCTAATCCAATTACGACGCAGCCAAGGTCCTTGGCCTTTTCGATGGCGCGAACGAGGTTGGTCACTCGAGCAACCGGTAACCTCGCAGCCGCTCCAGCCGCCGTCTTCCAAGCGGAGGCAGTCATATTCGCCGCCCTGCGCTCTGGAACCACAACCCCATGCGCGCCGAAAGCAGAAGCGCTTCGAATAATGGCGCCGAGATTGCGTGGATCTGTTACTCCGTCCAGCGCAATAATGAGCGGAGCGGCCTCCTCGTCTTTTGCAATATCAAATAGATCTTCAAGATCCGCGTACTCATAAGGCGGGATCGTGAGAATGATGCCCTGATGTACCGCGCCTTCGCTCTGTCGGTCTAAATCAGCACGCGGAACCTCACGCATCGGGATCTTGGCTTCAATTGCGAGAGTGAGCGATTCGCGAATACGGTCATCAACATCAATTCGAGTAGCAATCAGCAATTCCTTAGCTGGCACCTTGGCTCGAAGAGCTTCTAGGACACTGTTTCTGCCAGCGACCAACTCATTTCCATCTCGCTTCATTCGCCCACCGGAACCTGCCGGCGCACGTGGAGCACGGACAGAGGTCTTGGCCACCCGTTCTGGCTTGCCAGCTGCTGGCTTCGCTTTTCGCTTTGCGGCCGGGTGGTAAGTCCGCTCTTCTGCCTTTGGGGTCGGGCCGCGTCCAGCTAGGGCGCGCCGGTTCTTGCCGCCGGTACCAACCGAGGGACCCTTTTTTGACTTGGCCACAGCGCCGCGTCGAGATGAGTTGCCAGCCACGTTACTTCTCCGTCTTGCCACTCGGTGGCGTGTAGGTCCAGCGCGAACCAGAAGGACTGTCTTCGATCTGGATTCCTGCAGCAGCTATCTCATCTCTGATGAGATCCGCTTCCGCCCAATCTTTACGTTCACGAGCGCTTGTGCGTTGTGTTAGCACAACCTGAATGAGCGAATCAACGACCTGCGTGAGATCAGATGATTCATTAGCCCAAGGACCGTCATGGGGGTCACACCCCAGGATCGAAAGCATCGCTCGAACAGATCCGAGTCCCTTGCGAACGCCAACAGCGTCATTGGCTGCTAGCGCAGTGTTCCCATCTCGTACGTGCTCGGCGATCACAGCCAGCGCTTGCGGCACAGCCAGGTCGTCGTCTAAAGCAGACGCGAAGGTTTCTGGGACACGTGCATCGACAAAAGTCTCGCCGATTGATTCTTCCGCCCGCCTGACGAAATTTTCGATCCGTCGATATCCAGTGGCTGCCTCCGCTAAAGCCTCGGGCGAAAATTCGATCATTGAGCGATAGTGCGCAGAATTTAGGTACCAACGTAATTCAACCCCGCGAGTTGATTTCAAGATCTCTTCGACTTTGAGCGAATTCCCGAGCGACTTGCTCATCTTTTCCCCAGAGAGCGTCACCCATGCGTTGTGCATCCAGAGTTGAGCGAATCCATACCCAGCCGCCGTGGATTGAGCAATCTCGTTCTCATGATGGGGAAAGATCAAATCGAGACCGCCACCGTGAATATCGAACGTCTCACCCAGATAAGTCTTGATCATGGCACTGCACTCAAGATGCCAGCCTGGACGTCCAGTCCCCCAAGGCGTCTGCCATGAAGGTTCACCGGGCTTGGCAGATTTCCAGAGCGCAAAATCGCGAGGATCCTTCTTACTTGCAACTTCGTCTGCTCGATCGCTGTCGGGAGCCGGCTGAAGTTCATCGAGTTTCTGACCTGATAGCGAGAGGTAATTGTCTAGGGAGCGAACATCCATATAGACATCGCCATTGCCCGGCGCATAAGCATGCCCGAGATAGATAAGGCGCTCCATTAACTCGATCATCTGAGTGATATGCCCGGTTGCCCGCGGCTCATAAGTTGGAAGAAGGCAGTTAAGTGCGGCGTACGCCTCGACAAATGCCCGCTCGTATTTCAGGGCCAGTGCCCACCAAGGCATGCCCTCACTTTCAGCATTTGCCAGAATCTTGTCATCGATGTCGGTCACATTACGGATGAAGGTGACCTCATAGCCGTGCCCGGCGGCGAGCCAGCGACGAAGCACATCGAAATTGAGGCCACTCCGCACGTGTCCAATGTGAGGGGCAGCCTGAACCGTGGCCCCACAGAGATAGATCGATACTTTGCCAGGCACCAGAGGCCAGAATTCGCGCGTCTGTCTGGTCGAGGTGTCGTAAAGGTGCAAGGTCACGTCCCAAGCCTAACTTTTACAAGGGCGGTTGCGATCGCGGCTAGGCCCTCGCTCCGGCCCGTAACGCCAAGACGGTCGGTCGTCGTGGCTGAAACCGAGACTATGGCGCCACCAAGTGCCGCGCTCATGGCTGCTTGCGCCTCTTCGCGCCTGGCAGACATCTGGGGCCGGTTTCCAACAACCTGAACACTCACGTTTACTATTTCGAAACCAGCAATCTCTAGCCGGTGATTGACTTCGGCCAAAAGTGCAGCCCCTGACGCTTCTGCCCAATCCGGATGGTCGGTGCCGAAAATCCCGCCGAGGTCACCGAGGCCTGCCGCAGAGAGGAGAGCATCGCAGACCGAATGTGCAGCCACATCGCCATCGGAATGGCCTTCGCAGCCAATCTCGCCTGGCCAATCAAGGCAAGCCAGAGCCATCGGGCGGGTCGAGTCCGTCGAGAACTTATGTACATCAAGTCCGCTGCCAACTCGTAGGCTCATAACTTCGCACCCTTACGTCTCATAAGTCGGTGGAACTTCAAATCGGCCGGCGTCGTAATCTTGCGGGCGCGCTCGTCGCCGAGAATAACGAGAACTTTCTCGCCGAGAGCTTCGACCAAGGATGAGTCATCCGTTCCAAGGAGATCACGGCTTCGAGCTTCGCGATGAGCATGTTCAATCAGATCGCGAGTGAAACCCTGCGGAGTTTGAACGGCCCTGAGTGTCTCACGGTCGTATGTGCTCACAACAAATCCTTTTTCGTCAACGGACTTAATCGTGTCCGAGACTTCAATTGCCGGAATAACCGCGGTGGCACCCTTGTGCAGCGCGCGGAGAATCCGACGCATCATCGAAACCGGCGCGAAAGCGCGGGCGGCATCGTGAATTAAAACAAACTCGATATCACTAGACAGGTGGGCCAACGCCAACTGAACGCTTTCGGTCCGACTTTCCCCACCGATGATGACAGTTACCGGAACATGCAAACTCCGAAGTGATTTCGCCATTTCAACTTCATAGCCCGCTGGCGCAGTCACAACAATCTCATCAACAATCTTGCCGAGTCTCATTGCGGCCCGATTAACGAGAGTACGGCGACCAACCTTCACCAAGGCTTTGGGTTTGCTGGTGCCAAGACGCTGACCACTCCCGGCGGCCGCAATTATCCCGGCCGACTTAGGCGCCGCCATTAGAGCGCCCTTAAGAAGCGAGTACTTCGTCGAGAATCGACTCAGCCTTGACTTCGTCTGTCTTCTCGGCAAGCGCCAACTCGCTGATTAGAATCTGGCGCGCTTTTGCAAGCATTCGCTTTTCGCCTGCAGAGAGTCCGCGATCCTTGTCGCGACGGAAAAGATCGCGCACAACTTCGGCAACCTTGATCACATCGCCGGAGGCGAGCTTCTCCAGGTTTGCCTTATAGCGCCTTGACCAGTTCGTCGGCTCTTCTGTGTAGGGCTGGCGAAGTACAGAGAAGACCTCCTGGAGGCCCTCCTTGTCGACAACGTCACGCACTCCGACCAAATCTACGTTTTCGGCAGGAACTCGGACGGTCAATTCGCCCTGGGCGATCTTGAGCACGAGGTAGGTCTTCTGTTCGCCTTTAATCAATCTGGTCTCAATCGACTCGATTAGAGCCGCACCATGGTGAGGATAAACAACGGTCTCGCCAACCTGAAACGACATATGTTCCCTTTCATACCTGGGCGTCAAAGGGTAGGAAAAACCCCTTTGCAATGAGCCAAGTTTACCAGCCATTTGGGCCCATTCCTATTTGAAGATCTGCTCGTTTCCCCAGGTCAGATGGGGTGACATGGCCTAAATCGAGGGTTGACAAGCCAACCTTTGTCGTGCTTCAGGTAGCCTTGGCCGACTGTTGGGTCGTGCCGCTCTGACGCTCCAGTTTGCAGTAAGTTCTACCCAGCAAGTTCGACTCAAGGAGCAATAAGGGTGTCCAAGTTCACTAGATCTGCCGTCGTGATCGCGCTTGCCCTGGCCTTGGCCGGCTGTGGAGCAGGTAAAGACGCTGCCGTATTCAAGCCATACACACCTACCGATGGCAACCAGGGTGCGACCCAAGACGTCAAGGTTCGAGATGTCGTCGTTGTTGCGATGCCGGATGGAACAGGTGTTGTTGTCGGAACCATTGTGCAGACTGGTGCCACACAAGATGAACTCACCAGTATCACTGTCAATGGGCAGCCCGCCGTCATCACACCCTCATTACCGCTCCTCAACCAGAATGCGCCGGTGCGTTTAGCTGGTGACTCCGCCAACGCCTCAGCAGATGTACCCAGTCTGAACGCAACGCCAGGAACACTTGCAACAGTCGAATTTACTTTTCAAACCAGTGGCATTGTGACACTTAACGCAATTGTTCGAGACAACACCCAGGAATTTTCCGGTGTTACTTCAACTCCGTTTCAAGGCTGACACGACTTCTTAATTCAGAGAACGCCCGAGATTTTCAGGCTTCGAATTTGTAGCCGAGGCCGCGGAGGGTTATCAAGTGCACAGGGTTTGCCGGGTCCTTTTCGATTTTCGAACGCAATCGTTTGATGTGAACGTCAAGGGTCTTCGTGTCGCCCACATAGTCGCTGCCCCACACTCGGTCAATGAGTTGCATGCGCGTCAGAACTCGTCCTGCATTTCGAAGGAGAATTTCAAGGAGTTCAAATTCCTTTAACGGAAGCTGGACTCGCTCACCATTGACCGATACTTCGTGGCGTTCGGTATCCATACGCACACCATCAAAGTCCAACACAGAATCTCCGGCGTCCTCAAAATCGCCCTGACGTCTAAGAACTGCACGAATGCGAGCTGTCAATTCGCGTGATGAATATGGCTTCGTGACGTAGTCGTCGGCACCAAGCTCCAATCCCACCACTTTGTCTATCTCGCTGTCCTTAGCGGTAAGCATGATGATGGGGACCGAAGATCGGGCGCGAATCTGACGACAAACTTCAGTGCCAGAAAGGCCAGGAAGCATCAGATCCAGGAGGACCAAATCGGCTCCGGTGCGTTCAAATTCCGCCACTGCTTTTGTCCCGGTGTCGGCCACATTTACCTCAAAGCCTTCCTTCTGCAGAAGAAAAACGAGCGCCTCGGAAAATGATGCCTCGTCTTCTACGACCAAGATCTTGGTCATGACGCCGCCTCCTGTGAGTGAGCTAATGGCAAGCGCAGAGTGAACGTACTGCCAGAGCCTTCGATGCTCCAGACCTTTACTTCGCCGCCATGATTGGCGACGACGTGCTTGACGATGGACAAACCAAGCCCAGTTCCGCCAGTAACTCGAGAGCGCGCCGGATCCACTCGATAAAAGCGCTCGAATATTCGGTCTAACAAATCTTTGGGTATCCCGATGCCTTGATCAGTAACGCTGATTTCCGCAATTTCATCAACCCGGCGCACACCGACTGCAATTCGAGTTTTGGGCGGACTATACGAAATCGCGTTATCTATCAAGTTCCGTAGCGCCTTTGTCAGTTGTTCAGGATCACCAAGGATTTTCAATCCAGAGGTACCTCCTGAAACAAGAGCAATGCCATTCGTCTCTGCACTCATGCGAGAACGATCCATCGCATCAGCGACCACATCATCAACTTCAACGAGCATGGCTCTGGCAAGCGGATCATTTACCTGCAAGCGGGAGAGGTCAATGATCTCTTGAACGAGATTGGAAAGGCGTTGTGCCTCACGCTGCATGCTTGATGCGAACCTCTCCACACTCTCGGGTTCGTCCTTGGCACTCATTACCGCTTCAGCCAAGAGCATGAGCGCCCCTATTGGTGTTTTCAGCTCATGCGAAACGTTCACGACGAAGTCTCGTCGGACAGCATCAAGTAGTCGGGATTCGCTGTCGTCTTGGACCAGCAAGAGCACAAGGCCGTCTTCAGGATTCCTTCCCCTGATCGGTGCGGCTCGAGCCGCTAGGTCGCGTCTGCCTGCACCCAGCGGGCCCCTAGGTAATGCGATCGATGCCTCGAGCACCTCATTACCCCTACGAGCTTGGCGAACCAATGAAAGCAGCTCCTCTCCGAGCAAGCGCTCGGCTCTAACAATCCCCATGGCTCTTAATGAGTCTGAAGCGAAGAGCAAACGATCGCCGAAACCGACCACGGCCGAGGCCATCTCAATGGCAGACAACGAATCGATGAGAGAACTTGGCAACTCGCTTGCCGGTGCCGGCGCAGCGCCTTGGGCTTGCCGGTTACGTCTCCATGCCACCACGAGGTCAATGTTAGGCACTTCGGGGACTTCGAGATTCGGATCGAGCGCTTAAGGTCCCGGTTGTTCATACAAATATAAGACGTAGTTCACGAAGATGCCCCGAAAAATGCCGCGGACGAGCGCAGATCGACGTTACCCTTCACTCATGCGCGATGAGTATCACGAGGAACTGGATGGCATAAAAGACACCCTGGTCGAGATGGCTGGACTCGTCAGTGAGGCTATCCGAGATGCCACAACCGCACTGCTGGATGCCAACCTGGAAGTCGCCGAAGCCGTCATCGCCTCCGACGACGTTATCGATGACCTGCAGCACGGTCTTGATGATCGCACCATCGACTTGATGGCCAGACAACAGCCAGTCGCAGGAGATCTACGAACCCTGGTGGCCTCACTTCGGATGAGTGCGGACCTGGAGCGGATGGGCGATCTGGCAAATCATGTCGCCAAAGTTGCGAGAATGCGATATCCAGCGGTAGCCGTTCCAAAGGACATGACTGAAATAATCCAGCGGATGGCCGTCATAGCTGAGAGTTTGGCCAAAAAAGTTGCGGTAATTATCCAAGAGCGCGATACCCAGAAAGCACTCGAGCTGGGGGTCGACGACGACGAGATGGACATCTTGCATCGCCGTTTATTCGTGGCGCTGCTCGATTCGGGGTGGCCGTATGGAAATGAAGTCGCAATCGACATGACTTTGATCGGACGTTATTACGAACGCTTTGCAGACCACGCGGTTTCGGTCGCTCGGCGTCTTTACTTCCTGGTAACTGGCGAATACGCGGACATCTGATCGCCGAATCTCTCTTCAGCGTTTCCCTTGGTTTGCCACTGCCTCAATCGCACTTGCTGCCGCGTCTGGATCAAGATACTGGCCACCGCGCGTAATGGGCTTGAGGTCGTTGTCCAACGTGTAAAGCAGTGGAATTCCGGTTGGGATGTTCAAACCAGCAATATCGGAATCTGAAATTCCATCCAGGTGTTTTACTAATGCGCGCAGAGAATTGCCATGAGCAGCCACCAGCACTTTCTGTCCGCCAAGAAGATCCGGCACAATCGATGTGTGCCAGTAGGGCATCATTCGCGTCACAACATCCTTCAGGCACTCCGTCTTTGGCATTAGCGAACCAAGATCTGCGTATCGCGGATCGGCGACTTGGCTAAATTCACTGTCATCGTCAATTGGTGGCGGCGGCACATCAAAGGACCGGCGCCAGAGCATGAACTGATCTTCGCCATAGGCTTCAAGCGTTTCTTTCTTGTCCTTGCCTTGCAGGGCGCCATAGTGACGCTCATTGAGGCGCCACGACCGCCTCACCGGAATCCAGTGTCGTTCGCAGACATCAAGGGCTATTTGCGCGGTCGAAATGGCTCGGCGTAACAGCGAGGTGTGCAAGACGTTAGGAAGCAAGTCGTGCGCTGCAAGAAGTTTGCCGCCTCTTGAGGCTTCTTCCCGACCCTTGTCCGAGAGAGGAACATCGACCCATCCCGTGAAAAGATTTTTAGCGTTCCATTCGCTCTCGCCGTGACGCAGCAGAATAAGTGTCGAAGTATCAGGCATAGAAATAGCCTACTGGCCTGTCTCTGTGAACAGGTGCCTGAACGCCGCTAGATTTTCCAACGATTCTCCCCGTTCGACGCGCCACGCCCACTCACGGCGAATTGCACTTGCAAAGCCCATCTCAAGGAGATGATCGAAGTTTCTCTCGCTGTATTCAAGTATTGCCCCGAGCATTCGGTCGAGTTCTGTCGCATTAACTGCACCCAAAGGTAACCTACCCACCAGGTAAATATCACCGAGCGAATTCAAGGCAAAGTGAACAGCGTAGGCGCGGGCATTCTGCTCAAGCAGGTACTTGTAGGCGGCTACTTGATTCTCATCTGGCGCTCTCATGAAAAAGGCATTAGCCACCAATGAGTAATCACCAACGGAGAGTGAACACGAGATTGTTTTCTTCTTGCTTCCGGGTATCGAAACTACAAAGGTATCGGAGTCGATTTCCTCAAAAGACAAATCTTCAGCGAGCAAACTCACGCGAACTATCTCCGCAACCTCATTTTTACTTGTCACGCCGATCAGGCTAGCGCTCGTTCCTGCGCACGCGCCGGATTCAAGATATCTTTGTAGGCCATGAGAGTGGCAGCCGAAGTTCGCTCCCAATCAAATCTCCGTGAATGCGTGAGAGCGCCCGAACTTAGGAGTGCTCGACGTTCCGGCTCGTGTGCAAGTCGCAAGAGAACGCTGGACCAAGCCTTTGGATCGTGTCCATCCACTAGGAGGCCGGATATTCCATCGCATACTGCTGTTCTCAGACCTCCGACGGCCGAGGCGACCACCGGCGTTCCGCACGCCTGCGCCTCCAGAGCTACCAGACCAAATGATTCTGAATAACTTGGCACACAAACAATGTCCGCGGCCCGATACCACTGGGGCAACAAATCGGCATCGGCGGGTTCAGCAAAACGGATGATGTCGGATAAACCGAGCCAGGACGCCAGTTCACGCAACCGCGCGGGCTCTGAATTTGAGCCGCTGACTCCCCCCACAATTGCTACCACCAATCGGGAACGGAGCGAGGGATCGTGCGCCAGCAGTTCGGCAGCCGCCCGGATGAGGACCTCGGGTCCCTTATGGGGCTGAATACGTCCGACAAATGCCAGCAGTAGCGCCCCCTTGGCAATTCCCAGTAGCGCCCGCGCCGATTCCTTGCCGGCTGGGCCAGTGTTGGAGAACCGCTCAAGATCAACCCCTGGCGGAATTACGTGAACCCGGTCCGGGCAAGCCCCATATAGGCCAACCAGGTGAGCCGCTTCTGCTTCGGTATTGGCGATCAACGCATCTGCTGCCGCAACAACCTGCTCTTCACCCACTGAACGGCCCGAAGGTTCCGGGTTGTCGCCCTCAGCCAACGCCTGGTTCTTAACTTTTGCCATCGTGTGCATGGTGTGAACCAGCGGCACCCCCCAGGTCTGGGCGGCCACCATCCCCAGTTGGCCGGAGAGCCAATAGTGCGAATGGACTAGGTCGTAGTACCCACGTTCGTGTCTGGCTTCGACTCTGGCTAGGTCGGCGGCGAGCACGCACAACTGGCCGGGCAACTCCTCTTTGCTGAGCCCCTCATATGGCCCGCCGAACAGGTGCACAACGCCTACCCCAGGAGCGATTTCAACCCTGGGGGGAAGTTTGGAGGAAGTCGCCCGGGTGAAAATGTCGACGTCAACGCCGCTTCGCGCCAACCGCTTTGCAGTCTCCACAACATAAACATTCATGCCGCCGGCATCGCCCACGCCTGGTTGATCCAATGGAGAGGTATGGACCATCAACATCGCAACTCGCTTGGGCAAATGCAGTGCGGACATCTGCCAATCATCGCCGATAGGCAGGATTTGTGCGACTTAGGGCAGGATTCACCTATGGCTAAAACCCGCAAATACGCCCTGGTAACCGGCGCCAGCAGCGGAATCGGCGCAGCGACTGCCAAGGCTCTTGCCGCCGCGGGATATCAGGTAATCGCTGCCGCCAGACGCGAAGAAAGACTGGCTGAACTGACCGGCGATCGGATTGAGACTCGGATTCTGGACGTCACCAGCCAGAAAAGTGTCGATGAACTGTCCGCCTACTTAGCAGACAAGGATCTGAAGGTCATAGTGGCAAATGCCGGCGGAGCATTCGACGCGAACACGATCGCGCAGGCTGATCTCGACATGTGGCAAAAATCTTACGAAGTGAATGTCATTGGCGTTGTCCGAACCGTCAAAGCCCTCTTGCCCTACATGTCCGATGGCGGTCACGTAGTAATCATGGGCTCGACTGCAGGCCGCGGAGTTTACGAGGGCGGAGGCAGCTACACCGCTGCCAAACACGCAGTTACTGCGCTAGTCCAAACACTTCGCTTGGAACTAAGCGGGCTGCCCATTCGCGTCACAGAAATTGCACCTGGCATGGTTCGCACCGATGAATTCGCGGTAGTGCGTTTCGCGGGCGATATCGAGAAAGCCGCCAAGGTGTACGAAGGTGTTGCGGAACCGCTGGTGGCCGAAGATATCGCTGACGTCGTGGTCTGGTGCGTAACGCGCCCCGCTCACGTCAATGTTGATCTACTGGTAGTGCGACCCGTTGCTCAAGCGGCTCAACATAAAGTTCATCGCGTTATTGCTTCCAAGTAAGTTGCTCACGTAAAGATCGTGAAGCGGCAGCGGCCTATCGGCTCAATTACGCGCGGAACCACAAACCCGAACCGACTCCGACGCGTCGATGCATGGATTGCCTGGAAGTATGGAGATGTTCTTCGCAATCTCGAATCGCCGACGATCATTGATCTTGGTTACGGAGCCTCGCCCATCACCACACTGGAAATGTCGCAACGCATTCGGCAGATTGCTCCGCGGACAAAGTTGGTTGGACTTGAAATCGATCGGGAGCGAGTGGCCGCGGCAAAACCTTTTGAAGACTCTTGGGTGCAGTTTCGTGAAGGCGGGTTCGAGTTAGCTGGGATTGAGAAGCCAGTTCTGGTGCGAGCGTTCAATGTATTGCGGCAGTATCGGGAATCTGAAGTCGAGAAGGCCTGGACGCAGATGTTAAAAACTCTTCATCCATCCGGAGCCATCATCGATGGAACTTGTGACGAACTTGGACGACTTGCAACCTGGATTGAAATCACCAGAACTGGACCGCAATCACTCACGGTCTCAGTGCGGTTGAAGGACTTGGTTGATCCAATTGAAATCGCTGAACGATTGCCCAAGGCCTTAATTCACCGCAACGTTCAGGGAAATCCGATCCATGATTTCATCCAAGACCTGCAACGGTCTTGGCAGAGCGTGGCTGGCGTCGGAGTCTTCGGTCCAAGGCAACGTTGGGCTGCTGCCACCGGCAAAATGCGTGAAGGCTGGCCTATCTCTTCCCCCAAAAGCAGAGATCGATTAGGCGAGATCACCGTCGAATGGAGGGCGATTTCGCGTTAATCTCGGCTCACTAAATCTCGCCAACAGTCACTCTCCAAGATTGGAGCCGAGGTGGCAAATTTGGCGCTAGCCGGATTTCCACCGAAAGAGTGCCTTTATTGCCCGCAATTTTCCATGAGCGGTGCGAAGAGTCTTTGCTCATCTCGGCGAAGACTTCTAATTCCTTTTTTAACCCACCGATTTGGGCGATAGCAACTTGGATTTGCTCCAAGCGGTATGCACGGGGATGATCCAAATCCATATTGAAGGCAAAGATGCGATCGGCGATATCGTCGTCCCAATGTGAGATCAACCGATTAACTTCACCTTGAAAAACGAGAGATTCACTCGAAGGCTCAACTTGGTTTGGTTCGACGGTTACAAGTAGAGACCGAAGTGCCGTCGTACAGGGTTTAAATGGTCCTGCATAACGGCCATTCGCCAAAGCAATAACGCTGATCCTTGACTCCGTGTGCCACCGCATATGTGATCCATACCCCGGATAACCGCCGGAATGTCCGACGATTTTTCCAAAGTTCCGATCATGTTCCACCATCAACCCGAACCCATAGCCCATAGATCCCGCATGAGCTGGTTCGACGCCAGGATCAACTGCTTCGGGAATGAATCGATGAACCTGCTGCATCTCTCGTCGGCTGGCTTTGCACAACGGCCCACGTTCAGCGACACCTAAGTCGAAGGCTTCGCTCAAATATCCGCTCCAGGCCACAAGATCGTCAAGATTTGTAATCAAGCCGCCGATTGCTGAAAAAGCACCGGGTTCGCTAAACACCTCGCTCTGCCACTCGCCGCGCTTGGCATATCCAACTGCTAAATCCATGGCATTTCTGAAGTCAAAAGTGGTCGAATTAAGTGCCAGCGGCTGCAAAAACTCACGTGGAACAAAGTCTATGAAAGGAATCCCAGTGACTCGGGCAATGATCCGAGCCAACATGGCATAGCCGAGATTTGAATATTCAAAACGCACCCCTGGAACCGAGTCAAACCTAATTCCGCCTTCGAGAATGGCGCCAAATTCGGCGTCTGTGGCTTGTTCCAGCCGATCCGCCCATGGATCATCTGTTGGGAAACCCGCGCTCATGCTGAGCAGCATTCTGGCCTGAATCTCCGGAGCGTCCTGAAAGGGCATCTTCAGATTTTTCAGTTCCGGCAAGTATCTTGATATGGGCGTCTCTAAATCCAGCACGCCACGATCGCGCAGCAAAATGGCGCTGGCCGCTGTAAAACTTTTGGTAATTGAGGCGACCCTGAAAGTAGTTCGCGATGTTGGTGTTCGTGAGCCGATTTCGGACATACCGATAGTTCGCGAATGAATCAACTGGTCGCCATCCGCGACTCCGTAAACAAGTCCAGGCGTTGCACCAGTTTGAAAGTAAGCGTCAAAAATCTGATCTACTTCTTGAAGTTCAGATTCCCCCAATGGCATGCGCTGAGAATACAACGACTAGCGGCGACGAAGGATCTCATCGATCGCAGGCTTTACGTCGACCAGATACACGATTCCGGCAACTGTGGCTGCAATGCCAACGAGGCTGAGTCCGCCTCCGATCGTCAGCGTAATCACCAAAAAGATGCCTAGAACCGCAAGCCAAAATTTCTTTGACTGCTTACCGGTAGCCGTGTAGGCATCGGGGCGAGTACGGATCACATGGATCAGACCAACTGCCAGAATCACCCACTGGGCAATTGTTATCGCCGTGTAGATGAGATTTGCGCCTTGGCTAAACGGGGGGATCATCCGATCAGGATAACGGGTTCGCCTCAATAACGCCGACCTGCTCGCCGCCACCAAGCACCGGCACGTAGCCGAGCGCGTCAAGAACTGGCGAACTGATCCCAATCTGCTTAAGAGCCAGAATTAGTACCGGTGGAATTGCGCGCATGGATCCGTCAATAATCTTGAACACGATTGCAGTGCCATCTTCACCGACAGCTGCCTCGACGCCTTCAGCCCCTTCTTTGACGAGAAGGCCAGGTACTGCGCGCATTACGTCGGTCGTAAATCTTCCTTCACCTGCTACTCGCTCTGGATAACTTCGCATAGCGCCAGCAACTCTGACAGTTGCTTCATCGGTAGAAGTCGTAAGCGAACTGAAACCGCGAGCTAGGCCCTTCAGTGAAATCGCAAATAGCGGGGCGCCACACCCATCTACTCCAACGGCTGCCACTTGCTCCCGCGACGCATTTTCGAGTTCGTTGCGAATGGCCACCTGAAGCGGATGATTCGGATCGCGATAAGTAGCGGTGGGCCAACCATTGACCACGCAGGTTGCCAGCATTGATGCGTGCTTGCCGCTGCAGTTGTGCACGAGACGGCTCGGTGAATTAGTGCCGAAAGCTTTCCGCTCCGCGTCACCGTATGGGCGATCCAGCGGACACTGAAGATCGTCTTTGCTAAGTCCAGCCGATGCCAGGATCTGCTGGACTCCTTCGACATGGATGCTGCCGCCGGAATGACTCGCTGCCGAAAGGGCTAGGAGACTTTCGGGTAGATCCAGGCCACTTCGAACCATTGCGATTGCCTGAAATGGTTTTACCGCAGACCGAGGAAAGACTGGTTGCCCCACGTCGCCGAGCGTGAGAAGTGGAGCGCCATTTTTATTTGCGATGAGAAGTGAACCGAAGTGCTTGGATTCGACGAATCCATTGCGCACTACATGTGCTAACTGGACTAGCGCTGGACCTGATTGCATCGAAGTCACTTCAGGCCCTTGGGAGCGTGGCCCAAAGATGCGGCTGCAATTCGTGCTCTGGAGTGGCCATGTCATAGGCGAAGAAAAGTTCGCCGTCCACCAACCCATAAAGGCGGTGGCCATCGGTAACCGTTTTTGCCGTTGGTGCGTGATAGGCCTGGTCAAGCGCGAGTTGAATTTTTGGCCCGTCGAATTGGCCCAGCCACCCCTCGGTGATTCCACTGCTGTGGGCCAGAACTACCTCAAGGACATTGTTCGGCTTGATGCGCCAGAATCCGGTCTCAACCGCCGCTGGTCTGATGATTTCACCGTCGGCATCCACTATCCAGGAACGGGCGAAGTAAGTGAGAAACGGTCTGGTGTCATGACCGAATACCACCTCCTGCGCGAATTGGAAGCGCTCAATCCCCGGATATTCACCGTGGCCGCGGCCGCGCCAAGTTCCAAGTAGCCACGCTAAGGGGGTGAGATCCGGATGTAGATCAGCAGGAATTTCAAATGCCACGACAACAGCGTAGAGCAGCCCAACTCGTAAAGTGCCAGCATGGGTAAAGTGCCAGCATGGAAAGATCCTTGATTATCAAAGTTACAAGCGGCCAGAATGATCCGGAGCGCTGTGCTCAAGGGTTCACGGTCGCGGCAACCGCTCTCGCTTCAGGCGTGAGGACATCTCTGTGGCTAACCGGTGAGGCATCATGGTTTGCCCTTCCGGGCCGAGCAGAGACGTTCGAGTTGCCACATTCGGCGCCCCTTGCGGATCTGATGGCATCGCTGCTCGCCCCCGACGCCAACGCAAGCATCACCCTCTGCACGCAGTGCGCCACACGCCGGGGGATCGGAAGCGAAGATGTCCTGCCTGGTATTCGAATTGCTGGATCGACACTATTCGTCGAAGAAATAATGAAGGCTGGAGCGCAGGCACTCGTCTACTGAAAAACTCTCGCTAAGTCGCGCTGACAATTTCCTCTTGTGCGGCCGGAATCCCCGCCGTACTCAACTCTTCATTAAGCGGCGTGGACCGCTTTATCAGAGCGAGTGCGATCGGGCCCAGTTCATAATGTCGCGCAGCCGTACCAATAAATCCGATGGACTTCTCACCCAACAGAACCTGATCTCCATGTTCTGGAAGTGAAGCTTCACTTCCATCAAGATGAAGTAGGACTAAGCGTCTTGGCGGCCGTCCGAGATTCATTGTGCGCGCGACGGTCTCTTGCCCGCGATAACAACCCTTATTGAGATGTACCGCAGAGTCCAACCATCCAACCTCATTCGGAATCGTCTTGTGGTCCGTTTCGAAACCTAAGCGAGGTCGATGCGCAGCCACTCGCTCAGCATCTAAAGCCCACAGCCCGACTTCGGTAAATTCCATATTTAATTGCTCAAGACGCGAATTGATTTCAGTGAGTGGAATCAACTCGTATGGGCCACCAAGTTCATCCGCGGCCCCAGGCATCCTAAGCAGGGCAAACTTATCGCTTAAATCGGCGACTTCCACTCTGAGCATGAAACGCATTGAATCCAAATAGGTCAGCAGCGTTAGAGCCGTACCGGGCTCAATGCTCAAGAAGGAAGTATTGCCGTCATCAACTATGAGCATGTGATGCTCGATATGCCCGTGCGGGCTCAGGATCAGAGCTTGCGTCCACTGGCCGGCCGGTAATTCCAGCAAGTGCTGAGTGGTAAGCGAGTGAAGCCATGAGAGTCGATCTGGGCCGCTTACCGCAATTGTTGGATGGTGCCGTAAGTCAGCAAAGCCGGTTCCCGCTGCTAACGCTCGTTGTTCTTTGGCAACATCACCAAAGTGCCAAGCTGCACCAACGTCGGGTCCGGAATCAACATCAACTCTCATGTGATTCTCATTTTTTCGAACATTCTGCACACTGACCGAAAATGGCAAAATGAGTAATGTCTGTGTGAAAGCCATGTTCGTCGACGAGTTTGGCTACAAAATCAGAGGACAGACTCAATTCTGCTTCAGATACATTTCCGCAACTTCCACAGACCAGATGCAGATGAGACGCTTCGTCGGCCGCGTGAAAGGTAGCGCCACCGTGACCAAGATGCGAGTGCACGACAAAACCGGCTCGCTCCAACGTTTCGAGATTGCGGTAAACAGTGGACAGATTTATTCCAGGGTGATGTTTGCGAACCTGGGCGGAAATCTCTTCTGGAGTCGAGTGCCCAAGTTCGCGTACGGCCGCTAAAACCAACTCACGCTGCGGAGTCAACCGAAGCCCACGTTGGCGAATCTCGTTTGACGCGGTATCGCCTGACATGTCCATCATTGTAGGGCGCTCCTAAGCGTCACAAATTGTTTACTCGGAGGCAAGCTCTGAGGTAAGAGCCTTAGGCCGCTCCGAACGGTGCTGAAGACGCTTAAAAAGCAGATAGGTTTCACACCCAAGGCAGTAGTCGAAAGCAACGTTTAAGAACGCAGCAGCCAGCGCGCCGGCAAGGGCTAAGACATACAGCCCCTGAATCCCTAGCAGGTCCCCAGCCAATGCAAGAACACCAAATGCCAGTCCCACCGATTGGGCAAACTGTGTCGGTTTGATGTCCTCAAATCGACTGGCTGGAGTGAGTCGAGGCTTAATGAATTTGCGAAAGAAGAAGCCGTACGGAGTCCTAGATGGACCAAACTTTGCCCCCACGGCGAAGACAAAAGTCTGCACCAGGAGAAGCCACAAAGATTGAGTTAAGAACGCGATCGAGAGAACAGAAGTTGTGAATCCAGCCGCAAAGCGCGGCCCGCGAGCATCAATCAAATTGGAGGTAGACATTATTTCCTGATTTCTTGCAACACCGACGCGTTGCACTCGGACAAGAGGGTTGGGGGCTCTTAAATCAGATTCAGGAAAGACAGAGTGAAGTACACAGGCGGCCGTAATCCACGGTCCGCCGCTTGGTTAGTTCACTCCTAAGCACATTGAAAGAGTATCCACGAAATAGGTGAGCCACTAATCGCAAAAGGCTTGCAGTTGCGTTGTTATTGGATTGCGGCGAGCGCACTGAGAACTTGATCTCGTTTGGGAGCGCCAACCGCCCGCCCAACTTCGCGGCCTTGGCCGTCGAGTATCAGGGTCGTCGGTGTTGAACGAATACTCAATTCACGCACCAAAGCCAACTGACTTTCGGCATCAATTTCAATATGGACTACCCCAGTGGATTTGGCCGCAATATCTGACAGTAAAGCCTTAGTTGCTCGACAAGGTGCACAGAAAGCCGATGAAAATTGAACCAGCGTGGCCTTGGAGCCCAATACATTGAATTGGGCCTTGATGGCAGATGCCAGCGGCGAGCGGCCTACCACGCTAACTTGCTTAATCCGACTGCGCGAAACCTTGACCCAGGTTCCATAACAAGTGGCCAGGGTCAGAATTGCTACGAGCATCAATAAGCCGTTCACTGGGCACCTCCGGCAAATGGCGGCAAGATTTCAAGGATCTGACCATCGACTAGCGCAATGTTTCTATCGTGAACCACAGCGCCGTCCAACAGTAAGGAAGAACGCTGAATCACCTGATCCAATTCCCGACTCCTCGACTTGGCCAGCTCCTCAAGCGCGGCCGCCACTGTCGAAGCCACAATTCGCTCTGACTCAATTCCAGCGGCCGCCTTTGCCCCAGCCCAGTATCGGATCAAGATGGTCGTCATAGTTTGGTATTGTGGCGTAAAGAGGACCCGAGCAGCGAAGCTCGCTGGTCCTCGCGCGATTTAGGGGGTGGCAAATGGCTCGCCTGATCATGTTGACCAACAGTCTTGGCGGCTCAGCCGATGTCCTACCCGCATTGGCGCTGCTCACTCACCAGGTCCGGATTCTGCCCGCTGAGGCAAGCACCCTTATCCAGGCCCCGTCCTGCGACGCGGTCGTCCTTGACGCGCGGCGAGATTTGCCAGGGGCTAAGAGCCTGGTTCGACTCCTGCACACTACTGGACTCGATGCTCCGCTCATCCTGATCACGACCGAGGGTGGACTAGCTGCGATAAATGCTGAATGGGAATTTGATGACGTGATTCTCGATACGGCCGGCCCCGCTGAGATTGAAGCGCGTCTTCGCATCGCAATTGGACGGATGGCAACGCTACGCAATCTCAATGAATTGGGCGCGGTAGAAATCCGCACTGGAGACGTCGTGATTGATGAAGGTGCATATTCCGCGAAGGTTCGGGGTCAAGTTCTCGATCTAACTTTCAAAGAATTTGAATTGCTCAAGTATTTGGCCCAGCATCCTGGCCGCGTGTTTACCCGAGCCCAATTACTCCAAGAAGTTTGGGGTTACGACTACTTCGGCGGAACCCGCACTGTGGACGTTCATATTCGACGTCTTCGAGCCAAGCTCGGGCCTGAACACGAGGCCCTGATTGGCACCGTCCGAAATGTTGGGTACCGATTTGTAGCCACGAACACGCATGAAGATGTTCCAGTTGGCGATAGATTGTCGATGTGATTCTTCAACGTCACGAGAAGTTAAGCTCACAGCTGCAAAATAAAGTATTCGACATTGTTCGTGCGGCGACCAAAGTTGATGGAATCAACCCACTTTCAGAGCATGTTGCACTACACCTTCGCGCTGGCGGAGACGAGGCAGACCAACACTTCACGGTTTTAACTGATTCAGGTGAAATCGTCGGCTACGCCCACCTTGATGAAACCGACTCAATCGCGGGCCCCAGCGCCGAACTCGTTGTCGCTCCGCTCTGGCGCGGCCAAGGCATCGGACGGTTGCTAACCGAAGAACTATTGGAAGTTGCCGGGCCGCGTCTGCGGTTGTGGTCCCATGGCGTACTTCCCGCAGGCGAGACGCTGGCGAAAACTCTGGGGTTTGCCCGCGTGCGGGAAATCTGCCAGATGCGAAGATCGCTTGAATTTCCGATTCCCAACGTTCAACTTCCAGAAGCAATCGTCATCGAGCCCTTTAATCCAGAATCGGATTCAGACGAATGGCTCGATTTGAATTCAAGAGTTTTTGCCGGCCATCCCGAACAGAGCTCCTGGACCGCTACAGATCTCGAGTTGAGGATGGCGGAGCCGTGGTTCGACGCGGATGGCTTTCTGCTGGCCAGGAAAGGCGGGCGATGCGTCGCTTTCTGCTGGACCAAAGTCCATGGTGAAGAAGCCTCCGGCCATAGCCATGGACACAAACCACACCATAAGCATGGACACGACCCAATTGGTGAAATTTACGTGATCGGCGTAGACCCCAATTTTCAAGGCCAAGGGTTAGGCCGATTGCTCACCTTGGCTGGGATGAATCACCTGAAGGACATCGGACTTCGAACGGTCATGCTCTATGTGGAGGGTGACAATATGCCGGCCCTGAAACTTTACGAGGAGCTTGGATTCACCCGCTGGGGCAGAGACGTCATGTACCGCCAGGACTCAGTTCAGACTCGCAATACCGGAAGTTAACCCATCTCTGGCACCCTAGTCCCATGACAGATGGGCTTTCGGCTGTCGCGAGCGAACATTTCTCGGGCGAGGCCAGATACATAGAGCGTGAAGAAAGTTGGCTCGCGTTCAACGAACGAGTGCTCGAACTGGCCGAAAATACTGAAATCCCGCTGCTTGAAAGAGCCAAATTTTTAGCCATTTTTGCGAGCAATCTCGACGAGTTTTTCATGGTTCGCGTCGCTGGCATTAAGCGTCGGGTAGCTACAGGCCTTGCCCTCACAACGCCTACGGGTCACCAGCCCCGTGAAGTTCTCGAGCTCATTTCAGCCGAATCGCGTTCGCTGATGGCTAGGCAGTCAGCCTGTTTTCACGAAGTAGTCAAGCCGCAACTAGCCGAGCAAGGAATTTTCCTGCTCTCTTTCGCAGATCTTGATGACGACGAACGCCAATACCTGCGCGAGATTTTCATCAATCGAATTTTCCCGGTCTTGACGCCACTCGCCGTTGACCCCACCCAGCCTTTTCCCTACATCTCCGGGCTCTCGCTCAACCTTGCCGTGGTTGTTGGTCACCCGGCCACCGGAGAAGAGGTATTTGCCAGGGTCAAGGTGCCACCTTCCCTTCCTCGGTTCTTGCCAACAAAAGCAATCTTCGCCACTCGCTACATCCCGCTCGAGGATTTGATCGCTGCGCACCTGGATGAGCTTTTCCCCGGGATGGAAGTCCTTAAGCACTACGCATTCAGAGTCACCAGAAATCAAGATTTAGAGGTTGAAGAGGACGAGGCGGAGAACCTGCTAAATGCATTGGAGCAGGAGTTGCTGCGCCGGCGCTTTGGGCCGCCGGTACGTCTTGAGGTAGATGAGAATATGGACCCAATTCTCTTGAGTCGACTCCTTTCAGAATTGGAAATAATAGAGAGCGAGGTTTTCCGCCTTGCTCCACCGCTGGATTTGACCGGCCTAAATCGCATCGCCGATCTTGACCGGCCAGAACTCAAATTTGTTCATTTCGCACCCGCCACACACCCATCAATTGCGGCGCCCGAATTTGATGGCGATATCTTTGCTGCAATTCGCGATAAGGACATTCTTCTTCATCACCCTTACGACTCCTTCACCACAAGCGTGGTCGCGTTCTTGGATCAAGCTGCTGATGATCCGGCGGTGCTTGCCATCAAGCAGACGCTGTACCGAACTTCAGGAGACTCTCCGATTGTCGATGCACTAATTGCGGCGGCCGAAGCCGGGAAACAAGTGCTGGCACTTATTGAGTTGCGCGCACGATTCGACGAACTAGCGAATGTTCGATGGGCACGCAAACTTGAAGAGGCCGGGGTCCATGTCCTTTATGGACTACTGGGCCTCAAGACTCACGCCAAACTTTCACTGGTTGTCAGGGACGAAGCCGATGGGCTCCGTCGGTACTGCCACATCGGCACCGGCAACTACAACCCGAAGACGGCACGCCACTATGAGGATTTGGGAATACTTACTTGTGATCCCCATCTGGGGGAAGATCTAACGCGCCTTTTCAATCAACTTTCAGGTTTTGCCCCGCAGACAGAGTTTCGAAGGCTTCTTGTCGCGCCAACCTCCATGCGCGCTGGACTTTTCGAGCGCATCGAACGGGAAATCGGCCATGTAAAGGCAGGCCGTACTGCCAAGATCCGACTTAAACTGAACTCCCTCGAAGATGAGGCAATGATCGAAGCTTTATACGCGGCCTCTGCAGCAGGTGTGGTGATTCAGTTAGTGATTCGAGGAATCTGCGCACTTAGACCCGGCGTCATCGGACTTTCAGAAAACATCACGGTCAATTCTTATCTAGGTCGATTTCTTGAACATTCGCGAATATTTCACTTCAGCAACGGCGGAGATGACGAAATTTGGATAGGAAGTGCGGACATGATGCATCGAAATCTAGATCGCCGCGTTGAAGCACTGGTTAAAATCACCGACCCAGATTCGCGAGAAATCCTGCTCGGCATGCTAGATGAACTCGTCACTGATCACTTTGCGTCCTGGCATCTGCATGGCGATACCACGTGGTCCCGCATTGACCATGATGCCGATGGCCAAGAACTGCCAGATTGGCAGGATGTACTTATCCACCGCTACCAGAAGCGAGATACGTCGCTATGACCAAGGCAACTCCACCAACTCTTGCTGCTGGAGCATTGCTCTGGAGGAATGTGGAAGGCGACGCAATTGAAATAGCCCTGGTTCACCGACCGCGATACGACGACTGGACTTTGCCAAAAGGAAAACTTGAAGCAGGCGAGCATTTAATTGAGTGCGCCGCTCGCGAAGTTCGCGAAGAGACTGGGGCCATCGCTCGCTTCGGCCCACTGCTCGGCCAAGTTTCGTATGACGTTGAAGGCGAGCCTAAAAATGTCACTTACTGGGCAGCCCGGGCGGTCGAAATGCACGAACCCACCGCGGAGTCTGACGAAATTGGGCGAGTGCAGTGGCTCTCGCCAGGTGCGGCAAGGGCGGTTCTTACTTATGGCCATGACATTGAAGTTCTGAACTCATTTCTAAAAATCGGAACTGGCACTTTGCCAATTGTTCTATTGCGCCACGCCAAAGCCGTTAAGCGAAGCGACTGGGATGGCGATGACGATGACGACCGACCACTCGATAGTCGGGGCGAGATCCAAGCCCAGCGACTTCGCTCAACTCTTAGAGCGTACGGACCGCTCGAGATCCATTCCTCAGATGCAAACCGGTGCCAACAAACTGCCTCGCTGCTCTCCGACAAGTTTGCGGCCCCCATAATCACAGAGTCGTCCCTGAGTGAATATTCGTACAAACGCGATTCCGAAGCTGCACTGTCGAGAATTAAACAACTACTTCAACTGGAACGTCCGCTTGTCATCTGCTCGCACCGACCAGTTTTGCCTCACTTAGCCAGGGCGCTACTTGAAAACACTCATTTAGATACGCCTACGGCCAGCCTCGAGCCGGCCGCTGCATGGGTGATTCACGCTCGCGGCGGCGTAGTGATTGCTATTGATTATCTGTCCGCGCCTGAGTAAACATTGCCCATGGCTATCGCTAAATTCGCCGTTGTCGCTCTGGACTGCCCCGATCCGATTTCGTTGGCAGAATTCTATGCACTTATCACCGGCTGGCCCATAGCCGAGGATCGGATCTGGCGAAACGAATCCGGAATCGTTGGATGGGCACAACTTGACGCTGGTGGGAGCCCAACAATTGGATTCGCTCGAGTAGATAATTATCGAGCTCCAACTTGGCCCGAAGGAGATATACCTCAGCAGGAGCACCTTGATTTTCAAGTAAGTGATTTAGATGTTGGCGAAGTTGAAGTCTTGAAGATTGGCGCAGTCAAAGCGGAACACCAACCGGGAGAATCTTTCAGAATTTTCTTTGATCCTGCAGGACACCCGTTCTGCCTGGTTAATCACGCAGACTAAAAATGAACAAAAAACCCGATCCCGCAAACGATCAGCGCGGTAATAGCTCCGCCAATCCAGAGAGTGCGGCTCTCTTTTTTTGAATCTCGCTCGTTCCACAACCATAGATATTCGGTTTCAGCCTCTTGAATATCTTGCGGCAGCATCGCTTTGGAAGCAGCAAAGTCCTCGGGCGTCGCGGTATCGAGTGGATGCTCTGCTACCCAGGCCGCAAACTTAACGTGCGTCTGCGTCCCAGCAGCATCTAAAGTCCTGATCTCCGTATTCAAGAAGATGATTCGAACGATCGAAAAAATTAGGGCTAGACCTGCCAAAACGATTATGTAGATCACACTTTGAGAATATGCCTACTCGGTTTTGCGGGCAAGGCCGTAAACTGGGAATATTCTCAAATGAAGTCTTTCGGAGGCTGGGCGTTTAGAAATAAGTTCATCGTCTTCCTGATTTGGATTGCGGCCTTCGCCGGTGTTACCGCGACTTCTCATGCGGTCGGTTCACGATTCAACGATTCATTTTCGCTTCCTGGAATTGAGTCAACGAAAGCATTGAGTCTGCTTAGCCAGGCATTTCCTCGCCAAGCCGGAGATGCGGACAGCATTGTTTTTCATGTCAACTCCGGAACAGTCAATGATCCGAAGGTTAAGAAGGCTATGGTCGGCGTTTTTTCTCAAGTGAGTGCGATCGCGTCGGTTGGATCCGTTAAGTCCCCATATGATCCGCAGAACGTCATCCAAATAAGCCGCGATCAACGCACGGCATATGCCTCGGTTGTATTTAGCTCTAACGCGCGGACAGTTCCGAGCAACGACGTTCAGTCTTTGATATCAATCGGTTCGGCTGCGAGAAGTGCGAATTTACAGGTGGAATTTGGCGGACAAGCGATCGCCCAACTCAATCGTCCCAAAGGAAATTTGGGAGAGATGATTGGTGTAATGGCAGCAGCCGTAATCCTGTTCATTTCATTTGGATCATTTCTGGCGATGCTCCTACCTATCGGCGTGGCACTTCTCGCCCTCGGCACAGCATCTGCAGTAGTTGGATTACTAACACACTTAATGGGTGTGGCCAGTTTTGCGCCACAACTTGGTTCGCTTATCGGACTGGGTGTGGGTATTGACTATGCGCTTTTTATCGTTAGCCGCTATCGAAAAGAGATCGCCGACGGAGTAGATCCAGAAGAGGCAGCCTCCATTTCAATTAATACTTCTGGCCGAGCAGTCCTTTTCGCAGGTGCCACCGTCTGTATCGCGCTGCTTGGTCTCCTAGTTCTCGGGCTGTCATTTTTGAACGGTGTGGCGGTAGCTGCTTCGGTAACTGTTCTTATCACCATGATCGCCACCATCACGTTGCTCCCCGCGCTCTTTGGCGTGATCAAACGACACGTCTTTAGCCGTAGATCCCGCGGACATCTTGATGCAGGTACGAGGAAAGACCCAGCAACGGGATACTGGGCAAGGTGGGCAAGAACCGTATCTCGAAAACCCATTCCCCTTGCCGTTGTGGCTTTCGCCATTATCGCCGTACTAGCGATTCCTTATTTTTCGCTGCATTTGGGCTCTTCTGATCAGGGCAACAATCCGCCGAACACAACCACGCGCAAGGCATACGACCTACTCGCAGGAGGCTTTGGGCCGGGAACCAACGGGCCACTGCAGGTTATTGCAGAGATAAAGTCGCAGACCGACCGCTCCGCTCTTGAAGAGGTTGCAACAGCACTCAAGTCCGAGCCAGGCGTGGCAGAGGTAAGTCCAGTCATTTCTAGTCCAACCGGAATGATCGCGTTCCTTCAGGTGATTCCGACAACCGGGCCGCAGGATATTAAAACGAGCAATCTGATCAAGGATATGCGCCAGAATCTGATTCCGAAGATCCTGGCTGGGTCATCCACGAAGATTTATGTTGGCGGTGCGACGGCTATTTTTGACGACTTTGCCTCTGTGATCGCCGGCAAACTCCCGCTCTTCATTACGGTCATCGTTCTTCTCGGTGGCCTTCTCCTACTCCTAGCGTTTCGAAGTTTTGCAATTCCATTGACGGCGGGCTTGATGAACCTATTTGCCGCTGGCGCCTCCTTCGGCGTTGTGGTTGCCGCTTTTCAATGGGGTTGGGGACAGAATCTGCTCAATGTGGGTAAAGGACCAATTGAATCGTTTCTTCCAGTAATTATGTTGGCAATCCTCTTTGGTCTCTCGATGGACTATCAGGTGTTCCTGGTGAGCCGGATGCATGAGGAATGGATCAATACCGAGGACAACTCGCGTTCAGTTATAACCGGACAGGCAGATACTGGCCGCATCATCACCTCTGCTGCACTAATCATGATTGCGGTCTTCTGTTCCTTCATTTTTGGCGGCGAGAAGATCATTAAGGAATTCGGGATAGGGCTGGCTGCCGCCGTCTTTATCGACGCGTTCATCCTGCGAACCATCTTGGTGCCAGCATTAATGCACTTGTTTGGCCGAGCCAATTGGTGGATACCAAAAAGCGTAGACAAGATGCTGCCGCACCTATCGGTTGAAGCGACGGAAATCTAGAGCAGGATCTAACCGACGAGTTCGGCGCACATTGCCCGGAATGCCTTCGTATGCGCATCGACGTCTTCGCGAGTGGTGTCCGGGCTCATGAGTGCCATGTTGTGAAATGGCGTCAATAGGAAGCCGTCATTAAGCAAGCGAAGGTGCAGATACTGCTCAAGTGCGAAATCGCCGGCACTCGCCGCTTCCGCTCCGGTGCGAGGCGCATGCGGAACAAAAACATATTCAGCACGAGCACCTAGCCGATTGCAGTGCCAGCCAAGTCCGAATTCCTTGATGCTTGCGTCAATGCCGTCAGCCCAAGCATCAGCTAATGGAATCATCCGGGCAAAAGCTGCTGATGTCAGTACCTGAGTGAGAGTTGCGCGCATGGCGGCGAGCGAGAGAGCGTTGCCGGCCAACGTGCCGCCGATCCCGCCCGTATCAATTTCTTCAAGGCTCACCAAGCGAGCGATCCGGGCAGCTACTTCCTTCGTCATGCCGAATGCCCCGCTTGGGATGCCGCCGCCAATCGCCTTTCCGATCGTCAAGAAATCGGGGGAAAGTGATAACAGGGCGGTCATGCCGCCAGGGCCGGCGGAAATCGTATGCGTTTCGTCGATTATGAGCAGCGCCTGATATTTCTTGCATAGCGCGGCAAGTCCGTCGAGGAAACCCGGCTCAGGAAGGACAATGCCGACGTTGGTAAGTGCCGGTTCGGTGAGAACGCAGGCGACATCGCCTTCGGCGAGCGCGGCTTCAACGCCAGTCAGATCATTGAACTCGACTACGCGCGTGGTGAGATCGAGGGGAACTGGGGCCCCTAGGTTGCCTTCACGCGACACGGTCTTGCCCGCATCATTCAAGGTTGCAAAGGTTTCATCGACGCTGCCGTGGTAACAACGATCAAAAACAAGAACCTTTGATCGACCGGTTACTAGCCGTGCATAACGGATGACGTGACGGTTAGCGTCTGTCGCAGTCAGAGTGAATTGCCAAAGCGGTAGGCCAAATCGGGCGGCGAACTCAGAGGCGACAACTACTGAATCTTCAGTTGGCAGCATGAGGCTTATCCCGCGGCCTATCTGTTCTATTACCGCTTTGACGGTCGCTTCCGGCGAATGACCGGTCATCGCACCGGTGTCGCCCAAACAGAAATCGATGTAATTGAGCCCATCAACGTCTGTGAACCGAGCGCCCTTTGCCTCCTTGATGAAGAGCGGAAACTCACCGGGCCACTTGCTCATCCACGACATCGGAACGCCCCCTGGCATTACCTTCTTGGCCTCTTCAAAGAGGCGAGCGCTCTCGGGGTGCGCATCCCGGAATCGAGCAGTTTCAATCTTCGTAAGTTGGGCTAGACGTGCCCGATCAATTTCGACCATAGCCCCACTCTATTTGGTCGTCATCATTTCTTCTGCCGAACGGCGGCTTGCCTCCCGTGAACGGCGGCTTGCCTCAGTGTTCAAGATCAGCCCTTGATCAAGCGGCCGCTTGCGAACAAGAGCGCGACGATCATTCCTACTACGCCAGAAATTGCTAACGGAACGGCGCCAGCGCCAGCCCCCATATTCCAGGCCAAGCCGGCCCAAATCCCCGCCACGAGAATTGATCCACCCGTGAGACCTTGGAACAGACCCTGCGCCCAGCCTTGTGCTTCGTCAGGTGCCAGGGTTGAAATCCAAGCCTTACCAACAGCGTCGTTACAAGCGGCAAAGCCACCATAAATAATCAGGAGCAGGATCACTAGAAGATGCGACTTTGTCATAGCCAGACCTAGGTAGGCGGCGGCGAAACAGAGAAGTCCCACCGAGTAAACCAAATGCCTCGGCAAGCGATCGCTTAAAGCTCCTGCTGGAAATGCCAGAAGTGCATAGGAGATATTAAAAAGCACATAGGCGCCGACAACACCAGTCACCGAGAATCCAACTTCGTGAACCCGAAGGAGAAGAAGAGCGTCTGGAAAATTCGCAAGGCCAAAAATAGTCAAGACCACAATAAGCCGAATTAGGCGCGTCGGAAGGGGCACCGGCTCCGGAAAATCTGCAGCTGCAGTCTGGTTCATTCGCGTATCGCGGGCGAAGAGGACGAAAATGACTGAGAGCACGGCAGGGATTACTGCAATCCAGAGGGCTTTGCGAATATCTCCATGAAATATGTGGAGTGCGAACAGGCCTAGCAACGGTCCAACAACAGCGCCAAGGGTGTCTGCGGCACGGTGAAACCCAATGACTTTCCCGCGATCGTGCCTTTTCACGTTCTCAACTAAAAGAGCATCTCGTGGGGCTGAGCGAACCCCTTTTCCCAATCGATCGACGACTCGGCCGACAAGCACGAGGGGCCAAATTGTGGCGAGCGCAATGATAATTTTGCCAATGGCGGCGGCGCCATAGCCAATAAAGATCAACGGGCGTCTACGAATGCGATCTGAGATTTTTCCAGAAAGAAGTTTTGTTAATGATGCGGCTCCCTCCGCAGCTCCTTCGATTGTGCCAACGACAGCAACGGGTGCGCCCAATACTGAGGTCAGCAGGATTGGCATCAGTGGATACAACAATTCGCTCGCCGCGTCTTGAGCGAACGAGACCAGCGAGAGAGCCCATAAATTGCGCGTGCGCCAGTGGCTCATGCGCTCTGGAAACTTAACCGATATTCGAGACGAATTTCTTGCCCAGGAGCAAGAGCAGGCGAAAGGCCAAGTGCCGCAGCATGCGGCGGTGCAGTCTGAGGTTCAACACAAACGCCTTCGGGATCATGGGTGTAGATGACCCACCATGGCGCATTCGATAGACACGTAACCTTCAAAGCTCCGGGCCAATTGAGGGTTGGCGCATCCAACATTCCGCCAAAGACGTCATCCCAAGGTGGCAGAGTCAATCCTTGAATCTTGCCGTTTGGCAGTCCCTCTTCATCGAGTGTCATCATGAATGTCGCCGGATTTGTAATTTCGACCTCGGCGCCGCGACTTAGGGTTCGCCTAAACCACGGGTGAAAACCAAGCCAAGCGGGCATTGGCCGAGCCCCGTTTCGATATGAGAGGCTCCACGTCATCATCGAGTCAGCCAGAACAACTCTCTGCTCTACCCGTCCACCTTCGTACGGGGCGGGTAAGTCGCACCAGACCATAGCCTCGTGATCGCTGGTCGCACCAAGATTAATTTGACCATCGATAAGCAGCCCATGGATTGCATTGGGCGGCAACAGATGAGTAGGCAATTTTTCAATTCCATGTGGAGTATCTAAATCTCCACGCCCAATTCGACCGGCCCAGGGCGCCATTGGATACCACCCCCAAGACAAAGGACTTTCGCGATGGGCCACCGCTAATTCAAGATCACGCCACTTAACCGATGAAAGCCGCCCCCCATTTGCTAAATCTATGGAGACGTTAAGATCAGTTGATGCAATGGAGACATTGTTGGTCATTTCATTCCTCAATCTAGTTCTGCTGCGCTGGGCGGTTGGCATCCGGCCCGACTGCAAGTTATGGCAGCGGCTCTTGCCGCTCTCGTTAGAGTCATCTGGAGAAGCCTGCCGTGCAAATCATTTACACCAAACTTCGTAAGGGCTTCAACGATTACAGCTCCGACCGTATCGCCAGCGCCGACCGTATCAACTATCGGCACTCGAACCGCAGGAACCTCGGCGACTTCGTCTTGAGTAACTCCCATCAGCCCGTTCTCTCCGCGAGTCACCACGATCAACGGGCGGGACGGGGAGAGCCAACTTCTGGCACTCGTTATCAGATCAGATTTTGGATAAAGAAAACTCAAATCATCTTCACTGACCTTTACCACGTTCGCAATCTCTAACCAGCGCTGCACAGCAACTAAATACTCGGTTCGATTGGATAGAACTGAAGGACGTACGTTCGGGTCAAAAACCACCTGCGCAATAACAGCCACTTGCTTTGCCCACTCAAATAAGTGACTGGCGCCAGGTTCGATCAAAGTGGAGAGGCTTCCAACGTAGAGCACTGATGGCTGTTCTATCTCTGGACCAGGTAGCGACGACGGATCGAAATCAAAAGTTGCTGTTTCGCGCAGGTGAAAATGATAGGTGGCGACTCTCTGATCGTCTAGCGAAACGATGGCCAGGGCAGTAGGAAGTTCGCTCCAAACAGCCAATTCCAAGTCCACGCCAGCAGCCAAAAATTGTTCAACTATCTGTTGCCCAAAGCGGTCTTTCGAAATTCCGTGAACAAACTTCACGTCTGCGCCCAGTTTGGCTAATGCGAGAGCCGTATTCGCCGGACCGCCGCCCGCGACGACCTGCAATGTGTCTCCATTCGGACCTGGGAGTAAATCGATGAGCGCTTCACCGCTCACCCAGACAGGGCCAGTCACTCTAGGCCCGTTCGCCAGCCACGAACCGCGCTAATACATCAACGACAAATTTGTGATCCTCTACTTGCGGCATACCGCTAACGACGAGGGCGCCAATGACTCCGGTTCCCTCGATCGACAAGGGCAGGCCACCACCATGCGCCGCGAATAACTCCGGTGATAATCCGGTCGCTGCATAGAAATCTATGTGGCTCTCCTCATGTCGCACCCGCTCATAAAGAGTTGAGTGGTGAAAACTCTCGACAACGCGCGCCTTGTTGGTCAGCCATCTGTCATTGTCTGGAGTCGTTCCGGTTAAGGCGGCACGGAATAAGACTCTCCCCGACCGGTGGACTTCAATTGCCAGCGGCAAGTTTCGTTCTCGCGCATATTTAACAGCAAGCAGTCCTAGATCAATTGCATCGTCGTTGGACAACCGTTTTAAAATTGTCCGTGACTCGTCAGTCAGAATGTCAGCGCTCTTATAGTTTCCTGTGGTCACTCTCTCATCTTGCCCTATGAAGCAAACTAACTGAAGGCTGGGCCGATCGCCCAAGTCTGATCGCCGTGACGTTCGACTACCCAGGCCGAATATTCGGTCAAATCCAAAAACCAGTGCGCCCCGTCACGTCCAGCGACGATGAGAGCAGTAGCAAGAGCGTCAGCTAAGCCTCCATCAGGGCCTACGACGGTGGCTGATCGCGCCGCAATCGCAGGCAAATTTGTTGATGGATCTATGATGTGCGCCCCTCTTTCATATGTCCCGCTCGTTGCGATAGCGCCGTCTGCAAGTGTGACGATCTGGGCAATTGCCTGATCATCATCGGGATGGCGAATTCCGATTCGCCATGGTTCGTTGACTGCCAATCCACCAAGAAGCGAGATATCCCCGCCAGCGTTGATCTGGATGTGTTCGACTCCGGCTCTACCGCCCATCTCGAGTGCTCGATCGGCCGCCCAACCTTTGACATATCCGCTCGGATCGAATCCGCCACGAGCCGCCCAAGGGTCAAAAGCGCCTTCGGTGCACTCGCGAGCCGCGAGGCAGAGTTGCCAGACTTCCTTCACAAGGGGCGACGCTTCCGCAACCGACAACTGTCCGTTACGAATTGCGCTCACTTCGCTCTCTGACTTATATGTTGAAAAAATGAGATCAACTTCGTGGAGGTAAGCGGTCATTTCATTGCGAACTATTTGCAGTTCTTCTACACCGAGAGAATCTGATCGAAGTTCAATTACAACTACGGTCCCCCATACTTCCTCGGGGTGGACTAACCGAGACATTAGATCCCGGCAGCAGTAAGGGCCGACTGCAGAGAGGCTGCCCAGGCCCCTGAAGTACAGGTTGCACCGCCTACGCCGGCAATCCTCGCGGAGTTTTTCGCAGCCAGAGTTTCCTGCTTCAACCATGGAACCGCCTGGCCATTAATGAACTGCGAGCGCGGGTCACCGTTGGGCGCCGAGAGTGCGTCAACCTGGGTAATGATGCCGTTTGAAACTGTGATTCGCACTTGGACAATGCCAAACCCGCAAGCCGAGTAACTCTTGCCAGTGGCGGTCTTGTTCACTGGCGCCGCGCTTGGTGTTGGGCTCTTCGTTGGAGTGGGGCTCTTCGTTGGAGTGGGGCTCTTCGTTGGTTTACTCGTAGGTGTACTCGTAGGTGTACTCGTTGGTGTACTCGTTGGTGTACTCGTTGGTGTACTCGTAGAAACTGGCGTCTTAGAAGTTTGGGCAGTCGAGTTACCTGCGCCGGGATTAGGTGCGGGAAGTGGAGCGAGCGAGGAGTTACCAAAATTGGTTGGTGCGTATGAGAGGACGGCTGCAATACCCGCAACGGTTCCACTGCCGATAAGTACCGCGCGCTTCATTTTATAACTCCCGCCCTAGACCGAGTGGAATGCAAATGCTTCGTCATGAAATCTACTGCTTGGCACGCCAAGTGCCTCGACAGAGTGACGAATACGGTGGACAAGAGCTTCAGGGCCGCAGACGAATACATCGCATTTGGTAATGTTTGGAACGATCTTGGATAGATGGTTCGGGGTCAGCGGAAACTGACTTCGAGGGCCAACCATGTAGTGAATTCGAGCACCAGTCTGTTGAGCCAAATAATCGAGCTCCTTTTTCAACACCAAATCCTCGATTTTTCCGGCGCGATAAATCAAGTCGACGGAACTTCTTGGCGGTACCTCCTCTAGAAGTGCGCGCAGCGGCGTAATTCCAACTCCCCCACCTACGAGAAGAACATTCCTACTAATCGCCCGGTCAACGGTGAAGATTCCATAAGGGCCTTCGGCAAGAACCCGGGTCCCCCGCTTTAGATTGGCAAGCGACCGTGAATGGTCGCCGAGATCCTTAACAGTTATTCGCATTAACTTGTCATGTGGCGCTGCAGAAAGTGAATAAGGGTGCGACTGATACCAAAAATTCTGGGTCAAGAAGCGCCAACCAAAGAATTGGCCACCCTGTGCTCCGATTCGATCCAGCTTCCGCCCTTTGATATGAATGCTTACGACGCCCGGCCCTTCCACAACAACACGGTCGACCACGAGTTGGTGTCGAATAGATCTAAAGAGCGGGAGAAAAAATCGCCAGGCGACCATGGAGCCGCCGACGAAAACGTAAAGACTGATCCACCAAGCTTTGTTGATCGGGTGACCGATAAACATGATGCCGGTCAGTACTTGGTGCATGAATGAAAGGCCGACGGCGAGATAGGTATAGAGATGGATTACCCACCAAGTCTCGTAACTCATATGCGCACGAGCCTTCTTGTAAGACGACACCCCAGCCATGACCATGAGGATGAATCCAGCTGCAGCCGGAAGCATCCACGGGTAGGCGGTTATCAGGTTCCAGAGTTCGCGGTAATAGGGCAACTTGTCGTTCATCGAGTACCCGAGGACCACAAGCGTGACGTGTAACCCGATTAAGTACAGCGACCATGGACCGAGTTTCCGATGCCAGGTGACCAATCGATCATGTCCCACCGATCGCTCAACCCACGGAATACGGGCGACCATCAATAGGCCAACCAGAGCGAAGTAGGTGCCGCTAAGCGCGGCAAATCGAGCGACGACGGTGATCAGGCCTGCCGTCGAACTCACGTCATGGCTGGTCATAGTCGAGACTTGGATTGCGATCGTGATGCCTAGCCCGAGTCCAACTGCCAGCGCAGAATAGTCGCCGCCCCGTTGATGTTGACGTTGAGCACGATTGGTTGCGGACATAGCCCGAGCCTGCCTGTCTTTCCTGTGAGTTACCTGAGATCGAACCAAGCGCCGAGTCAGGATCCTGACCTAGGCTTAAGACGTGGTTTCCCCAGGGGCAAGCGTATCCCTTTCTAGAGCCGATAACGGAGGGCGTTTAACTCCATACCTTTTCTGGGGCCTTGGTGCCGCCGCCTATATTGACGCTGTCACCAATCGAACTTCCTTTGGCGTGGCGGCGATTGAAGCGGCTCACCGTTTCAATATTGGACCCACGGTACTAAGCCTTTTTACCGCCCTCCAACTCTTGGTCTACGCCTTGGCACAGTTGCCGGTCGGGCTCGCTATCGATCACTTCGGACCGCGAGCCATGATCGCTGGGGGTGCCTTCCTGATGGCACTCGGTCAGCTGCTTTTAGCCACCTCACACTCGCCAGTTCCAGCCATTCTCGGCCGAGCTGTAGTTGGGCTCGGCGACGCCATGAGTTTCATCTCCGTATTGCGTCTGACAACATCCTGGTTTCCGGCAAATCGAGTGCCCATCATGACCCAGATCACCGGACTTCTCGGCTGGTTTGGCCAATTGCTCAGCGCCATACCCTTCGCCGCTCTTCTGCACCTACGCGGTTGGAGCATTGCATTTAACTCATTGGCCATTCTTTCATTCGCCTCTGCCACCATCACGCTGCTCTTCCTAAAAGAATCGCCCATAAAAGGGGCTCACCGATCCTGGCCTACCAAGAAATCTGTAAGCGCAAACTTGCATGCCGTTTGGCGCAATCCAGCAATGCGACTGGGCTTCTGGTCTCACTGGACAACACCATTTGCAACTAGCGCCTTTGCTCTCCTTTGGGGCGTGCCTTTTCTCGTCAAAGCGGAGGGCTACTCAAAGTATGCAGCCTCAAGTTTCCTCACCATCATTGTTGTTGTCGGAGCCCTGGGCGGATTCACTCTGGCAATTCTCACGTCTCGCTATCCAGAACATTTAACAAAAATGACGTACACGATAACCGCTTCTCAAGTTACTGCTTGGACGGCCACCCTCTGTTGGCCGGGGCGGATCCCTACTGCCCTCATCGTGGTTTTGGTTGTCGCTCTCGCCGTAGGTGGGCCTGGATCGCTAATCGGTTTTGCCCACGCACGACTTTGGATTCCAGTTGAACGCATTGGGACGGCAGATGGATTCATCAATGCAGCAGGGTTCATCGCAGCCTTGATTGCGATGTTCGGCATTGGCATAATCTTGCAGTGGCGAGGAAGTTACTCGATCACGTCGTTTAAATTGGCTTTCATGGTTCAATTCCCGATCTGGGCCATTGGCGTCTTTCAAATCGCCCGATACAACCGAAAGTTGGTGAGCGTTCATGGCAAGACTCCTGATAGAAGGTGAGAATCTTCACTTGAGTTTAAGTGGATGGGAACAGTTAGCAGCGCTCCACGCCGACATTCGAATTCCACTGCACAACATCGCAGATGTTGAAATTTCTGATAGGCCATGGCGAATCCTTCGTGGAATTCGCGCTCCTGGCACCGGGTTTCCGGGGGTGATCATGGTTGGAACCATGCGATGGAAAAAACGAAAAGACTTCTGTGCCATTTACGGGAGGCGACCAGTCATCGTCGTAAATCTGCGAAATGAAGCATTTTCCCGGTTGATTGTGACGTGCGACCAGCCCGCGCAATTGGTTCAACTGATCAGCGCCAGCAGCAAATTGCGTTAACAAGAAACGGCTGTTGCCAGCGCCAACTCAGCCATCTCGGAGAGGCTCTGTTCGCGTTCCTCGGCCGATAATTTTTCACCAGTAAGAATCTGGTCACTTACCGTGACAATGGAAAGTGCCCGGCGTCGGTGCTTTAGCGCTAGTGAATAAAGAGCACTCGTCTCCATTTCAAGGCCCAGCACTCCATACTCTCTGAACCTATCCAAGGCGTCGGTTGGGTCATAGAAGAGATCCATTGATGCGACCCCGCCTACCGTTTGACTCAATTTGCGCTCAGTTGCGATTAGATCTGCGCTCTTCAAAAGCCCAAAATCGGCATTCGGCGCAAGATCCAGGCCGCCGAGGGCGCGTCGGTTGATTGACGAGTCGGTTGAGGCCGACATCGCAAGAATGAGATCGCGTGGGCGCAAGAAGTCTTGAATTGCACCGCAGGTCCCCACTCGGATCGCAATCTGGACGTCATAATCTACGAAGAGCTCATGTGCATAGATCGAAATAGATGGCGCTCCCATGCCTGTTCCCTGTACAGAAATGCGTTTGCCTTGGTAGGTGCCGGTGAAACCCAACATGTTTCGCACGGTCGAGTAGCAGACGGGATTTTCAAAAAACTTCTCGGCAATCCATTCCGCCCGCAGGGGATCGCCAGGAAGAAGGATCCGGTCGGCGATATCGCCGGACTTGGCCGCAAGGTGGAGACTCATGCTCTGAGATTAGCGCCTAGGATATTGCACATGTGTCGTCTCTTTGCCTGGTCCGCCGCAACCGAATTAACTCTTGACCAAGCCATCGGAGGAGACCGCCATAATCTGATTAAGTTGAGCGAACTCCATCGAGACGGTTGGGGCATGGCTTGGCGCGACGATGATGGCTCGGTAAGGCTCATTCGCGATGAATTGCCTGCCTTCGAAAGCGGTGCCTTCCGCAATTCGGCCACGGCGGTATCTAGCGCAAGTGCAATCGTGCACTTGCGCTGGGCGACAGAGGCTATGCAAGTCTGCATTCCAAACACTCACCCCTTCCTAAAGGAGGGACCGGCAGGGGAAATCGCATTTGCCCACAATGGCGGAATTCCCCGTGGGCCAAATCTTGACGCCTTGATTGATTCTGATCTGCTTGCCGATCTTGAAGGCGAAACCGATTCAGAGCGCTATTTCGCTGCACTCATCTCCCAGGCGCGGAAATCAGATGGGGATCTGGTCGTAGCTTTTGCTAATACTGTTCACGCGCTTGAAACTTTCGACTACTCCTCCATTAATGCCCTGGCACTAACGAGTAATCACCTATATGTGTTGAGCCAGCACCGCGACGATCATCGACCTAAGGGAACCGAGGCCAACTATTACGAGTTGAAATGGGCCAGTGAAAATGGCCTCACTACCGCCTGGTCATCAGGAATAAGCGATCGCCAAGGACATGTACTTAATAGCGGTTCGCTATTAAAAATAGAGATAGCAACCGGGACGAGTGAAGTTATCGACCTCGACAAAGTCTAGGAGAAACGTTCCACCAGGACTCGTTTTAGCACTTTACCGCTGGGGCCCAATGGCATTTCGTCGATGAACTCGATCCGGCGAGGATACTTATGGCTGCCGATATGCCCTTTGGTCCATTCGCGCAGTTCGTCGATAACAACACTCTCGTCTGCAATCACGACGGCCAAGATTTCTTCGCCATGAACATCATCAGGTACGCCGATAACGGCAACCTGCTTGATCCCCGGATAGCGATTGATGACTTCCTCAACCTCGCGCGGATAAACATTAAAACCGCCTCGAATGATCATATCTTTTGTGCGATCGACAATGCTGATGAAGCCTTCGTCGTCCTTTAGGCCAATATCTCCTGAGCGAAACCATCCGTCGATAACGACTTGAGCGGTTTCTTCAGGTTTGTTCAAATAGCCGTTGAAGACATTGCTTCCCCGAATAACAATCTCGCCACGCTCGCCTACCGGCAGGAACTCGATTCGATCGCTGATTTCTGGATCAGCAATTTCGACATCGACGCCCCAGATTGCGCATCCGACAGTTCCCGGTTTTCTGCCATAGCGCTCTTGATTAAAGGTGGCAACGGGTGAAGTTTCCGATAGGCCATAACCCTCGTAAATATCGACTCCAAATACTTCTTTCACTTTGTCGATCACTGCAAGCGGCAAGGCTGACCCGCCGCTAACCGCTATTCGCAGCGGCGGCCGGATCGAATTAGTTTTGGCCGCTTCGAGTAAGCCGATGAACATAGTCGGAACGCCGACCATGATCGTGACTTTCTCTTTCAGCAAGAGATCGAGCACTGCGCCAGGTTCAAACCTGGGCACCAAGGCAATGGTGGCGCCGACTCGAAAACCGGCGTTAAGAACGACTGTTTGCCCGAAAGAGTGAAACAGAGGGAGCGCGCCAAGCAGCACATCACCGTGTTTGAGCTCGATGGTGTCAAAAGCGACCGTCTGAACATTCCAAAGAATATTGTCCTGGGTAAGTATCGCTCCCTTTGGCTTTCCGGTCGTACCAGAGGTATAAAGAATCACCGCTTCGTCTTCAGGCTTTCGAGCCAAATAGGTTTCGATTGGGGTCGCAACTGCCGCGAGGGATTCGAGTCGCACAATCTCTTCGGGGCCACCATCTAGTACCGAGACGATATCAACGCCTAGTTCAAGTGCGGCCGGCAAGCCTTCGCCGATTAATGGAGCGGCCGCAATGAGAACTTTTGAGCCGGAATCTTTCAAGGCATAGGCGATCTCTTCGCTCTTGAGCAACGAGTGAATTGGAACGACACACGCTCCCAATGCCAAAATCCCGTAGTAGGCAAATGCGAACTGCGGGACATTCGGAATCAGGACTGCTACGCGATCCCCCGGCTTGATGCCGCGGTCTCGGAGCACCGCGGCATAACGCCGAGCCTGATCCCATGCAACGGCATATGAAACACGAACCTCGCCAAGCACAAGAGCGTCGGTCTCTGGATAGCGGTTAGCGCTTTCGGCCAGAATGCTCGCAACGCTAATCCGACTACTCATGGGTAAAGCCCTCTGAGCCGGTGCGCCTCGGCGACCCGACCGACGCCAATTGAGTTTGCCGCCTCACGCCAAGTGATTCCACGAGCTGCAGAGTACTCTCGAACTTCCCAAATTGCTTTCAACATCAAGGTGTTGAGTCGTTCTGCGATTTCAGCATCCGTCCAGAAATAAACCTGATTGTCCTGGACCCATTCAAAGTATGAAACGACAACGCCGCCGCTATTTGCCAGGATATCTGGCACCACAAGAGTGCCGTTCTCAGCCAGGGCATCATCGGCGTCCGGAGTTGTAGGCGCGTTTGCCCCTTCAACGACGATCCGCGCCTTAACTCCGGGAGCACTAGACGCAGTTAGCGCATCAGAGAGAGCTGCAGGAATCAAAACGTCGACATCAAGGTGCAGTAACTCGTCCTGGGTTATTCGGTCGACACCAGGGGTGTTGACGACGCTGCCGGAATCACGCAGGTTATGAAACAAGTCATCAACCGAGTCGAATCCAATAACACCGCCCTCGACGTCGCTGACGGCCACAACTTTCATGCCCATTTTTTCAACGGCTATCGCTGCCCAGTACCCGACCTTACCAAACCCCTGGATCGCCACAGTTGCGCCTTCTACCGGCATTCCCGACGCCATGAGAGCCTCCCGCGCGGCAATGGCAACTCCATCACCGGTAGCAGAATTTCGACCAAGTGATCCACCGAGCACCAAAGGTTTGCCGGTTACAACACCCGGCACGGAATAACCCGCGTTGACCGAATAGGTGTCCATCATCCAGGCCATGTTTCGATCATCAGTCCCAACATCTGGAGCCGGAATATCGCGCTCAGGGCCAATGATGGGAAGGATCTCGCTCGTGTAACGGCGAGTGAGTCGCTCATTTTCACGCAAGGATAATTTTTTGGGGTCAACAGCCACCGCACCCTTGGCGCCACCGAAAGGTAAATTTGTAAGGGCACACTTCCAGGTCATGAGCATGGCGAGTGCGATCGTTTCGTCGAGATCGACATCGGGGTGGAATCGAACTCCACCCTTTGACGGACCGCGCGTGGTTGAATATTGGACTCGGTAGCCCTTAAACATTTCCACCGACTCATTGTCTCTTCGCAGCGGCACTGCTACTTCCAAAATGCGACGCGGCGTTGAAAGCGTTACCCATTCCGCTTCTGGAAGGCCAAGATTTTCGACCGCCCGACGTAATTGTGACAGTGCGGTAGTGAGGGGACTCTCAACATGTGTTACTGAAGGTGTTGCTGGCATAACGATGACCTCATTGTGATCGTTGGTTTGACTACCCTAACCCACTCCTGGGCTTCTAATCCAAGTGAAGGTCCTCGTGTTTGTGTGAGGTCTCTTCGAGCCCCGATGAATAACGTGCCTCATACTTGCCGAATTTCCATATGACGACCGATATGACCCAAGCCCCAACAAAGGAGGCGACGATGAATAGTCCCATCGACCCAAGATTTATTGCGGCAATACTCTTAAAAGGCTGGTGACTTCCAAGAGACGTTTTGCTAGCCAGGACGCTAACGATCTCGATGGTTCCGATGACCAAGGCCACAAAGATTGATAACCCAGTGGTGGTTAGGTTGTAGTAGATCTTCCGTAGTGGGCTGGTAAATGCCCATGAATAGGCCTTGGTCATGAAGATGCCGTCCAGCGAATCCATCAACGACATCCCCGCCGCGAAAATCAGCGGCAGCGCGATGATGGCCAACGGCGGAAGCGAACCGCCAACAGTCCCGACCGCCGCAGTGGCCGAAAGAGCAAGTAACGCCACCTCCGTCGCCGTATCAAAACCAAGACCGAACAGTAGGCCGATTGGATAGAGTTGCCACGAATGATCGAAACCACGAGCAAATTTGCCTTTAAAAAGTCTCTTCACCAGGCCACGATCGTTGAGCATTTGCTCTAAGTGCTCATGTGAAAATTTTCCGCTCTTGGCTTGGCGCCAAACCTTCACGATTCCAACCAAAATCACGAGATTCAGAATTCCAACGACGTAGAGGAAGAAGCCAGAAACACTGGCGCCGATCGTGCCGCCGAGGTCTGCATATGAGGCCTGGAATTCGATCGCCTTCTTTGCCGCAAAGGCCACGGCTACCGACATCGCTAAAACAATTGATGAGTGGCCGAGTGAGAAGAAAAGACCAACGCCGAGCGGCTTCTTGCCTTTAGCAAGCATTAATCTCGTAGTGTCATCAATGGCCGAAATGTGATCGGCGTCAAAGGCATGACGCAGCCCAAAGCCATAGGCGAGTGCGCCAGCGCCCGCATAAATCAAAGCGCCGTGAGCGTCTGTTAATTGGTGAAACGAAGGCTGGGAGTTGTAGTAGATGAAAAGTCCCCAACCGAGCACGTGCAGAAGCGTCACAAAGCCTAAAACTCCGAGGAGCGCGGGAAGTTCGTGGCGTTCAAACTTGAGTGCCTTTCGAAGGCTAGGGCGCGCCAACGCCGGCTTCAGGTCTGTGGCCACATCAAGAGGTTAATGCAAATCATTCGCATCTACCACTTATGGGTGGCGAGCGGGTATCTCGCGTGTGCGCAAGCCGCGGGCGCGAATCCTACTAATCTCCAGTCCGCGCCAACGCCAGTTGCGAAACCTTGTCTGCAGACTCCTTAGGATCGGCACCCATGGCCACCGCGATCCCAAGCAAATAGGTGGTGATGGGAGCCGCGGGGCGAGTTACGTTGTGCGCAGCATCCCGAGCCAAGTTGAGTAGGAGCTCTACATCAACCTCCGCCGTTACGCCCAAAACTGCTTTGACTTCAGCGATCCATTCATCCATAAGTTCTACCCCATTCACTTCGGTGCAGAAAGCCGATACCCGACGCCGCGCACTGAGACAACAACATCTGGCCCGCCAGCACGGCGAATTTTCAAGCGCAAGCGAGATGCATGCGTATCCAAAGCGTGTTCAAGCCCAAAACTACTACTCGCACCGATCACTGGTGCCAGTTGCTCTCGAGTGAATACCTGTTTTGGACTCCCCACCAACACCTTGAGAAATTCAAACTCGGTAATGGTTAGCGCTATAACTTTTGAGTCGATGCGAACTTCTCTGGCCTTTACATCGATTTCGATTGATCCCCACGACAGTATATTTGTCTCATTGTGCTTGGAACCTGATTCCTTATCAGCCGATTCATAAGCAGTATGCCTTAATTGCGAGGCAACCCGAAGCGAAAGAATTCGGCCAGAGACTGGCTTTGAAAGGAAGTCATCCGCCCCGGCCGCCAAGCTCATTGCCTCGTCAATCTCGGTTGAGCGTGAAGTGAGCATAATTATTGGGACGCTCGATTTCTGCCTGATTTGCCGACAGACCTCAAGTCCATCTGGTTGGCCGAGCATCAGGTCCAAAATGATTAGATCAGGGTCGCTAGCATCACAGAACGACAGCGCCATGTTGCCATCGGAAACCTCTACTACCTTGTAGCCTTCCGATTCAAGACTAGTTCTGACAAACAGCCTGGAATCTGCATAGTCGTCAACAATTAGGATGGTGCTCATCTGCAACTCACCATCTCCTATATTCCCCAGGCATCTCTCATACTATAAACGCATCTTTCAAGAGTCGGAGCAGCTCATCGCGACGCCTAGTGATTTCGGAGTCATCAGCTAGCTGATTCTCGGCCAACCAACCGGAGAAAGCCCGTGCTTGATTCCCCTCTTCCGCGAAGGAGTAAAGAGAAAGTGCGCCGGCGATTCGGTGTGTAATCGCTTGAAGTTCGCCGGGAGATGAATTCTCAAGCGAGCCGATTGCCCGCGATAAAACGTCAGCCCTACGCTGCCGAACGAACTCTTCCACCCCGAGCAATTCCATCTGCCCATCGTGGTTCGAGATGCTACTTTTGGCAATAGTTAGACGTTAGTTCGCACCCGGGTGTCAATCCCGGTCACGATGGCTGCCGCCCTTGCCAATAGCACCGCAGGTTTGAACGGTTTCCCGAGATATTCAATTGTGCTGTCGGCTTGCCAGGTGTCTGCATTTTGGATCTGTGGGGCTGCGCTCAGCATTATTACGGGAGTTAAGTTCACCTCAACCACGGAGCTGGTTCTTATGCACTTGACTACCTCAAATCCAGAAAAGTCAGGCAGCATGAGATCGAGCACGATGAGATCCGGTTCATATTGCTCAGTCAAGAGCAATGCGCTGTCACCAGTAGTTGCTGTTAACACCCGACAACCACTGTATTCAAAGATGTACGAAATCAAACTTCTGATGTCTTCGTCATCATCCACAACCAGAACTAGGGCATCGGAGAGGTTATTACGGTTCACCAACTTAACTAATACCCCCTCTGAACTCGAAACTGAATAGTGTCCCAAGTTACTCGCGAACGAAAGCCGCCAGCCAGGGGACATGCGCAATTGGTTACTTGATTTACGCGCCGGTTAAGCAGAAAGGAGGGCGAAACCAGCATAATTGGCCGGGATCGAATTTCCGCGCAATTGGGTTGTGGATTAACAGCGACCCAGCCAAGAGTGCAAGAGACGAGGCGTGGGACAGGCATCATGCGAAACAAAGCGGAGAAGATTCAAACACCTTCGATGGAGTCCATCCTTGAGTCCATCGATTTTGCCCTCATGAGCATGAATTTCGATGGAATAATCACCAGTTGGAACTACGCGGCCGAGCGGATGTACGGATACTCAACTGCGGAGATGTTGGGACAGGACTTCTCGCGCCTAATATCGCCCGAGCACCTGGACTCGTTTCATAACTTGTTGCAACGAATCAGAGATGGGCACAACGTAACTCCCTATGAGGCTATGCATATCAGAAAGATCGGCGACTTAGTTCCAATTTCCATATCGCTCTCGCCAATTCGTGAAGGCCAATACAAAATCGCCGGCGTCGCCGCGGTAGTTCGAGAATTAACTTGGCAACTCACGGAAGAGCAAGCCATCGGCAATTTCCTGGAAGCAGCCCATGATGCCATGCTCGTCGTTGATAACGAGGGACGTATAGTCAACCTAAACTCAAAGACCGAAGAAGTCTTCGGTTACAGCCGAATGGAGATGCTCCAACAACCCGTTGAGTTCTTGATGCCGGCTCGTTTCCGAGCCAAGCAGGCCGGTGGCAGAAGCCCTTTCTTGTTCGAATCGGAAGCCTGGAGCATGGACGTTAGACCCGTTCTTTATGGCCTTGGCAAAGATGGAATGGAATTCGCTTTCGAAGTCAGTTCGAATCAGTTCAAGACTCAATCCGGAGAATTCTTATCAAGCGCAATTCGTGTCCTGACGGAACAGGATCGAGTTCATAGCCAAGACGCCATGATGGCCACGCTTGTGGAGCAATCTGATGATGCAATTATGGGAACAGAGCTAGATGGAACAATCACTATCTGGAATCCAGCAGCTGAACGTATTTTTGGCTATTTGGCTAAAGAAGTCGTCGGAAAGAGTCTATCGATTCTTGTCCCATCGGAGATGAAGCGCGATATGTCCTTCATCCTCGGAAAAATTCGGAATAATGAAAGAGTTGCGCAATACGAAACCGTGCGGGTCAGAAAGGATGGAACCAAGTTCCCAGTCTCCTTAAGCGTTTCACCAATTCACAATACGTCAGGAGATGTGATTGGTACGACTGGCGTCATTCGAGACATCACTGAACAAGTAAAGACGCTTGATTACATTCGCAAGATGGCATCGGTCGTTGAGTCCTCTAATGACGGAATAATAAGTACCAATCTTGACGGAGTCATCACAAGTTGGAACCCCGCCGCTGAGCGAATCTATGGTTACTCAGCAGAAGAGACTCTCGGCCGGACTGGCAGTTTTCTGATACCACCAGATCGATTAAGCGAATTAGCTACCTTTCTCGAAAGCGCCAGCCAGAATCTTCCATTTGATCAATATGAAACCTTAAGACTCAGGAAAGACGGCCGAGCGATTACCGTTTCCATGACCATTTCGCCCATCCGCGACTCGAGTGAATCCGTCACGGGGATGACCCTTATCATCCGTGACATAACTACCCAGAAAGAGCTTGCAGAACACTTAGACGATGTCAGAAATGACTTTGTCGCGATGGCGGTTCATGATATCCGCTCCCCTACGACTTCTATAAGCGGCTTCGCACAGCTACTTATGGATCAGTGGGAGAGGCTGTCAGACGAGGGAAAGTTCCAGCACCTCCAGGTGATCGCTCGTAACACTGAGCGCTTGGTCGAGTTAGTAGAAAATGTGCTTCAAGTAGCTCAATTTCAATCAGGTAAATTTACCTTCAACAACAATGTTTTCGATGTACAGGAACTGACTACCCGGAGTATTTTCCAGGAAACTAGCCCTGGCGGAGTGCGGCAAATCAGTTTAATCTCCCCGGATGCTCTGCCTTTAGTATTTGGTGATCTAGAACGCCAGGCAGAGGTGCTTGCAAACCTTATTTCCAATGCGCGTAAATTTTCGCCGGATGATCAACCCATCGTTGTAAGCCTGTCAGTGTCTGTAGGCTCGATCCAGGTTTCAGTGGCTGACCGCGGAATTGGGATCCGCGCTGAAGACCGCGAAAGATTGTTCCAACGCTTCAGCCGAATCGCATCGGCTGATGGCAGGAAAGTCAGGGGCACTGGTCTTGGACTTTACATTTGCAGGACAATCGTGGAAGCCCAAGGTGGCAAAATCTGGTACAGCGACACTCCTGGCGGCGGCAGCACCTTCTCATTCACGATTCCCCTGGCACGGACAACAGCGCCTTAACTCAATGCCTGAATTGGCATAGAAAGTTCATGTTGTAAGTCTTCACTTCTCAAACTGTTAGAGAACCGCTTAGAAAATGTCCAGAAAAAGTTAGTGAATCGCGCGGATGAAAGTTTAGCGTCCTTGTACCGGCAAGTTACCGATACGCATGTCCTTTAGACCACTCGGTTAACTCCCGTCGGCTCTTAGATCAACGAGATTAATCAGAATTATTTTCGAGAATGGGTATTCATGCGTCCAGCCACTGCTTCTGAGCGGAATACATCATGAGACTTTTGATCCAAATTCTCGTAGTTGAAGACGATCTGGACACGCGTCTACTGATCGAGCGCATCATCCGCGAGGATGCCCAACTTGCCATTTGCGGGCATTCAGATTCCGCTGACGACGCTATCACCCTTGCCCAACTGTTCTCGCCTGATCTTGTCATTCTGGATCACCACATTGAGGGTCAAGCAACTGGGCTGGAGATAGCGCCATTGATCAAGGCCGTCGCATCGGACACGAAGATTATATTGTTCACGTCTGAGAATGTTTTAGATGAGATAGACAGCCAGGGTGCAATAGATTCGTATCTGCCCAAGACCGATATACAAAAACTACTTCCAACTATTCAAAATTTGATGTTTTAGGTTCCAGATCGCGGTCGCGCGCCTTCGGTGCTTCGTGCGTGGTCTCGAGCATCTTGAAGGTCTTTTGGCGTATCCACGTCCGACAGCATCCATGGGTCTGTTTCATTAAGCGTCTCAAAATGCAGCTCGCCGAGTAAGCGCTTAATAGATCCATTCACGACGATGCCGACACTTGATAGGGCATTTCTCACTGACTCCGTGCGATAGGCAGCACAAAGAGGTTGTAAGTTTCCAACTGAATCTATAGGGATGATGGCGTCATTCTCGGTCGGTGAATCACGTAGCAACTCCAGAAGTCGTTGACCAATATCGCCCACGAAAGGCATGTCAACAGCTAGCAAAAGAAACTGATCGTGCGCTATTTCAGCCACTCCGGCTGTTAACGCGGCAAGCGGTCCTGCTCCAACGGGGCTTTCGCGCGTGACGATAACATCTCGATCTGAATCCAGTAGATACTCGCCTACGACAATAACCTGGGCATCATTTGGGATCGTACGAAAGATGCGCTCCATCATGGTTACGCCATTTATCAGCGTGGACGCTTTATCACGACCAAGTCTGCTCGCTCTACCGCCGGAAAGGACTACGACGCTGAACATGATTTGCGCCCTCCCTCTAATTTGCGTGAGCGGCGGTTGCCTCACCGATCAGAAAGCAGAATTCCAGTCAGCCTGTTTCGGCGGAGCACATGCACCCACCTTGTCAGCGTCGCGCTAAAGAGAAAACTGAATAAGCCTGCAATTAGCCCACCCTCCAAAAGGCCAACCACTACGTCCATCGGAAAATGAACGCCGACGTAAACACGGGCAAAGGCCATGACCAATGCCAACGCCGAAGCTACTAAGCCAAGCTTTCGGGAGACGTAGAAGAGGGCGACCGTGATGGCACCACTTGCGACCGCGTGATCACTGGGAAATGACCAATCATGAGTCTTGGTGACAAGGACAAGCACATTGGGCCAGATCGTAAATGGGCGCGGGTGTTTGAAATGGCTGGAGATTGGCTGGTTAATGATGAACGAAAACACCGCCACTATCGGCGTGAGTAAAACCGCAGCCATAACTCGATCCATCTCCCGACGAGAGACCCACCAGGCAATTAGCATCAGGACTGCAAAAAGACCTATGCCATATTCGGCATAGGCAGTAAAGAACGCATGGAGCCACGGCGTCGAACGCGCAAAATGGTTTATATCGAGGAACCAACTGTTATTCACCGGGCTACCCTACGCCGAGCGGCGTCCAAAATTTGCCGCACGGCCAATCCTCGCCAAGCCCACAGGCGCGGTTCATCTCAGAGGGGTGGTGTCAGAAGCCGGTCCCCGACGCTGAACTCTTGACGCCCTGATCCGTCGAGTAACCAGACCGACTTATGGCCCTTGACGGTCCACTCATACGGTCCACCGACTAGCGCAGTGTCTTCATCGATCCCCACGACGGAGATGCCCTCGGGAACGTCAGAAAAGCGCGATAGCAGTTCGGGAACTCGAGCGAAAAAGCGATCAAAATGCGGCATTACCCGAAGGTGTGGGAGCAGGCCAAGGCCCGGCGTCGGTTCTTGAAATGGCAATCGAAGCGCAGGTACCCAGCCGGTCAATGCCATCGCCCCCGCACTGCACCCGGCAAGAGCGGCTCCACCCTCCCACTCTTCGACAATCGCCGCCCACAACGCCGTTCCGCTAAGTGACTTTGCCAAGTGGCTCGGATTACCACCTGATAAATAAATGAGCCCAGCGCCGCGAATCATTTCGGCATGCGATGGATCATCAGCGCCTTCGTGATCGCGAACATGGATAGAAATCGCATCAGCGCCGAGGCGATCCGCCTGTTCTTTCCCCAAACGCACCCAATAGTCAAACGAATCATCACCTTCCAACCCCGCCGCCAAGGGAATCTGCACATACTTACCCGGGCGTCCCATAAGAAGTTCGCGCTCTATTTCCAGCATGATCGGCAGATATTCGCCGGAACCAACTAAGGCAATCGGCCCTGGTGTCATGTCAGCTCGATCTCCCACGACGACTCCCCAGAATCGTCGCGAATCGTAACTTTTAATTCGGTCAACCGATCGCGAATTCTGTCGGCTTCGTCCCAGCGCTTCTCGGCGCGAGCTAGTTGCCGAACTTGAATCAGCGCCTCAACAAAAGGACTAACAATTGTGCGCACATCCACGCTAGGGCTAACCGCCAATTGCCCAAGGCGCGTTATAAGTGCATGGACAATCGCACGTGTGTCGATATCGCGCTCTATCTCATCCAGGTTTAGCAGGGCACTAACAGCATCCTTAACTCGGCCAGATTCGAGCATCTCTTCGACGTGTCGCGCCTCGACTCGGTCTGCAGCTTCAGCGGCAACATTCACGAGTCTCGTTCCGGCATGATCAGCAATCTCCCGTACCGAAACACTTTCCCCCGCCGACACCGTCCAGATTCGGCCATCCATTCGGACGCTCAGTTTTCCGCGACCGAAAACATGGGCACGTTGTTCGTCGAGATCGATTCGAACGCCCGTATGTTCGTCGACCCCAAGAATGAATGTATCGGCGGGTAACTGCGCCTCAAGCATCGAGAGTCGGCGCTCACCCATGTAACAGAAACGAGTGTCGTGAGTGGCGCCTTCGGCATTGTCGAAGTGTGGGATCACCGCGGCCTTAAGACCAGTGACTCTGCCCAAGAGATCCATCCCTTTACGCCAGACCGGTGCTTCGCCAACTTTGTAGATTTCATACACCGGAACGGTATGAGTCCCAGCGGTTACCGCAGCCGCCGACGCAAAAATGACAACGCCTTGCTGCAGAACCTCCTCCAGCGCCGCGGACATCCCCGTTTTCTGCCAAACATCAAGAGCGTACGTGGGGCTGCCAGGGCCGGCAAAAACCCACGAGGCTCCTCGGACGGCGGCAAGTGCCTCTCCGATCGAGGCTGCAGACTCGTCGGTCGAGCGGAGTCTGGCCCTGGCCACCTTTGTGCCGACGGAATTTTGGAAATACTCTTCAATCCGACTTGAGATTTCGTCGATGTTCTCCTGAAAGCCATAGGAGGTATCTAAGTAGACCGCTATTAGGTCTCTGACCTCGGACAACTGCTCGAAAATCTTTTGGTGTGGGGTGACCATCGTGGGACTCGTCTCGCCCGAACCGAGCAAGACCAAGTTACGCGCCATAGATAGATGGTCGCACTTGAGGCGAGACTCCGCACCAGGAGCAGACCATTTGAGCGTGAAAACCGCGGTGTTCAACACCATCTTGAGATGGTGGGCCCCGTCGGGATCGAACCGACGACCCACGGATTAAAAGTCCGTTGCTCTACCGACTGAGCTAGAGGCCCGGGATCAATCAAAAAGCCTCGACAAAAGTCATGGCAAAAGTCATGGCAAGGTCGCGTCTCTGAAAGTCCTGGGGGAAGTCTAAAGGAAATCGTCCCTTGGTCAGACCAACCCCCCAGCCCTAACAGGTTGCCAAGGCATGGAGCAGATCGTCCGAATCCAGCGCGAAATGACCAGGATCCATCGCACCAGGACGCTCGGGTTTCGAATCCCTTCGGGCGCGCCAGTCGGGGTCGAAAGTACGCATTGCGCCCGAGTTCGCGCATGTGGGTTCAACTTTCCATGTGTTCTTCCAGTACAGGGAGAGTTTATAAACTGCTCCCAGAACCGCAGATCATCTGCAATGCGCTCCCCGATCTGAATGAGGAACAGTCTCGTGACATCCCGCCAGAATCAAACATCCACGGCAGTTTCATAACTTTCTACATTGGCGATGCTGCAATTTAAGGTTGGTGTCAACACTTGTATTAAGGCTCTCGTGTTCTAGAAAGTCCAAAACATTTCGTTGCGCGCTTGGCCAAAACACCCGAGCGGACCTGGAGCCCTTCCTAAATTGATATCTGCACTTTTTCCTCGTGCCAATCCATCACCAGCGCAATATTGGTCGGCACCTGGAATTACGCAATTCCCTGACGGTCTTCAAACAAAATGACGACGATCGCACTTGCTATCCCCCATTGGTTCATCTCATGGCGACCAAAACATTTTCCGAAAAGGAGATGCGGGCCAAGTCCAATAGAAGAGTGCTGAAACTCAATCAAACGGCTCGGAAGAGTCGTAGGTCCGTCGGCTGACTCAATTGAGAAAGTGGTGGTGAGCCGAACGAGCGGCGAACCTGTGCAACAGGTGGCTGGCGGTAGAGAGTTGTGCGCTGCTTTGAATTCCGTCCCACCGAATGAATAATCGTTTCCATCTCCTCTGGAGACAACTCCTCGCCATGCCCGGCGCCTGCGGCCCGCGATATTGACTCATTCATCAGCGTTCCACCCATATCATTTGCGCCGCTTTGGAGCGCAGCAGCTGCACCGGTTGGGCCAAGTTTCACCCACGAGGCTTGGATCCGATGGATGAGCGGGTTGAGGGCGAGTCGGCTGACTCCGTGCATCAGGATCGACTCGCGATAGGTAGGGCCGCGCCGAGCTCTACCCTTGAGATATAGCGGTGCCTCTAGGTGGACGAATGGCAGCGGAACGAACTCGGTGATGCCGCCGGTTCGCTCTTGGATACCACGCAGGACCAGCAGGTGGCGAGCCCAGGAGTCATACCCCTCGACGTGTCCGAACATGATTGTGCTAGTTGTCGGCAGTCCGACTCGGTGGGCTGTCTCGATCACTTCTACCCACTCGGCCGTGTTGAGTTTGTCTGGGCAGATGATTGCCCGAATATCGTCGTCGAGGATTTCAGCTGCCGTCCCGGGAAGGCTGCCAAGGCCTGCATCACGAAGTTGTGCGAGGTAGTCCTCCAGTTTCAGTCCGAGGGTGCGGGCCCCTTGGCTAACTTCCAGCGGCGAGAATGCGTGGACGTGCATGGTCGGCAATTCAGTTTTGATTGCACGCAGAACCTCAAGGTAGAACTCGCCAGTGAAGTCAGGGTGGATCCCACCCTGCAGACAGACCTCTGTTGCTCCGCGCGCCCAGGCCTCGTGGCTACGCCGAACGATCTCCTCCAGCGGCAGGAGGTAGGACTTGCCGCGCAGATTTTCGGCCAATTTGCCTTTGCTGAATGCGCAGAATTGGCAGTGGTACGAGCAAACATTCGTGTAGTTAATATTTCGGTTGACAACGTAAGTGACTTCATCACCATTGATCGCCTGCCGAAGTTCATTAGCGGCCTCGGTCACAAGACGTACTTCCCCACCTCGGGCTTGGAAGAGACGGACAATCTGCGATTCCGTCAGCGAATCACCGCCAACTGCCCGCTCAAGTATTCCAATTATGGAATCGCGTGACTTGGTCGGTACGACACCTGAGGTCAACGTAGAAAGTTCGGGTCCATCCGGCGTGATCCCGGCGAACCAGGAGTCGTCGCGAGAGAGGTTGGCACCATCAGCTAGTTCCAGCACGGCGGGCGTGACTGCTTCGTCAAGCCAAATTGTCGCGTCTTTCACGTATTCCGGGTATGTGGTAAGCCGCGGCAGGAGCGTTAGTCCGCGAGACTCCGTTACCGATGCTAGTTGCTCTAGCTCTGGCCAGGGCGCCTCTGGGTTTACATGGTCGAGCGTGACGGGCGAGATGCCGCCCCAGTCATCGATCCCAGCGTCAAGGAGCCGACCAAAATCCTCGGTCAGGTTAGGTGGAGCCTGGATGTGCACTTCACTGCCCAGGATCAGCCGGGCTACGGCGATCGTCCAGAGATGATCGTCAAGCGAGGGCTCTGGGTAGTCGGCCATCTTCGTTCCTGGCTTTGCCCGGAAGTTTTGGACGATCACCTCTTGGATATGGCCGTAGCGGGCGTGCAGATCAGCGATGGCGAAGAGAGCATCAATTCGCTCTTCCCGGGTTTCGCCAATTCCGATGAGAATTCCGGTCGTAAACGGGATCGACAAGCGGCCGGCGGCTTCGATCGTGGCAAGCCGGCGCTCTGGCGATTTGTCTGGAGAGCCATAATGCGGCTGACCCTTTTCGCCTAACCGAGGACTCGTGCTCTCAAGCATGATTCCCTGGGAGGGCGAGACCTTTCGAAGTTTTGCCAACTCTTCTTCTGTTACCACACCTGCGTTTATATGCGGCAACAACCCAGTCTCTTTTAGGACAATGCCGGCAACTTCAGCTAGGTAAGAGATCGTCGTTTGATGGCCATATTCGGCCAGTTCATTGCGAGCTACGGCATAGCGCAATTCTGGCTTGTCGCCAAGGGTGAAAAGCGCCTCGCGGCAACCCGCAGCTACTCCTGCCCGAGCAATCTGCAATACCTCCTCAAGATTCAGGTACGCCCGTTCGCCACGACGTGGGGGCTGGGCGAAAGTGCAGTAATGGCAGACGTCCCGACAGAGTTTCGTAAGTGGAATGAAGACTTTGGGAGAGTAAGTAACTTGGCCGTGACCACGTAAATCTCGCAGAACTGACGCGCGGGCGAGTAGGTTCTCGAACTCGGAGCCTTCTGTAATTGGAATCAGGCCCACAGCTGTCACTAGATCGATGCCCGGGACCACCGAGTTGGCAGGTGCTAGCAGGTGGGTTGTGTGCGATGCGTTCTGTTCGGTCGTAGTAGGGGTCATAGGAACGGCAAACTCCTCTTTAGATCTCCGTAAGTTCGGGTGAATCGCCACAAGCCTAATGTCTTCATAATCGTCTAGCGACATTAACAAATAGTCGCGCAACAAAGGCGCATCACACCAGCGTCACTAAATGCACTGTGACCACTCATCGTGAAATACTTTTGGTGAAATACTTTTGCTTATGCCTCAATCGCAATTATCCAGGAGTTAGACTCTATCGTTCCTCGAAATGGCATAACTTAGACGGCGATGCGCAGACTCCGTGCGCTTTGATGTTTAGGCCATCGCACAGATACCCTAGCCTCAACAAAACATTAGGTGGAGAAAAATGACCATGTTCAAGATCGCCATTCTTGGTGGGACCGGACCCCAGGGCAAGGGTCTTGGCTACCGGTTCGCCAAAGCCGGCCACCCTGTGATTCTCGGATCCAGAACCCCCGAGAGAGCAGCGGCGGCAGCCGATGAATTAGGCGCCAGATTGCCCACCGGCTTGAACATCAGCGGTACCGATAACGCTAATGCGACCAAAGACGCGGATGTGGTAATCCTCGCAGTCCCTTTCAAGGGACACAGTGAACTGTTGATCGAATTGCGTCCTTATTTGGAAGGCAAGATCGTGGTGAGTTGCGTAAACCCGCTTGGCTTTGACGGTCTGGGGCCCTTCGGCCTTAACGTCGAAGAAGGTAGCGCCGCCGAGCAAGCCGCGGCTCTCCTGCCGAATTCGAAAATAGTTGGCGCATTCCATCACCTCTCAGCCGTATCCCTTCTCGGCGATGCTGAACTACTTACGGATGATGACGTGCTTGTCTGTGCTGACGATCCGGATGCTCGTCAGGTTATTGTTGCCTTAGCAAGCCTGATAACTGGTAAGCCGGGCATCGCTGCAGGTGGGTTGCGGTTGGCACGCTATCTAGAACCTTTTACGGCGGTCCTTATATCAATCAATAAGCAATACAAGGCACACTCGGGAGTCTTGATCTCCGGACTACCGGACGTGGCCAAAGGACTCTGAACGCCGACACACTCGGTAGAAGACAACAAGCATTTATAGCTAGAAAATTACACACGCTGGAGAATGATCAATACATGCGCGTGATGTGATCGATATCTAGAGGCGATCGCGGAATTGGAGTGGCCGCTGGATGCCCGATCGCGATGGTGCCTAGCGGTTCCCAGGTAGCATCCAGATCCAGCACTCGCCGCACGACAGGGGCGCAGAAGAGCGCTGCGGATACCCATGCAGCGCCAAGACCTTCGGCATTGAGAAAGAGCAAGAAATTCTGTATAGCCGCTCCACCTGCAAGAGTGAACATATTTGCTTCTGCTTTATTTCGCTCCACGTCTCTGTAAATATGTGCCGCATCTCTAACTAGACAAGGAATCACGAGTACTGGAGCCTTGGACAAAAATGCCCCACGAGTGATGCGCTTATCGATGCTCACATCGTCAAAAGAGTCACTCGCAAGATCTCCGCGCCAAGCCTGCGCCATTTCATCAAGCAATCGTTTCTTGATTCTCTCGTCCTTCACAACCGCAAAGCGCCATGGTGATGAATGATGCGGTGCCGGTGCCGTGATCGCGGCACCGATCGCTGCCCGCACTAACTCATCATCGACGGGCGTATCGGTAAAGTCTCGGATAGTGCGACGCGACGAAATTGTTTCTCGATGACCAAGCCGAAACCAATCATCGACGGGCTTACGAATCAACGCAGAAACGCCATCACCATTCTCGGCGATCACGTATTGCGACAGGCCGGAAATTACCGCTACGGGAACTTGCGAAAGTTTACTTCGCACTAATTCACTCGCGGAGGCAAGCTCATCGGCAATCGCGGTTATCGTGGCGTGCAATTCATTACCAAACTTGTCGAATTTGCCGCGATGATCTTCGAAGACCTGCAACCCCGCGCACCCAACCGCCTGATCAATCAATCCCTCACGCCAAGGTCTACCAAAGGTGTCAGTAATCAGTACCGCAATCTTCTTGCCTGTTCTCTCTTTCAATGAAGCGCACAAACTGCGAGCGCTCTCATCAGAATCAACTGGCAGCAACGCCACTTTACCTTCAGGCAGATTCGAGGCATCAACCCCAGCTGCTGCCATCACAAATCCGTGTCGAGTCTGGCTGATTGTGGTTGTCCCTCGTTGGGCAACTATCCGCATAGTTTCGGTTGCAATGGCCGAATCGCGGCTGTGCGCATCAAGCGACGCTCCTTCCGACTTGCTAATGATTTTGCTCGTTACGACTACTATGTCGCCGTCTTGCAGCGAACAGGCTTTCAAAATTAGTGTCGCTAGGTCATCTCCGGCGATGATTTCTGGTAATCCTTCAACACCAGTGATTGAAAAAGAAGTCACGAAATACTTCTATGCTTCTGCAAGTCACGTGCCAATTCAACTGTCGCGCTGGCGATGGCATTGGTGGAGTCCATATCTATCATGAGGAGCGGCAGAGAGCGCACCTCGATGCCCGAGATTGAGGTCGCTGCATCGACCGTGTCCACAAGCCAACCGTCAAGTAGGCCACCGGCTGATCTTGCTCCATAGTGAGCGCCAACGGCGGCTGCACTCGTGGCGACACCAATACTGTCTAGGCATTTATCGGCCATCCCGCGCACGGGCGCACCACCAATGATCGGCGAAACTCCAACGATAGCTGCGCTAGCCGCCTTCAAGGCATCCGAAATCCCGGGTACTTGGAGAATAGTGCCAATCGAAACCACCGGATTGCTTGGTGGAAAAAGAATCAAATCTGCCACTTCGATCGCTTCTAATACGCCATCTGCTGGTTTCGCCGCTTTCGCATTGACCGCGACAATCTGCTCTGCCACAGGTTGTGCTCGAAGACGGATCCACCATTCTTGAAAATGTATGAAGCGACTCCCGCTCTCGTCACTAATTTTTACATGCGTTTGGACGCGCTCATCACACATTGGAAGCAGTTCAACACCTAAATCCCAACGCTTGGCAAGTGCTGCGGTGACCGCCGTAAGTGAATCTCCGGCGTTTAGCATTTCGGTCCGAATCAGATGTGTCGCCAGATCTTTATCTCCTAGACCGAACCAGGTGGGACCAAAGCCGAAGGCTGCAAGTTCGTCTTTCGCTTTGAAGGTCTCATCGTCTCGTCCCCATCCGGTCTCGTCGTTCGCAACACCAGCCAGCGTGTACATGAGAGTGTCTAGATCTGGACTAATCCGCAGTCCGAAGAGAGTTATGTCATCACCGGTGTTGCCGATGACGGTTACCTTAGAGTTTGGGGCTACGGCACGTAGCCCGCGGAGGAAACGGGCGCCGCCGATCCCACCCGCAAGAACAACGATCCGCTCCACGAAGGTTCATCCAAGCGCAATCAAGGTGAAAAAGCATTTTATGGAAGAGGCAGGCGCGAGAACTCATATCTTCGCCAAGAAAACACTTGCCGGACGTAACGTTCAATTGTGATACCAAACCTTCCCTGTTTTCATGTCCCTGTTTTATGGACGGTCTCTCGATTGAATTGAAGCGGTTCCTTTCTCGGGCAAGCAGCTGGCAAATGGTTACGCCCAGATTCTTCGTGGTTATTCCTAGCCACAGGCATACCGTGAAGTTTCCCAAGGAACTCTCGGTTATGACAGAGCCATGTGGCTTCCGGCAGATCTTGGCATCTTGCGGAAATGGGGGGCGCTCACTATCGAGGAGGCTGCGCGATCGCAGCAGCGGACGGCGGAGAAGCACTTAGTTAGCCTTCCGGTCGGTGACTTCTCAGAACTGATAGCTATGTTGATGGCTCATACGTATTAAGACTTGAACCCTGGCATAATCAAGACAAGCGGTCGAATTTTGGAAGACCAACCTGTCTTGCGCTCTACGCAGTTCAGCATCGGAGCAACTGAACTTGGCTTTCCGATCCAGAGTGACGGCGTGGTTTTGAACCCATCAGTTAGTTCGATGGCCTTTAGATTGAGTAGGAAGGGCGGCACTTCCCTCTTGGACTAATTCGCTTCTGCCGCCAACTCGGCGTCAAAGTGTATTGATTGACCGACCGGTTTCTGCTGGTCATCTAGATACCTACGAAGTTGCATCCATCGGTACGGCGGGGTTCGTGAAAGGGGACTGACGCGTGAGCAATTCAGATCTTGAGGCATTTTTAACTAGCACGGCGGTGGAACGACTTGAGTCGTACAAAGAATTCCTTCGAATTCCATCCATCTCGACGCTTCCCCAACGGGCGCCCGATTGTCGACGGGCTGCGGTCTGGTTGGCTGATGAACTTGGACGCATTGGCATCGAAAACGCCGAAGTGAGCGAGACCGCAGGGCTACCAATGGTCTACGGCGACTGGATTCATGCGCCGGGAGCTCCGACAGTCCTCGTCTACGGACATTATGACGTCCAACCAGTAGAACCTCTCTCAGAATGGCATACCGATCCTTTCGAACCAGCAGTAAGCGGCAATCGTATGATCGGGCGCGGGGCAGCCGATGACAAGGGGCAGATCCACATTCATCTCAAGGCCGTTGAAGCGCTGCTCGCTACTCGGAGTCGAATTCCCGTAAATCTTCGTTTCATCTTTGAGGGCGAAGAAGAGGCAAGTTCAGCACACTTGAGCGACTGGCTGGAGAGCAACAGACACCGACTTTCAGCAGATGTCGCAATCATCTCCGATACCGGCTTCTTTGACGGCAATATTCCTGCAATCACAGTCGGCTTGCGGGGAATTACCTACATACAAATTGATGTAACCGGCCCATCTGGCGACCTGCACTCCGGCAGTTTTGGAGGCACAGTAAAAAATCCCGCAAATGCGCTCTGCGAGATTCTGGCCAACCTAAAAGATGATTCAGGACGAGTACTCGTTACCGGTTTCTACGATGATGTTATTCCGCTATCGGAGACCGACCGGAAGGAGTTCGCTGCCCTTCCCTTCAACGAAACTGCCTACCTGGCGTCAATCGGAGTTCCAGAGTTGGTCGGTGAAGAGGGTTACACAACACTCGAGCGCAGAGGCGCCAGACCGACACTGGATATCAATGGCATCTGGAGCGGTTTTCAAGGCGAGGGAAGCATGACCATCATTCCTGCATCGGCTCATGCAAAAGTAAGTTGCCGCCTTGTAGCCAACCAAGATCCGATAGATATCGCCGAACGATTGAGCGCTTACATCCTCGAGTCATCCCCACCCGGAGTGAAGACCCAGGTTCAGTTCCTCGGTTCAGGTCGTCCCAGTTTGATGCCATTAGATCATCCGGCAGTGCGAGCTGCTGCGGATGCACTTGACGCGACTTTCGGGCGTCAGCCCGTTTACGTGCGAGAAGGCGGTTCGATCCCCGCCTGCGAAAAACTTGCGACCACCTTCGGTCTTCCGATAGTTCTGCTCGGTTTTACACCCCCGGACGATAATGCCCATGCCCCGAACGAGTCTATGGATCTGGACAATTACGAAAGAGCCATCCGAACTGTTATCCAATACTTCGACAACTTGGCGACCGCATCTCTGTAACGCTTCCGCTCTGTTCCTTCTCGCCACGTCTGGCCGATGCCCAACGGACACTAAATGATTTCAGGCACAACTCAAGTGGATTGCCTAAAATCCTGGGTTTCCAGCGTGCACTTCGGTCGCTATTTGGCAGCGTCCGCGTCGCCATACGCGCCAATGATGAGTTGGGCTGTGCGGTCTAGGTCGTTTCGCAGGTTGTTGGTGGCGCCCACTTGGTCACCGGCTTCGATGGTATCGAGCACTTTGTGATGTAGGTCATCCCCAACATCGACGAACAATTTTAAGTGGCCAGCTAACCGGCGATACCGTTCGGTATGGCCCCAAAGAATCTCGATCATATGCAGCAGCCACGGCGACTGTGACTGTTCATATATGGTGAAGTGAAGCGCCCGATGGATCTCGTAGAACTCGGGATTCCCCTGTCTCACGTCGTTGATGAGACGAGCGTTTAGGTCACGCAACTTAGCCAACACATCAGGGGTGAGCCGTGGCCAGGCAAGCCTAAGAGCTTCTTGCTCGAGCAGGAAGCGGGCGGAATAGACGTCGATTAGGTCGGCGCTTGAGATACTGGCGACCCTCGACCCCTTATTCGGGATAGATTCAACCAGGCGCTCCGCTTCAAGCCGACGCAACGCCTCGCGAATTGGAATCAGACCTACGCCCAACTGCTTGCTGAACTCATGAGGGCGCATCGGCGCGCCAGGCTGGTAGTCGCCATTCACTATGGCGGCGCGCAGCCCTACGTACGCCACCTCCACACTTGTCCCTGGGGCGACACGTCCAACGGGTTTGCCGCGTGCCAATTTCTCTCCTTCAACCGGCGTTAGAGCGATCGCAAGGGTATCAGTCAAAGGATTAAGGCCACTTGAATTTTAACTTTCAAAACTAGACGAGGTGAATGTTATAAGATAGTTTGCTCCATGTCAGCACCGATGGGAGCACCTCACAAATGACCTTCCTTACCGCACGCAGCACGGAACAGGCCGTCAGCGAACTTGCCCTGCGCGGCGACGAATTGCTGGTTCTTGCCGGGGGCACCGACGTGATGGTGCAGTACCAGCGCCGAGAAATTCAGCATTCTTCTTGGCTGCAGATTCGCCGCATAAAGGAGTTGCAGCGAATTGATATTGCGACTGGTGATCGGCTGAATATCGGCGCTCTCACATCACATCGCGTGATCTCTCTGGATCCATTGGTGGCTCGCTGGGCACCCGCGCTCGCCACTGCCTGTTCCACGGTTGGAGGCTGGCAGACCCAAGAGGCTGGCACCATTGGCGGCAATATCTGCAACGCCTCACCTGCCGCCGACCTGGCACCGCCACTTCTCGCCGCCGATGCCACGGTCACGCTCATGTCCAGTCGCGGAAGTCGCACGATGCCCCTGTCGGAATTTATCCTTGGCCGACGTTCCACAGCACGTCAACCTGATGAATTAGCCACCGCCCTAGAGTTGAAGCCACTGCCCGACCGTGCAGGTGAGGTGTACCTGAAACTTGGTCCGCGTCGGGCGATGGAGGTTGCACTCGTTGGTTTGGCCGTCCGCTTGATGTTCGACGACGACGGAGTAGTCATCGACGCCCGAGTGGCGGTTGGCTCTGTCGCGCCCGCGCCATTCCGATCACAAGAAGCTGAACGGGCGCTGATCGGGTCTAGGTTTAATGACGTTGCTGCAATTGAAGCTGCGGCCGCGGCACTTACGGCTGATGCGGCACCGATCGATGATGCCCGTGCCCCAGCGGTGTATCGGCGCAGAGTACTGTCCCCACTTTTGGCTCGAGCCATTGCGCAGTGCCAAAACCAAACGATTAGGAACTAAAAATGCGCCTTTCATTGCGTGTTAACTCCCAGGATTATGCCGCTGACGTCGAACCTGGAACATCTTTACTCGACGTATTGCGCGATGAACTACATCTGACTGGAACCAAAGAAGGCTGCGTTGAAGGTGAATGTGGTGCTTGCACAGTTCTCGTAGATGGACGTCCGCTTGATGCCTGTTTAGTGGCGGCACATGGTCTGGAAGGTACTGAGGTCACCACTATCGAGGGCATCGGTACCGCCGACTCGATGTCTTCGTTGCAGAAAGCAATGGTCGAAGCCGGCGGCGTACAGTGCGGATTTTGCACACCAGGGATCGTGATGACCCTCACCGCCCTTATAGCTGAGTCTCCAAACCCAACGGAACATGAGATTCGTGTGGCATTGGCTGGCAACATCTGCCGCTGTACCGGCTATGCGCAAATCGTCGACGCGGTCCTGGCTCATACTTCAGAGTTACAGATTGCCAGTAAGGACACAATGTGAGCGCCCTAGGATCTTCTGCCGCCCGTAGTGACGGACCTGTTAAAGTCCGTGGTCAGGCTCGATATACCGTAGATGTAGAAGTGTCGGGGATGCTCCACTGCGTTATAGCGCGTACTACCGTGGCTGCTGGTCGAATCATCCGACTCGATGTTTCGAAAGCCCGAGCGCTGCCTGGAGTACATGCCGTCATTACAGCCCTTGAAGCCCCGACGCATCGCACCGGTCTTGCCGTGAATGATCAGCCAATTTTCGCCTCCACTTACATTAGTTACGAGGGTGAACCGATTGCCGCAGTCGCTGCAGATACAAAAGCTATCGCTCGCCGTGCAGTCGAGTTGATCGAGTTTGAATTTGAAGAGACCATTCCGATGGTTGATCTTGACGAATCAGTCGCTGAAGGCGCTCGTCTTGTACATCCGGATTGGCAGACTTTTTCGTTGGTGGCTCCATGCGAGCGCTATGACAACGTCGCGGGTGAAGTCTTCGCCGATCCGCAAGGAGTCGATAGCGCCTTCGCGCAGGCAGCGCATGTAGTTGTAGACGAGTACCAAGTTGGGCGCCAGTATCAGGCTTACCTCGAACCTAAAGCGGTAGTTGCTGAGTACGTGTCTGGACGCTACTTAATTCAGATTTCACACCAGTATCCATTCTCACTTCGCAACCGACTCGCTGCGGCTCTTGGCGTCCGCTCTTCTGACGTTCGCGTGATAGGTCATCACATCGGTGGTGGGTTTGGCGGAAAGTTAGACCTGGGCATTGAGCCTTACGCGGCGCTACTTGCTAAGGTGACCGGTCGAGCCGTCAAACTCGTGCAAGAAAGAACCGAAGATTTAATCACTTGCCCTTCGCGCGAGAACGCCATTATTCGAATCCGTTCGGCCGTTGACGTCGATGGAAAAGTTCTTGGTCGTGACTTAGACGTCTTGCTCGACTCCGGCGCAGCAGCAGGCGACACCCCTTACCTGTGTTCGATAGCTCTGTTCATGGCCGGTGGCGCTTACCGCATCGGCCCAACTCGAGTGCGGGCCCGCGCGATCTACACAAACACCGCTCCAACCGGGGCATTCCGCGGTGTCAATGGAACTTATTTGATCTTTGCAGTCGAACGCCACCTGGATCACATCGCGGAAGTCGTCGGGGTTGACAGAATGGCGATTCGATTAGCTAACATCTTGAATGACGGCGACAAATTGCTCAGCGGACAAACCCTTGATGACGCATCCATTCTCGGCGAGGCTTTCGCGGAGGTTGAGAAAGTCGCGCCGTGGGTAATGGAGACCAGGCCACCGTCTACCGACTCCACATCTGTTTTACGCGGAATTGGCATTGCGGCAACGCCGTGGCTTACCAACTCGATGCCTGGCGAGGCCACACTTCGGCTAGCTGACGACGGCACTATTTGCTTGATATCGGCAGCCAACGACAACGGTTCAGGCGCAGTCACCATGGGTCTGCGCCAAATCGCAGCTGAGGAGTTCGATCTCAGCGTTGAAGATGTCACAACCACTTTGCCAGATACTGACACGCAGGGATTTGATGGTGGATCACAGGGCTCGCGAACCACTCACGTGGTCGGCCGGGCCGTCCACGAGTCAGCCATCAAGTTACGCCAGAAGATCTTTGATGTAGCAAGCAAACATTTTGAAGTTGATGTCACTGATCTCGAGATAGTTGCGGGTGCAGTAGGGGTTCTTGGTGTCCCGAGCCTTCGATTGCCACTCGCCGAAGTAGCGATGATTGCTCGTCGCACGGTTGGATCTCTAGGTGCAACCGCGTCGTACGCTCCGGCCTTGCCAAGCTATGACCCAAGTTGCGCAACGGGCTTTCTATTTACCACGTTTCCAAACCCCACTTATCACGTCCACCTGGCAGAAGTGGAAGTCGATCAAGTGACCGGCAATGTTTCAGTCACTCGTTATATCGTTGCTCAAGAAGTCGGAAAAGCGATCAACCCAGCCGGTGTCTATGGACAAATTCAAGGAGCAGTAACTCAAGGGATAGGTTATGCACTTTATGAAGGCATCGATATTGGCAACGATGGTCGATACCAACAGCGCACCCTGGCCTCGTATCGCCTTCCACTTGCTCCCGATATCCCCAGGGTTGAGGCATTACTTCTAGAACACCCGAATCCCAACGGGCCCTTTGGCGCAAAAGGCGTCGCTGAGCCACCGATCGTTCCAGTTGCAGCGGCAATCGGCAATGCTATTTCAAATGCCGTGGGGTATCAGATTACTTCTCTACCCATTCGTCCAAACGACGTGCTTGATGCGATTGAGGCCGGGCGCAAGATGCGACAGAAGTAATGGGTGTTTATATCGGCGTAGATGTGGGGGGAACCAACACTGACGCCGCTGCGCTTTCGTCGAGCGATCGCAACGTCCTGGCGGCTGTGAAGTCTCCAACAACATCTGATGTCGCTTCCGGAGTAGTCACCTCAATCGAACGGTTACTTCAAACCAGTGGCATCCGTGCAACCGATGTTGATGCGGTAA
>DATKUB010000013.1:0-2512 GCA_035530875.1 Candidatus Nanopelagicaceae bacterium
GGGATGCGACTGACAATAAGATCAAAGGGGAGCGGATGCAGGATATCGAGCTCGTTCTCCGCTTCGTTGCGCTTTACGCTTTCGAAGGAAACCGGCCAGAGGAACAGAATCTTGACGACTTCCTAAACGACATGGTAGAGAATCGCTGTGTCTCATGGGACGAAAATAAATGGGGAGAGATCGAATCCGCCTTTTATCGTGCGCTAGATGCCGGAGTGAAGATTTTCGGCAAATTCGCCTTTAGAAAATTCTCCGCTCCAAAATGGAGCAGAGGGCCAATCAATCGTAGCCTTTTTGAGACTGAGATGGTCATCTTGGCGCATCGCAATCCAAGCGAACTTTCTATACTTGCAGATCGATCATCCAAAGTCCTCGAGGGGCTTGCCGCGTTGTTTAATAAGGAGGACTTCGCGAACCCACTTCTTTATGCAACAGGTAGAGGGTCGTCATCGAACAAAAGGCTAGAGCTTCTAGGTGAGCTGCTCGATGGGGTCCTCAATGCTTGAGCGAATCCACCTCGAAAACTTTAAGGCGAGCAGAGATGTAAGCGTTCGCCTGGCTCCTCTGACGGTCCTTGCTGGGCTGAATAGTTCTGGAAAGAGTACATTGCTTCAAGCCATCTGCGCTTTGCGGCAAAGCTACGACTTCAATGGAGTAACCGAAGGCCCCTCGCTGTCCGGCGACCTCGTTCAACTGGGAAAGTACAGTGATCTGCTCTCTGAAGGTAGTTTGGGTGACACGGTCGCAATCACGATCGCCGAAGACGGGACAACTTACCGATGGGTCATTGAAGGTCCTCCGAAAGCGGATCGACTGAGATTCGCCGAAGAGCCTCCACCGCTTCCAGGCTTTGTCACAAGTTTGGACTTTCAGTTCTTGCAGGCTGACCGGATTGTTCCCCAGACCCTTTATCCTCAGGCATCCCAGCGCGCCAGGGACACCGGATTCCTTGGTCCGCGCGGCGAGTTTACTGCCGACTTTTTGTCGATGGCAGCATTGCGACAGGTAAAGGTGCCGAGTGCGCGCACATTCCCGAGAACAGGCCTGGGGCTCAACGAAACCTTACTTCTGAAAGTTGCCCCAACGGACAGCATCTTGGATCAAGTGTCCGGGTGGATTCAGCAGTTGAGTCCAGGGGCGCGCCTGAAGGCCGAGGCCATAGGCGGAACCGATGAGGTCCTATTGCAGTTCAGGTACGATGGGCGTAAAGAGGAAGCTTCAAGCAATTTCTACCGCCCTACGAATGTCGGGTTCGGACTCACGTATAGCTTACCGATCATCGTCGCTTGTCTGGCGGCCGCGCAGGGAGCGTTGCTCCTTCTCGAAAACCCTGAAGCACACTTGCACCCGCAGGGCCAAACCGCATTAGGAAATCTCATAGCCCGGTGCGCGAGTGATGGAGTGCAAGTCGTTGTAGAGACCCACAGCGATCATCTCCTAAATGGAGTTCGCCTTGCAGTCAAGGAGAGTCTCATCCGTCCCGATGACGTTGTGTTCCACTTCTTTACACGTGAAGTTGAGACAGGGGATGCATTTGTCCAATCCCCGGCTGTCCTGCAGAATGGACGCCTATCGAACTGGCCGGAAGGCTTCTTTGACCAGTGGGACAAGGATGTTGATGCGTTGCTCGGGTAGGCGATGAGGACACCGACAATATTTCTTAACGAGCTTTCGCTCACGACCGACCGGGATTTGGAACCACAGGAGTTGCTCCCTCATGTGCTGGCAACCCTCAGGGCGGCGAGGGAAGCGAAAAGGTTGAGGCGCGACTTGATCCTGGTAGGGGGACTCGCAGGTGTAGTCTTTGGCGGGGGTCCGCATACGCTTGCATCCGTTTTGCGCGGGGCGGATTACCGCGAAGAATGGCGATCTCTCAGGGATCTGGACCAAACCAGCCCATATGGCCCTGATGATTGGACAGCGCCTACCAAACTCGAAGAAGTGCGATTCCAAGGAACGTCAGGCGTTGGGATGTTACGAGCCGTGGAGAACAAGTCTGCGATCCTGAGTTTTGCGTTCAGGCAAGTTTGGGATCTCCCAAACTTGCGGGCTACTCATTTGAAGGTGGATGACCTTGGTACTGTGTTTTCGAGGAATATTGAAGTCCCAAACCTCGCCAAACAAGAACATGTCGCAATCCACGAGGAATTGGTTCGAGAGATTGGCATTGATCTATCACAGTCGTCGATTATTTATGAAGGTGAGGGTTTTGTACTGAGGATCTATTTCAACGATCACGATCCCCCACACTTTCATGTGATGGCGCAGAATAACACATCAGAGACCGTAGCTCGATTCAGGATCGATACCCTCGATCAGTTGACTCAATCTGGTAGGCTCCGCCCCGGCGTCCGCAGACGGATCATTGATTGGGCGGAAGGTCGAAGAGAGGCTCTGATGGGCTGCTGGCGTCAGTGTAGAGAGCATCGTCATCCTGCACGCCTCGAATAGACGGTTCCAAAACTGCCGTGAAGCCATGCTGAGCGGCGCGTTTGGAGATCAGTCCCCAAAA
>DATKUB010000014.1:0-17320 GCA_035530875.1 Candidatus Nanopelagicaceae bacterium
GCTCTCCTCGTGGAGCTGATTTTTGCAGCATTTCTGTCCAACCCAATTGACCGACGTAGATGAGTGAGGCAAGGCGTGCGTACGTATAGCCCAAGACCCGGCGATGTTAAACGTGTGTGGCATGTAATTGATGCCAGCGACGTCGTGCTCGGGCGTCTCGCATCTCAGGCTGCCATTCTCCTCCGCGGCAAGCACAAGCCGACCTATGCAGCACACATGGACATGGGCGACTTCGTGATCGTTATCAACGCCAGCAAGATTGTCCTTACCGGCCAGAAAGTCGAAAAGAAGATGGCTTACCGCCACTCCGGTTTCCCCGGCGGTCTAACCACCACCCCATATTCAGAATTGCTAGCCAACAACCCGGCTAAGGCGATTGAGAAGGCGATTCGCGGGATGCTCCCCAAGAACACCCTAGGTCGCATGATGGGTAGCAAATTGAAAGTTTATGCAGGGCCAGAACACCCACACAGCGCGCAGAAGCCGCAGCCATTTGAGTTCACTCAAATTTCGCAGATCATTGAGAAGTAGGACGGATATACGTGGTTAACAAGAGCGCGGAAAGTACTGTCGACGAGAGTTTTGACGACTCCGAGGTTATGGAAGTACCTGAGTCCTACACAACCAGCACTCCCGCTCCGGCGACTAATCGCCCGGCGCTGACTGCTCCTGGCGGCGGTACTGGCCGTCGTAAAGAGGCTGTCGCTCGAGTTCGCCTGGTACCCGGTAATGGCCGTTGGGTAATCAATGGTCGAACCTTGGCTGAGTACTTCCCGAACAAAGTTCATCAGCAACTGGTTTCCGAGCCATTTCGGACCGTTGGCGCTGAAGGAACTTATGACGTGCTTGCGCGAATTGGTGGTGGCGGGGTTTCCGGTCAGGCTGGAGCCCTTCGCTTAGGTATTTCGCGCGCGCTCAATGAGATCGACACCGACGCTCATCGTCCGGCGCTAAAGAAAGCTGGCTTCCTGAGCCGCGATGCTCGCGTCATTGAGCGGAAGAAGTACGGGCTAAAGAAGGCGCGTAAGCGCTCGCAGTACAGCAAGCGTTAATCGCTGCAACAATTTTGTTAAAGGTCTCGGGCGCCCCGTCTGCCATTAAGGCACGGGGCGTCTGCTTTTTCCGCTAGTGGTGGGAGGATGGCTTTCGTGGCGCGCTTATTTGGAACCGACGGCATTCGCGGGCTTGCCAATCACGAACTCACCGCTGAGTTGGCTCTTGGCATCGGGGTGGCGGCCGCGCAAGTCCTGCCAGATGTCGAGTTATTGGCCGGCCGCCACCCGGTCGCCATCGTCGGGCGGGATTCCCGAGCGTCAGGGGAGTTTCTGGAGGCCGCGATCGTCGCTGGCCTGGCCAGCGCAGGAGTAGACGTACGCCGAGTCGGCGTCATTCCCACGCCAGGTGTTGCCTTTCTTGTCGATGAAGAGAAAGCCGATTTCGGCGTTGTTATTAGCGCATCGCATAATCCAATGCCAGATAACGGCATTAAATTTTTCGCTCGTGGCGGCTGGAAATTGGATGACCGTCTTGAAGACGCTATTGAAGCGCGCATCGGCCAACCATGGACTCGACCAATTGGTACCGGCGTCGGACGAGTTGTTGATGACGTCACTGCATTTGACTCGTATCTGAACCACTTAGTTTCTGACATTCCTCACCGACTTGATGGCTTATCTGTTGTGGTTGATTGCGCCAATGGTGCTGCCTCGTACGTGTCGCCAGAAGCTTTAAGGAGAGCAGGCGCGACCGTTATTGCAATAGCCGTTGAGCCAGATGGAACCAATATCAACGATGGTTGCGGATCTACACATCTTTCAAAACTTCAGGCTGAGGTTCGTGCGGCCCGAGCCGATCTTGGAATCGCTCATGATGGAGATGCCGATCGAGCCTTAGCGGTCGACGCTGACGGAAATATTGTCGACGGCGACGCAATCCTTGCAATCCTTGCTATTGCAATGAAAGAGTCCGGCACTCTAACTGATAGCACTGTGGTGGCGACGGTGATGAGCAACTTAGGATTTCATAATGCCATGCGCGAGCACGATATCAAGGTTAAGACAACAGCGGTTGGCGACAGGTACATTCTAGATGCGCTGCGTGAGCAGGGATACAACCTAGGTGGCGAGCAATCGGGACACGTGATCTTGTCTGACCTTGCGAAAACTGGCGATGGCGTACTCACGGCCTTGCATCTGATGTCACGGATGAGTAGTTCTGGCAAGAGCCTTAGCGAGCTGGCCAGTGTCGTGAAAGTGCTTCCTCAGGTATTGGTGAATGTGCCCAACGTTGATAAGCACCGTCTCGCGGAGAATTCCCAGGTGGCTCTTGTAGTTTCCAGTGTCACAGCAGAACTGGGCAACCAGGGGAGGGTGTTGCTCCGCGCTTCTGGTACTGAACCTTTGATCCGGGTGATGGTGGAAGCTCAGACACTCAATCTGGCCCAGTCGAGTGCCGATCGAATTGCGCAAGCTGTTAGGGAGCATCTGTCGTAAGGATTGGTTCTAGGCTTATGTCCTGACCAGAAGGAGAGGATCTACCTCGTATGTGCGGCATCGTCGGTTACGTCGGCTCAAAGCAGGCACTTGATGTAGTGATAGAGGGGCTGCGTCGGCTCGAGTATCGCGGCTATGACTCTGCGGGGGTGGCAATTCTCACTGTCGATGGCCTAGCGACAGATAAGCGGGCGGGCAAGTTGATCAACCTGGAGGGTTCGCTGGCTAGTCGCCCTTTAGCGCCCGCGACTACGGGTATTGGACACACTAGATGGGCAACACATGGCGGACCATTCGATCGGAACGCCCACCCCTTTTTAGATTGCAACCATCAGTTGGCCGTTATTCATAATGGCATCATCGAAAATTTTCTTGAACTCCGGCAGATGTTGGAGGATCGCGGTCACGTCTTCTCCTCAGATACAGACACCGAGTCGGTCGCTCACTTGTTGGAAGACGAATATCGCCAGAGCAACAATGATCTGGCTGAAGCGATGCGCCGCGTCTGTCGGCAGCTTGAAGGCGCCTTTACTCTCGTCGCCGTTCACGTGGATTCTCCGGATCAGGTGGTTGGCGCCAGGCGCAACTCACCGCTGGTCGTCGGAAGAGGAGTCAACGAAAATTTCCTGGCATCGGATGTTTCCGCCTTTATCGCCTACACCCGAAACGCGATCGAATTGGGACAAGATCAGGTCGTAGATTTGCGCAGCAACTCATTAGAGATAACCACCTTTGATGGCGAGCCTGCCACGACCAAGGAGTACGAAGTTACTTGGGATGCCGCAGCCGCCGAGAAGGGCGGGTTTGAGCATTTCATGCTGAAGGAAATTGCCGAGCAACCACGAGCTGTAAGAGACACCCTGTTGGGCCGGATCGATGGAGATGGCCATCTGGCCATGGATGAAATGCGTCTGTCTGATGATGACCTGCGCGAGATAGACAAGATCATTGTGATTGGCTGTGGAAGTGCCTACCACTCGGGCCTGATTGCGAAATATGCTATTGAGCACTGGACACGGATCCCCGTTGAAGTGGAACTTGCTAGCGAATTTCGCTACCGAGATCCCATCGTTGGTCGCTCAACGCTGGTTATTGCAATTTCTCAATCCGGCGAAACGATGGATACCCTGATGGCTCTCCGCCACGCGCGCGAGCAGCGCGCCAAAGTTCTGGCAATTTGCAATACCAATGGTTCCACGATTCCACGAGAATCCGATGCGGTTCTTTATACCCACGCTGGACCTGAGATCGCGGTCGCTTCGACCAAGGGTTTCCTAACTCAGATCGTCGCCGCCTATTTGGTCGGTCTTTACCTCGCCCAAATTCGCGGCATGAAATTCGGAGATGAAATCTCGTCCGTCTTGGATCAACTGGCCGACATGCCAGAAAAGATCGAACAAGTCCTCGAGACCATGGAGCCAATTCGCAACTTGGCGCTGGCGCTTAAGGACGAACAGTCAGTGCTTTTCCTCGGTCGCCATGTTGGGTATCCGATAGCCCTTGAAGGCGCTCTCAAATTGAAAGAATTGGCATACATGCACGCCGAAGGATTCGCCGCCGGCGAACTCAAGCACGGACCTATTGCCCTTGTCGAAGAGGGCACGCCAGTATTCATTACTCTTCCTTCTCCGCGTGGCAGATCTGTCATACACGACAAGGTGTTGAGCAACATCCAAGAAGTTAAGGCACGTGGAGCGATGACGATCGTCATTGCCGAAGAAGGCGACCGCTCCATAATTGGCATCGCCGATCACATTATTCGGATACCCGAGTGCCCAACATTGTTGCAGCCCATCTTGGCGACCGTTCCTACCCAGATCTTTGCCTACGAAATGGCGACGGTAAGAGGTTTGGACGTAGACCAGCCGCGGAACTTAGCGAAATCAGTAACCGTTGAGTGATCTAAACGGATCGACAAAATTGAGCGATCAAGTACGTAGGGCACAGATGCGCTCGGCGTTGCGCTGGTGCTCGTCCCTAGTCGCCGCTTTCGCTGTGCTCACGATCTTCGTGATCACTCCGTCGTTTGTTACGCATCTTGATGATCGACTAGGACATCGAATTACTCCAAATCCACAAGGTCTTGCTAACACGGTGGTCATCGGACTCGATGACATTGGGCTTCGCGGATTCAGCGCCACCGTGCTGCTGATCGCCGCGGTCATGATTAGTTTTAGGTTTCGTTCTTGGCGACCCATTAATCTCTCCCTCCTTTCTCTTGTCGCACTCAACGCTGTAGTGGGTGGCTTGAAGATTGCGTTCGGGAGAGAGAAGCCGCGCCTTGGGCACGACCAGCTTCACTTTGCCACTATCGGTTCCTATCCAAGCGGTCACTCCTCCAACGCGATCCTCACTTGGGGCCTGCTTGCATATTTGATTTATCACTACACGCATCGAGCGATCGGACGCGGAAGATTGCTCGGCTCGCTTGTGGGCCTTCTGACTCTTACGGTTTGTGCCGTATCCATGTACCGCAATACTCATTGGCTATCGGATTTAATTGGCGGTGTTTTGATCGGTGGCGCTTTATTGGTACTGGTCATCGCGGTTGATCGATTCGTTCCATCTAGCAAGCAGCCAGTTCAGCCATGATCAGGGGGATTGGCATCGATGTAGTTAACATCGAACGTTTTGCCGAGTCAGTTTCGCGCACCCCCGGGCTCTTGGAGCGGTTATTCACTGAGCAAGAAAGATTGTTACCGATCGCCTCACTTGCAGCTCGGTTTGCGGCCAAGGAGGCTCTGGCTAAGGCACTGAGTGTCCCCAGCGGCCTGCACTGGCATGACGCTGAGGTAATGAAGTCGCCAGATGGTGCCCCATATTTCCGCCTTCAACATTCCGTTGAACGGGCAGTCGATGGTGCGGTAGTTCATCTCTCGCTATCCCATGACGCAGGAATTGCGTCGGCTCTGGTAATTGTCGAGGCTACCTAGAAATGAGGTACGCCTACTTCACCGAAGAGGTGCGCGCCAGCGAAGCTCTCGCGGCGGGCTCCCTGATGGAGCGGGCTGCATTCGGGGTGGCAACGATTGCGATACGACTGCTCCAAGATTCCGTCGGGCAAGTTGTTGGGAGCAAGATTCTTATCCTTGTTGGTACGGGAGATAATGGCGGTGATGCGCTTTTCGCGGGCGCCAATCTAGCCGGTCGCGGCGCCCAGGTGACCGCGTTATTGATGGGTAACGGCGCGCATGCGAAGGGTTTGGCGGCTCTACGGCGGACTCAAAGTGAGATCGTTGTGCTCGGTGATCTTGTCGACCTTACTCAGTTCAATCTGGTCATAGATGGAATCCTCGGAATTGGCGCTAAGGGTGGGTTGCGTGAGGATGCCGCTCGAATAGTTGAATCTTTATCTGAGGAATCCATCATTTTGGCGGTCGATCTGCCTAGTGGTGTGGATGCCGATTCGGGTGAAACGCCAGGAGCTCATGTGACTGCCGACGTAACGGCGGTTTGCGGTGCGCTCAAAATCGCAAATGTTGTAGCTCCTGCAGCTGCGGCCGCGGGAACTTCCGAGTTAATCGAGATTGGCCTCGAGTTCCCCGCAAATATTGCGCGAGTCGAGATTTGGCAGGGAGTGGACGTTCGCGATTCCTTGCCACAGCTCAGTTCTGACCTCGATAAGTATCGACGTGGCGTCGTCGGAGTCATTGCCGGATCCAAAGAGTTTCCGGGAGCAGGAGCGTTAGTTTGCGCTGGGGCTCTTGCCGCCGGCGTTGGCATGGTTCGTTACTTGGGGGAGGCAAGCGAAACGGTAATCGGCGAACATCCAGAAGTTGTGCGGGCAACGGGTCGGGTGCAGGCATGGGTCCTTGGCTCCGGGCTGGTAGATATTTCGCTTACGGGCGATGTGGCGTTGGCAATCGCAAGCGCTCAGCCGATAGTTATCGATGCTGGCGCATTGCATCTTTTGCCACCTGGTCGTAAGGATTGCCTCATCACCCCGCATGCTGGTGAACTGGCAAATTTGCTTGGTGTTGAACGGGATGAAATAGAAAGGCGGAGCCTGCATTTCGCCACGCTCGCCGCAGAAACCTTCGGAGTGAACGTTCTCTTGAAAGGTTCTACCACGTTAGTTGTCTCACCTCAGAGGCGGATGGTAGCCAATCCAACCGGCACACCACGGTTGGCAACCGCTGGCAGTGGCGATGTTCTGGCCGGCGTGATCGGTGCGTTGGCCGCAAGCGGTGTACCGTTATTTGATGCAGCCGTGATTGGAGCCTGGGTTCACGGTTTGGCTGGCCGGCTCATGCGAGGCAGCGGCGCAAGTGACATTGCCGCGGAAATCCCACGCGCAATTGAGAGCCTTCAATGGCAGGCTGTCCGACTATGAACTCTTCGGTTCACCGCGCGGTTGCAACTATCGACCTAACTGCCATCGCAGAAAATGCGCGGGCATTGCGCGCTCGTGCTGGTGTGGAGCTCATGGCAGTATTGAAGGCAGATGCATATGGGCACGGATTGATCCCGGTTGCGAAGGCAGCAATTTCAGGCGGCGCCACTTGGTTAGGTACCGCACTTCTTCAAGAAGCTCTAGATCTTCGTCTTGCTGGCATCAACGATGTGCGAATAATGGCTTGGCTCACACCACCCGGAGATCAATACCGGGAAGCGATTGAAAATGACATAGATCTTTCGGCCGCATCTGTTGAATCTGTTGAAGAAATAGCTGGGATTGCCCGGCGCATGAATCGAAAAGCCCGCCTGCATCTTGAAGTTGATACCGGAATGACACGTGGTGGAGCGCTAGGCGCCTGGCCAGATGTTGTTGCGGCGATGGCAGAACATGTTGAGCTCGGGGAGCTGTACCTGGCAGGCGTTTGGTCGCACTTTGCTCGTGCAGACGAGCCGGGTCATCCGGCAAACATGGCACAACGCAATTCATTTGAAGAGGCGCTGCGGGTTGTTTATTCCGCGGGAATGCAACCAGAGGTACGGCATCTTTCAAATTCGGCTGCCACATTGGCTGATCCGGATGCAAGATACGACCTAGTGCGCACTGGCATTGCTCTCTATGGCCTTTCTCCTGACCCGAACACGCTTGGGAGTGCAGCGCGCTACGGACTGCGGCCAGCCATGTCTTTGACAGCACGTCTACTTCTAGTCAAAGACGTGCCGGAAGGAGTTGCGGTTTCCTACGGGGGCACCGCGATAACTCAACGAGCTACGCGAGTGGGCATTGTCCCCATGGGTTATGCCGATGGAGTTCCTCGACATGGATCGAATGCGCTAAGCGTCGGCTTCGACGGGAAGGTGACTCCGGTCCTTGGTCGAATCTGCATGGATCAGTTCGTGATTGATCTTGGACCGAATTCGCAGGCGAAGGCTGGCGACGAAGTAACGCTCTTTGGTCCAAGTGGGCCCAGTGTCGATGATTGGGCCATCGCAAGCACCACGATCAACTACGAAATAGTGACCAGGTTGGGTCCTAGGGTTATGCGCGAGTTTGTCTAGATTGCGGTAGCGTCCTTGCCATGTCCTTGCTGAGCATCGAAAACTTGAGTGTAAGTTTCGGCGGACTCAAGGCACTTGAATCCGTTGACCTAGCCATTGACTCCGGTGAAGTTGTTGGGTTAATTGGACCGAACGGCGCAGGCAAAACCACGGTCTTCAATGCGATTTCGGGCCTGCTCACCCCAGACTCGGGATCCCTCACCTGGAATGGAAAAAGTACCGATTGGCCCAAGCCCCATAATTTGCACAACCTTGGAATTTCTCGCACTCTGCAGGGTGTTGGTCTCTTTGCCGATCTGACTTGCTTGGAAAACGTAATGGTGGCTCTTGATCATCGCGCGAAAACCGGTGTAGTGCGCGGGCTTTTTGGATTCACCGACCGAGACGAGCGCAGACTCCAAGAAATGGCAATTATCGCATTGGAGAAAGTTGGCGCTGAGTCCTTGGCTAATGTTCGTGCATCACAACTTCCATATCCGACCCGCAAGCGGGTCGCCCTGGCTCGTGCGCTCGCCAGCGAACCGACCCTGTTGCTCCTCGACGAACCCGCGGGCGGGCTAGGAGCGGACGATATCGAATGGCTCCGAGGGTTGATTCTTTCGCTCCGATCAACTTGCTCCATCTTGCTCGTAGAACATCACATGGAGGTGGTGATGGCGGTGAGTGATCGAGTTTATGTTCTGGACTTTGGCCAGATCATCGCTAGCGGAACCGCAGATCATGTGAAGACCGACCCGGCCGTTATCGCCGCATACCTCGGAACAGCAGCAGTGGGTCGCGAGAGGTCTGCCTGATGCTCTCAATTGCTGGGCTAACTACCGATCACGGGCAAGTGCGTGCGCTCGATGATGTAACTTTCGATGTGCCTGCCGGTTCGCTTACGGCAGTGATAGGTGCGAATGGTGCCGGCAAGACCACTCTGCTCCGAACGGTCACTGGATTGGTGAAACCAACCTCGGGAACTGTCCGCTGGTACAGCCAGGATCTCCTCTGTCTGCCAACTGAACAATTAGTTCGTCACGGCGTGGCGCACGTTCCAGAAGGAAGATCTGTAGTTGCCGAGTTGACGGTCTCTGAAAACCTGCAACTTGGTGCATTGTGGCGAGGCAAGGACCCGGACGTACAAATTGCTCGCGATGAAGTATTGGCGCTTTTTCCAATACTCTCCGAGCGGCTTGGGCAACGCGCAGATACTCTTTCTGGCGGGGAGCGGCAAATGTTGGCAATCGCCCGGGCCTTGATCGCTCGCCCCAAATTGCTTCTGCTCGACGAACCATCACTTGGCCTAGCGCCGCTAATAGTCGAACAGATCTTTCAGACGCTCGATCGGTTGCGGAAAGAATCTGGGCTCACCGTCGTCCTGGTCGAACAGAATGCAGTGAGTGCTTTGGAGATTGCAGATCATGCTGTCTTATTGAGTCTTGGACAAATCGTGGTCAGCGGTTCGGCCAAGCTTATTGAAAAAGACACCCAACTCAGACACGCCTACTTAGGTTATTAGGAGGTTTGGCATGCAGCAGTTCCTCAACACGCTGGTTAGTGGTGCCAGCCTCGGCTCGATTTATAGCCTGATGGCGTTGGCCATGATTCTTGTTTGGCGAAGCACGCGCGTTGTAAATTTCGCTCAGGCTGGCCAAGCCGTACTCTCAACTTATGTTGGGTTAGAGATTCACCGGATCACCCACTCTTATGTCCTGACATTGGTGGTTGCCATCATTTTTGGTGCGATTTTTGGCGCGCTGGTGGACTTACTTCTGGTGCGACCCTTGCTCCGCCGTGTTGGCGACGGGCCGATCGCCGCCGTTGCGCCGGTCATAGTCACTCTTGGTTTGTTGGGAGCGCTGCAAGGTTTTGTTGGGCTGGTCTGGGGTGGGGAATATCGGAGTTTTCCCGCCGCCTTTTCCCAAGATGGAATAAATATTGGCACCATGAAGATTCCGTTTTCACAATTCGACTTTTTCATACTTTTGGTCACGCTCGCAGTGATGTTGACCTTTGCCTATATCTTCCAGCGCAGTGGGTTGGGATTGGCGATGCGGGCAGCTGCGTTTGAACCTGAAGTTGCGCAACTAGCTGGAGTTCGTGTCGCAAGAGTTCGTACGATCGGCTGGGCCTTTGCCGGCGCTGCCGGCGCTCTTGCTGGTGCCCTCATCACTCCAACAACATTGCTTGCGCCGAACTCGCTGGATCTACTTCTTGTTTTTGGATTCACCGCGGCGGTTCTTGGTGGCCTCGAAAGTCTCGTTGGTGGGGTCGTCGGTGGATTTTTGCTTGGTCTCGGTCTGGCCTTTGTGGTTGCCTATCTTGGTGGTTCGTTCACTTTTATGACTGCCTTCGTTGTATTGATAGTGGTGCTTCTGGTCAGACCACAAGGATTGATTGGCGCAAGGAGGATGCGCAATGCGTGAGAAGGTTTCCAATGGTTGGCGTAGCCTTCCCAGAGCGGTCCGCAGCGCAGTCGGTCTGCTTTTTGTTGGCTGGTTTCTGTTGTTGCTCGGCGACCGAATTTCTGAATTTCGGGTCTATCAGGGCGCCAGTGTTGCAACTTATCTAGTGGCCATTGTGTCGATCGTATTGTTGACGGGGTTTTCGGGCCAGGTCTCCTTGGGCCACGGCGGTCTGCTGGCAATAGGTGGTTATGCGGCCGCGTTGGTTATGGCGGACTTGCACTGGCCTTTCTGGATTGCATTCATAGTTGCAGTTTTTGCCGCTGCGCTGATCGGTGCACTACTTGGGATCGCAGCCGCGCGACTATCAGGTCCTTATCTTGCCGGCACAACGCTTGCTTTTGCCGTGGGATTGCCCTCGCTCGCCAATCAATTTTCGTTCCTCGGGGGAGAGCAAGGTCTGCTGTTTGATATCGGTCAGGCACCAAAACATTTTGGTGAAAATTTCAGCCCTTATAAATGGCTTTTCTGGGTGACTGGAGTGTTCGCACTCTTGGCAATTTGGACAGCGTCGAATCTGCTCCGCGGGCGTCATGGACGGATCTGGCGAGCCGTGCGTAGTAACGAGACTGCGGCTGCGCTTGCGGGAGTGAATGTGGCCAGAAGCAAAGTGCTGGCATTCACCCTCAGTGCGGGATTTGCTGGCCTGGCTGGCGCACTACTCTGTGCCACGGTTTCGCTAGTCACTCCCGGTGGCTTCTCGCTCTCACTTTCGTTCGCAATTCTCACTGGGGCCGTTATCGGGGGAGTTCGAAGTATCTTCGGGGCTGCGATCGGTGCATTTGTTCTGGTTGTTCTTCCGATGATTACCGATGCTCTGACGCAGACCTCGAGCGAGGCGGTCGCGACAAATTTGCCAGCGATCATTACGGGCCTGCTACTCATCGGAACGGTCGTAATCTCGCCCGGTGGGGTGGCCGGATCCATCGCCAGCGTCCAGCGACATCTTGCACTAAAGCGACAAAAAGGATAAAAAGGGATAAAGACCCCCTATTTTTAAAGTAATCGCCCAAGAAGAAATAATTGACAGGCCGTGGCTCTCCCCTTTGTTACTCATGAGTAATAGCCTCACCACTACGTGATTGAAGTACCCGATCTGAGGGGATCCAAATGAGTAGCAGAATGCGCAGGCTGACCAGAAAGGTTGCGGCGCTGGCGGTAATGGGCCTCGCGATAAGCGCGTTGCCCGCCCAGGCGACCACGTTACGTTCAGAAACTGGCGTAACGAACCATGAAATAAAGATCGGCATCACAATTCCAATGAGCGGTATTGCCGCTCCAGGGTACAACAAGATTGCCCCAGCCGCGCAGGCTTATCTTGATTATGTAAATGCGCACGGTGGCGTCTACGGGCGAAAGATCACTCTGGTTGTAGCTGACGATCGCTATTCACCAACCATGGCGGTTTCTCAAACTAATAAATTAATTTTGCAGAATAAGGTTTTCGCTTTAGCCGGCGCGCTAGGTACAGCAAATCATCTTGCTGTGCTCAATAGTGTTCGACTCGGTGCTCGTGGAATCCCCGATCTTTTCGTCAATACTGGCTACAGCGGTTTCGATAACCCAGCCAAGTATCCGACAACCTTCACGTACCTTCCGTCGTACATTATGGAAGCCAAAATCATCGGCTCTTATCTAGCTAAGAATTATGCAGGCAAGAAAATTGGACTGATCTACCAAGATGATGACTTCGGGCGCAATGCGAAGACCGGCTTCAAAACAGCAGGTACCAACTTTGTTGTTACCAAGGGATATGCATCCGGCTCGCAATCGTCTCCTGGTTTGGCTGCTCAGGTAGGCGCGATGCAGGCTGCCGGCGCAGACGTCGTTGTGATGTTCGGCGTTACTTCAGCCACGGCCGTTGCACTGATCACGGCAGGCAAAATGGGTTACAAGCCAACGAAATGGATCATCGGTTCAGTTGGCGGAGATTCAACAACGCTGAAAGCACTCGGTGTCCCAGCTGCAATCCTTGCTGGTGCTACTGGCGCTTCGTTCCTTCCTTCGCCAACCGATACCTCAGACCCATACATCTCTTTCTTTAAGCGGATTAACGACACCTACAACAAGGGTCGTGACACCACGTGGGATAACAATGCGCTCGTTGGTATGAACATGGCGATGATCCTCGTTCAGGCGTTGCGTGCGGCGGGTAAGCATCCAACGCGCAAAGCGGTCGTGCGTGCTCTGATCAAAAAGGGCAAGACCTTTGCACAGGCAGGATTGGTTCCGCTGGGCTATTCCAAGAAGAGTCATGCGGGATACACCGGCTACTGGTTCGGCACTTACGACATGAGCGGCGATCTTCAGCCTGATGGCGGTAAGTACACGCCGTATGTCACCGATTCGGGTTCCGGCCCGGTAACCACGTCAAATTACAAGCGGCCTGCCCTTCCGGCAAACGGCCTGCCAACCAACAAGTGAGGATGCTGATGTCACGACAACTTCTAGGACGACGCCCGTCGTCCATCCTCGCGACGGTTGCGCTCGTAGTTGCCACCGTTGTATTCGTTCCAAGCACCGCAAGCGCAGCTGCGCCGCAATGCGCCACCGCGAGCGGAGTCACCTCATGTCAAGGCGCGACCAGCGATGGTGCTCCCTATGTCATGAGCGCCCCGCTCAATTTCAATGGCACTGTCTATCTCTATTCGCACGGTTACCGGTTTGCTGTTGATATTCCAGCCGGAATTCCGGTCATCGGCGGATACAAGGTGACACAGACGCCACAACCGGCGCCAAATGCTGAAGTGGCCATGGGTCTGCTGGCTCAGGGTTATGGCATCGCTGGATCTGGATATACCAAACAAGGCTGGAATGCCGATGCTGCCGTCGCAACTGACGTCGAGCTAATTGGCCTATTCAAGACCCAATTCCCCACAACTACGCACGTAATTGCCTGGGGTGAATCCCTTGGTGGATTTATCACTCAGTTGTTGGCAGAGCGGTATCCAACCTTGGTAAGTGCGGCTGCGCCGATGTGCGCGGTAACCAATAGCATCGAAGATCAACTGACGGTTGCAACCGATGTCGTATGGGGATTCCAGACCCTATTTGACCCATCTATTGTGGGCCACAACTACGCACCGGGTCTTGCCGGTTACGCCCAAGCCATGGGTGATCTTGGCAAGATCTTCACTGTCCTTGGCAAATTGCAGGCCGGGATACTCACTGGGGCTTGGCCAGACACAGCCGCGAATTCGCCTTTCGGGGCGGCTCTTTCAGCTGCGAAAATCCCGTCCCGTAGTGCCCTCTTGCTTATCGGCCTGATGGCTGGCTTGCCGGCTCAGAGCGCACACTTTGACGCCACGACCGGTCCTGGAGATCCGAACGATCCACGCAATACTTCTTACGACTCGTTCGCGCTCGCGATTAGTCCCGCGTTGGCAATGTTAGAGAACATCGCTAATGCCGCTGCTCTTGGTGTTGTTGCCCGGCTCGATCTCGAACAACAAGTCGGTGGCGATTTTGCAGATAACACCAAGACAGATTACGAGGCTCAATTAGGCGATGCCGCTTCCACCTACAACATGGGACTTTCTGGTGATGCAGCGACGGGCGCCATGCTCGGAGCTCTTGCGGCAGCCCCACGTTGGAGCCCAAATGCGGATGCCTTGGCTAAGTTGCGGGCGCTAGGTCACCAGACGGGAACGATTTCAGTTCCAACGGTGCTGATGCACACCGAGGCCGATCCAATCGTCAGTGCAGGCAACAGTCAGTGGCTAATCGATAAGTACCAAGCGTCCTACGCGAAGGTAGTTGCTGCTGGCAAGGCAAAGGCGAAGGCTGCCACGAAGAAGGCGAAGAAAGAGAAGAAGAATAAGATTTACACTTTCACTCCGCCGCCGTACAAGTTGGTCTCTTTCTTCACTGAGCCTCCTCAGCACTACACGGAGTTCAGCGCTCTGGGAAGTCCGATCACGACGCTGCCAGCCGCAAATGGAACCAATCACTGCAACTTCAGCTATGCGCAGTACAACACGGTTGCTTTCATGGCTGGATACGCATCACAGCATGGGGTCTTCCCCGATGCTGCGATTACCACCTTCCTTAGGGAGGCGACTCCAGGATTCACGAGCGACACCTTTTACAGGGCTCCTCTGTTGAAGGTATATGGCTGATCCAATCACTGAGGGCCCGGTCGCAAGACCGGGCCTTCAGTGCGTTATACGCTGAGCCGGTGATGCGGATTATTTCGGACGAAGCCGAGATGGTGGAATTTGGCCACGCCCTTGCCGCGCAACTCCGACCGGGTGACCTGATCTTGCTCGATGGCCCACTTGGCGCCGGGAAAACCACCTTGGCGCGTGGAATCGGAGAGGGCCTGGGGCTCGATAGCCCCGTGACATCGCCAACTTTTGTTATTTCTAGAGTGCACAGTGGCGCTCTGCCGTTAATACATGTTGATGTCTATCGGCTTTTGGATGCAACCGAAGGTGCTGCGGCGGCCCTGGATGATCTTGATCTGGATTCAGAACGCGCCGAATCGGTTACTTTGATGGAGTGGGGAAGAGATGTCGGTCCGCGATTGTCTGACGAATTCTTGCTGGTCTGTATCGATCGGCTAGACGATGACCGACGTGAAGTTATCTTGGAAGCGCACGGGACGAGATGGCAAGAGTTGAGAATTTGATGAGCCAATACCTACTTGCTTTTGATACCGCCACCACTAGAACAAGCGTTGCTCTCATAGATGGTTCTGAGTTGCTCCTTGAAGTTAGTCACGATGGTGCGACTGGACATGGTCAGGCATTGCCGTCGTTAGTTGCGCAAGTATTGAAGGGGATATCTCCATCGCAGTTGCAGCTGATCGCAGTGGGAATTGGTCCTGGTCCCTTTACCGGACTGCGGGTGGGAATCGCCTACGCAAGATCAATGGCCTGGGCCCTTGGGCTGACTCCGGTTGGAGTGTGCACGCTTGACGCAATCGCCCTTGATTTCTTGGCCCGTGGAGAGGCGCCGCGGGCAGAATTCGCAGTCGCAACGGACGCCAGACGTAAAGAGGTCTACTGGGCTTCTTATGATGGCGACGGAAAAAGGCATGGGGATCCGACCGTGGTGCGCTCTAATCAGTTATCCAAGGAAATTCTGTCGCTGCCGACAGCAGGAAGCGGCGCATTCCTTTACGCACAGGATTTCATTGCACCGATGGATCCACAGTTCCCAACAGCTGCCGCAATCGGTCGACTAGCGCTTAAGAAAGTTTCGGACTCTGAGCCAATCACTACTGAGCCGCTTTACTTACGGCGCCCCGATGCTGTTCCCCAGGTGTCAACTAAAGCGGTGCTGCAATGAGTAATGTCACTATTCGATCGATGACTCAAGAAGATCTTGAACCGGTTTATGCCATCGAACGCATCACTTATCAAATTGATCCTTGGAGTAGGGATCAATTGATTTCGGAAATTGACAGAATTCCTGAGACTCGTTACTACACGGTGGCCGAGTCCAATGGCGAAATCATTGGTTATGGTGGTCTTTTTTCGCCAAGCGTTGGAGTCGAGGCAGACATCCAAACACTAACGGTCACGCCCGAATTTCAGGATAGAGGTATTGGGCGGGCATTGCTCTTGAATCTATTGGAAGAGGCGGACCGTCGTAAGGCACCTGGCGTTCTCCTTGAAGTGCGGGCCGGAAATGACGCAGCGATTCACTTGTATAAGGCTTGCGGCTTTACCGAAATTTCCCGCAGACCGAATTATTACGGGCGGAATCTAGATGCCCTTATTATGCGAAAACTATTTGACGCGAACGGATCGGCATTATGAGCCAACCACTCGTGCTCGGAATTGAAACGTCCTGCGATGAAACTGGAATTGGAATTGTCCGTGGGACAACACTGCTTGCTGACGAAGTCGCGACCAGTGTTGACGAGCACGCAAGGTTCGGCGGAGTTGTGCCAGAGGTTGCGAGTAGGGCACATCTAGAAGCGTTAATTCCGACCCTGGAGCGGGCTTGTATTGCAGCCAACGTCAGCCTTAGTGATCTTGATGCGATCGCAGTAACCGCCGGTCCTGGCTTGGCGGGGGCGTTGCTCGTCGGCACAAGTGCGGCGTCCGGCCTGGCGCTTGCCCTTGGGATCCCGCTTTACGCGGTTAACCATTTAGCCGCGCATATAAGTGTCGATGCACTCGTATCTGGCGACCAAACGGATCCCACCATTGCACTGCTGGTAAGTGGGGGCCATAGTTCACTTCTTCGCGTCGCGGATGTCACGGGTGATGTGCGGAGCCTCGGCTCAACTGTTGATGATGCCGCCGGCGAAGCCTTCGACAAGGTTGCCAGGCTCCTCGGTCTGCCTTTTCCAGGTGGGCCGCAGATAGACCGGATTGCTCAGGTTCGAGATGCCGATGCAATAAGTTTTCCACGCGGATTTACCTCGCCTAAAGACCAGATCGAACATTCGCTTGATTTTTCCTTCTCGGGACTGAAGACGGCCGTGGCGCGCCACGTCGAGAAACTAGTTCGTGAACACCAACTCGTAGATGTTCCAAAGATCGCGGCTTCGTTCCAAGAAGCGGTGGTTGATGTGCTGGTTCAGAAGTCGATCACGGCCTGCCAGCAAGAGGGCATCGATCGCCTTCTGATTGGCGGGGGCGTCGCAGCCAATTCCCGACTTAGGGCGCTAGCGGTGGAGCGATGCGAGCAGGCCGGAATTCGCCTGTCGATTCCAAGGCCTGAACTCTGCACGGACAATGGGGCCATGGTTGCGACCCTTGGCTCACTTTCGGTTTCCAGGGGCCGTCCGGCCACGATGCTCGGTTTCGCCGCTTCGCCGAGTCTGCCGGTCGCCACTGCCCTCCTGTGATCTCAAACCCGTGAGCGGCGGCTTGCCTCCCGTGAGCGGCGGCTTGCCTCCCGTGAGCGGCGGCTTGCCTCCCGTGAGCGGCGGCTTGCCTCCCGTGAGCGGCGGCTTGCCTCCCGTGAGCC
>DATKUB010000015.1:0-30589 GCA_035530875.1 Candidatus Nanopelagicaceae bacterium
GATGAAGAACCCAGACCAGAATGAGCGAATTTTGGTAAGTGACATGCCGTTCGTGATGGCCGCCGAGGCGTGTTCACGGACTCCGAAGTGGACGTTTCGACCCTCAGGAGTGTCGGCCTGAAGCTCGCCTGCTCCGTCAAAGAGGAGCCTGGTCAACGTCGATGGTGAGAGATCAGCGGCGCCACCGAGCAACCACGGCACTGCTTTAGCGACAATATTGAGCACCTGTCCGGACGAGTCGCGAGTGGCCAGACCTTTAGGGTCGGCCGGGAACGTTGGCAACGTGGCGTCCCACCCATCGGGTAGGTCACGATGGTCCATGCGGACAAGTTCGTCGGCGAGGTCGGGGTAGGTCTCTTGGTACGAAGCGAACGTTGCGGCCCACGCGCTACGCGCCTTAGACCCCCGGTCCCCAACGCCTCGACGGAAGCAGTCGTAAACTTCGTGGGGAATGAAGAACTGCTTCTCCTCGGGGAGGCCAAAAAAACGCTTCGTCGATTTCACTCCTTCGACGCCGAAGGGTTCACCGTGTGCCTTGCGGGTGTCTTCAACCGGTGAGCCGTAGCCGATGTGGCTGTGCACCAGGATGAGTGTGGGCCGTTGACTCTCGGCTTTGAAACTGTGGAACGCGCGCGTGATTAAATCAATGTCATTCGCGTCGGCCACGGTTATCACGTTCCAGCCGTATGCCAGGAAACGAGCAGCCACATCCTCAGTGAACGTGATGTCAATGTGACCCTCGATCGTCACCCGGTTGCAGTCGTAGATCCAACAGAGGTTCGATAGTCGTTGGTGCCCGGCAAGTGAGGCCGCCTCAGAAGCCACCCCTTCCATCATGCAGCCGTCCCCGGCGAGCGCGTACACGTCGAAGTCGAACAATGTGTGCTCATCGCGATTGAAGTGAGTGCCGAGCCATCTGCCCGCGATCGCCATGCCTACCGACATCGCGACGCCTTGGGCAAGTGGCCCCGTTGTCGCCTCGACGCCACTCGTCCATCGGTACTCGGGATGCCCTGGACAGTGCGAGTTGAGTTCGCGAAACGTTTTCAAGTCTTTCATCTCGACTGCTAGCTCGCCGAGTATTTCGTAATCGGGTTCGACTGCCCGTACGCCACTTAAGTGTAAGAGTGACCACAAGAGTGCCGATGCGTGTCCTTCAGAGAGCACGAAGCGGTCGCGGTTAGGCCAGATTGGATCTAAGGGGTCAAAACGAAGAAACCGTTGCCAGAGTGTGTACGCGAGCGGAGCGATGTCCATTGGGGTTCCCGGGTGTCCCGAGTCAGCCTGTTGAATCATGTCCATACAGAGCCCGCGAATGGTGTTCACCGATAATGTGTCGAGATTAACTTGCTCTACTGCGGTGCTCGCCACCTAGTCACCTCAAATGGCTCATTTTCGTCGAAAACTACTTCGCCTAGGCAGTTACGCTTGACTCGCATGTCCGCCTCCATCCCTATTCATTTAAAGTACTTAGCAATTCTGAAAAATTACTGAGAAGTTCTGACGCTGCAATAGAAATTTCATGTTGTGAACCTATTGTGACAATTTCGTGATGAAACTGCCTGAAACTTTTTATTCAGATTATTTGGACCCTAACGGCTGACTTAATCAACAAAGAGCGATGCATGCCTTTAAGGGAGCGCAACGATGTTGGCAAGCGCACAAGAGCGTTCGTCAGTCACCCTTGGCGGCTCGGGAGTTGTCCCGTCGTGTTCGGGGCCCGAAAAATAGATCATGTTGAGGAAGAAGGGAGTGCGGCCAGCACGGTTGACCTGGCTGACGGTTCGGTTCCCCGTGGGATTTGAATTCGAGTAGACCTTCGCACTACCCGCTACATCAAACGTCGCTATGTCTACGTGTCCGAAACAATATCTCGCGTGTCCGAACACGCGTGACATTGCACACTGACTGAGCGCCGTCGGCTCAACTCGCAACCACCTCAATTGCGAATTCGAGGTATACGCGACGGCGAAGCCGGTCAAACGTAATGCCAGGCTAATTTCCCATTTTACTACGTGGCGGCGAGCGTGGCCGCGAGCTGCCTTTGAATCTGCTTGTCACTCGTAGCGACGTCGAGGCGCGGGTTCACACCCCAGTGAGAAGTATGCACCGGGAGATTTCTGGCCTCCGAGGTGGCCATGAATGAGAATTTGATGATCGTTCCGATGATTTTCTCGTGCCTTCTTTCGTAGACACGCTGCCAGATAGGAGAGTGATCCTCAATGAACTGACGCATCATGCGCACTATTGATTCCGACAGTTCGTTATCGTTTGACGCCACAAAGATCTTGTCGCCGGGATTCAAGATTTTCGAAACATCCAACGCGACAATGCCACGGTCGTCAGAACCTACCTCACTCTCAAGTATCGTTTCTAGCTGACTAGAAGCTTTTCGAGCATTGCTCTCAATTGCATTGACGGTCGTAACGCGCTTGCATTCGACCCATAACTTCTGCCCATTCAGGCTGATACCAGTATCGGACCTCGCGGCGAGGATCGCTTCAATGCCCCTATCAGGGCGATGGGCCTTTGCTGCGACTACGGCTTCGAAAATGAAAATGCGAGCAGCGGTAGATTCGGGTGTTTCGTCCGCTACGTTGATTGGCCCATTCACACCCTTTTGAAGCTTTCCAATGATTGATGTGAGTTGATGGGCCGGGATGACCTCAAACGCTTTGTAGATGCTCATGAAGTCAAACACTTCAAACATTGAACTGACAAAATCGGGAAATATCTGTTGCAGTTCGTGCGGAGTTGCAGCCTTGTAAGCATCCTTCCAGTGCCCAAGGATCTTTTGGTAGTGAGAGGTTCTTCCCGGATTGAGTTTGATCCCCAATCCGGCCATCCACCTCATCGCGCACGAGTATTGGTCAAAGATGGCTTCGTAGGTCTCGGTGGGGATTGTCATGCGAACCCAACTTTTAAATTCAGGGACGCTCGGCTACTCGCCCTGGTCCGGTTGACTGCTGGGTTCGGTTTTCAACTGCTTAGTAATCGCCCCCCATTTATTTTCATGGCCCGTAAGTAACTTAAGGCTAACGTTTACCATCCAAGGTCTGTCGCCGTACTCCTCACCATTCTTTTCTTTGTACTTTCTACAGTACTCATCGTCTAACGGGGCAAGGATTGTGTGCAGTTCGGACTGAGTGAGAACAAAGAATCTTGGAGGTTCTTCGCTTTTTTCTGGCAGGTGCACAAACACCCAAGGTTTCTGTGACCTGGTCGAGATACGTCCGCTGAAAGTCCATTGCGGTTTCCTCGTAGTTTTGACTTCAACCACTACCGCCCAATCAGAGGATTCTGTAAAAGCAATTACATCAGCTCTTTTAGCGTTGCCGTATGTAACGGAAGCCAATAGACCAAGACGTTGAAGCTGTCCGGCAACAAAATATTCCCCCGCCATTGCGAGATGATACTTTTCAGGCTGGCTCGTGGGCATGAAAACCTGACTTTCTAATTGCGGCCCTGCGCTCGGGTTAGCTGACAGGTGTATGTAGTTTCACGAAAAAGCATTTCCTTTCAACTTGAAGCTTCTTTACTCTTTCAGCATGTCGTCAATGGCTTTGTTAATGCCAGAGACAGCGCCCGACAAGCCCAAATAACGGTCATTTGCATTCGTCTTTGGGTCGCAGGTCCGGTCTCGAATGGACCGAAGTCGGTCTTGAATCCTACGTAACTCACTCACTTCATCTTCGTATGAATTCACAAATACTCCTCCCGCCTAGGTTGTTAACCAATTTGCCTTCTTAAGCGACAGACAGTTCCCAAAAAGTGACAACGGCTTGTTCCTTAAAAGTAGAACACCTCGACACTCCATCTACTGGTTAAAGCTTCCACCAGAAGCCTTCGGCGACACTTGGCGCTGCGTTGGATATTCAATCGAGAAAGCGTTCACACTAGCCGATGCATAAAGCACCGATATGTCCACGTGTCCGAAACAATGTCACGCGTGTCCGATCACGCGTGACATTGCATGTCCAATCCACACGGACTCAGTTCTTTCGTCACGACCCGTAACAACCGCAGTCGCCTGTCGCACCGCCGCACAATCAGCGACGCGACCAAGGAAACAGAGATTCAGGGTTATTGAGTAGGCGAATGAGGTACCACCAGGCTAAATCTGCTAGTCGATCATCTAGCGAACCTGTGTGGCTCGCCAGGTATGAGAGGTTACGTGGATTGTTGGCGATGTCTTTGAAGCCATGGTGAGAATTGCGAAACACCTTAATGTATTCGCCTCGCGCCCGGTTGATCTCAATGGCTTCTTGTCCGACCCCTTCCTTCTTGTCGATGAGGAGGTGGCCCTCCGCTGTTCTTGCCGAAGGTCGCCAGAACTCCTCCTCGATAGATTTGAGTGCCTGGAATGCTCCGTCGATCACTGGTTCGATGGCACGGGTGACAGGCTCGGGAAGTCCGGGTTTCATCGCTGACCAAAGCGCTCGCTGCTTGTCATGGTGGAGATTGTCCACAAAGTTGCCCATTCCGTGTCCTTCAAGCAAGTCCAGCAACTGAAATAAGAGGATTTTTCGAAGAACTTCGTCCCTTGTCCGGAGTCGCATGATCTCTACAGCAGTGACAAAGATGCGCTCGACCGTAAGCACGGTGCCAAGATGTTCGTTCGGAGAGTAAGTCCCGGTTGCATCTACAAAACGAGTCGGATTCGTTACAAGCCAAAGGAGTTCAGACACGTGCCTGGTCCACCATCGCAGAAACTCCTCTCGAGTAGCGAGGTCTTGCCGGTTCTGGATGGGGCTAATGAACCCCGAGCCGCCTGCATATCCCGGTTTGAATGAATCAAGAGGATCAGTCCATACCCCGACGCGACCCGGCTCCATCCGGTGCAATGCGCGAATGAAAGTGGCGTTCAGCCTCGACACTGCATATCCGCCTACCCAAGGAGAGTCCAATAGGAGAGGCGGTTGTAGGTAGAGAGTAAACATTGCCGTGGAGTTGAGCATTAAGTATCGGGCAGCACCAAAACCACCGAAATTCTCTGCCCGTATGGCGTCAGCGGTGAAGCGCTGAGCGAAGAGCGTTCTCATGACTCCAAGGCGTCTCATTAGAACTGGGTCGCACTCGGCAAGCCACAACGAATCCTGGGCATCTCCATGAGATTGTAAATCTCGAAGACTGTTCTCCAACTCTGAGTCAAGAGCTATTTGCAACTCACCCACAAACCTGTTCCAGAGCGGTTCGTCTTCCAAACTCATAGCCACCTGTTGTCGGCGGAACTCCGCGAGTCCCTGTAGTCGTTCAGGGCTTGTGGTATCAGTTATAGGAATGAGATGTGTCAACCTTTGCAGACCATGAGCATCAAAGTCCGTACCTCTTGCGATCAGCGAGAGACGAATGCCGGGCTTTGCAGCATTTAGATACTCCTCCACCGTCTTGAATAGCCAGACATCTCCTGAGCCTTGCCGGACCTTCAACTGAGCAAACTCCTCGAACCTGCTCTTTGGAATAGTCGACGGCCGATAGTCAGGGGGTAACCGAACCCAAGACCCATCACTCCTAGGCGGCATCGCCGTAAGTCTCTCCACGATACGCAGGCGGATAATGGGGCTCTTGAACAACTCCACCCGCCACCGCCAGTAGAGCCAGATGCGAGCGAAGAGTGCAAATAGTCTGATTCACAACGGATCCACCACATCACCAAACGGTTCTGCCAATACCGGGCCTGAACCAACCACTTCCTTAAGTCCCGGGTCAGCCGCCAATTCCAAGATATGGTTTCCCTCCAACAATGTTCGGGGATGTGTCCGTGTATGCATCACTCCCAACATCTCCCGATAGAAGATCGGCGCATTGCGGGTGTCCGTCCATTCGGAAATCGCCGGATTTATGATGGAAACCTTCGGACTTTTAGATCGCCTCATCCAGCGCCGAATAGCCGAGTTGATGTGCTCGTCGCCAAATGAATAGCCAACTATCACAAGCCTTTCCGTGGTTAGCATAAATTTCTCGAGTTCCAAAAGCATCGCCAAGAATGGTCCTTCGGAGCGTATTTTTGCTGTTTGACCGAATACGAGAGCAAGAGAATCAGGGAATCTGCTGATTTCTGCTTTGGTCATATCTGCTGCACGCAGCACTTTGTCTTCTAGCTTGCACTCTCTTTCAACTCTACGCTGGTCAAAGTACCAATCTAGAGAGCCGTGCAATTTGAGCAGTTGAACTTCTGCAGAAGGATCCCAAGACCAGTCATATCCTCCATCCCATAATTGGATGCCCGTATCGACGGACAGCCCAGCTCGCCTCGATAGGAGTTCCACGCACAGGTCGTAGTTCAATGTGGCGATCTGTATAGGTCCCTCCTGGTGAGCAAGCAATGGCGCCAGGTAGTCGACTCGGGAGTCCTCCACTGAGAGCGCCTTCCCGAGTGCACCTATCATCAGTTTGTTTAAAGTCTTGAAGACGGGGCCAAGTTCGCTGGGCCCCACAAGTGAAGAAACACCATCCGCAAATATTTGTGCTAGGCCATCCTTGAATGATGAACCCTGCATCTCCTTCCTGAAGTTCGAAGCCCAAAACGGCGGAAGGCTCGGGGAAGAACCAAAGTGCTCCAAATTCTTATTCCATGCGGATACGAATGGTGCGATCTCAAGTTCGTCGCGACGGGCCAGCATCTGGATTGCGGAGAAGACTCGTTCAACATTAATCCCGTCGAACACCCCACTTTCCCGACCTGTGTCGTAGGCGATCATCGCCCCAATCACCGCATGAAGAGCCTGCGCGGCTACCCCCGACCTATAATCCTCGTCAATCGCCTTTGTTATTTCCTCGGTTAGGCGGATTGTTGTCGGCAGGCCTGCATCGGCAGACGCTCCAGCACCAAGTATGAAAGTTGTTCTTGGTGTCGCTTCTAGAGCCATTTCTGCATCATGCCATCCGCGTAGCAAAGCGAAGCGATTTCTGCATATTTGACATGCGGTGTTGATGGTGGCGCATGTCTGAAAAAGCGCCTTAAACAGGACTCAGCAGGACATTTCCGCCTCAGCGCGACACGTTAGGAAAAGAACCCTGCAGCGTGTCGGACGAGACTGTCAGTAGCGACGCGTAAGGTCGAAGAAAGAGTTTGAACAGAGATTTGGATCAACCGAATCGCTGGTCAGATCCTTCGAACTGCAGGCATCGCGCCAAGCCGCGCCATTGCGTCTGGACAGACCGAGAATTGCGGCCGACTCGTAAACCTTTCAACTAACGCAACCGACTACTTCGAGACGGAGATCCCCGATGGCGAAATCAACCTTCATTAGTTTCCACTACGCCCAAGACCACTGGCGGGTTCAGCAAGTGGTCAATATGGGAGCGATCCAGGGTCAGACCATCGTTAGCGCTCAGAACTGGGAGTCCGTGAAACGCCAGGGCGATCAGGCGATCAAAAACTGGATCGAAAATGAGATGAAGGGCAAGAGTGCCGTTGTCGTACTCGTGGGTTCCCAAACGGCCGCTCGCCCATGGGTCAATTACGAGATCATCAAGGCTTGGAATGATCAACGCCCACTCGTCGGCATCCGCATTCATGGACTCCAAGACAAGAATGAAAAGACCGATTTTTCTGGAGCGAACCCCTTCGAAAAGATCAAGTTAGACAACGGCAAAACGATCGCCGATTACGTGCCGCTGCACACCCCATCAGGTGCCTACAGCACCCAGGTGTATGCAAACATCAAAACGAACATAACCTCCTGGGTTGAGAACGCCTACAAGAGATCCTGACAATGATCGAATCTCCCGAGTGCGAATTCTGCGAAATTGTTTCGAGAGAGGAAGATGCCCGCGAGGTGCTTCGAACTGAGCACGTCGTAGCATTCTTCCCGCTCGAGCCGGCCACGCTCGGACATACCCTCGTGGTCCCAAGGGTGCACTTTCAAGACATCTGGGCCCTGGATGTAGAGACTTCCCGACAGTTAGCAGATGCGACTCTCAAGGTCGCTCACGCTTTACGGCGCGCCATTAACCCGGAAGGGTTGAATGTCATCCAGTCGAACGGGGACGCGGCCACGCAGACCATAATGCACTTTCACATCCATCTCGTCCCTCGCCGACACGGGGACGGAATGGGAAGGATCTGGCCTCCGGAGACCCACTGGACCGAAGCGGCGAAGGACGATGCGTGGGAACGGATTCGCGCGGAGATTCGATCATGAACAACCGAGACCAGGGCACGCTAAGCGAGAACACTGGCACTCCAGGCATGATGGGTCCTGAAGACCGCCGAAAGCACCTTGAGTTTGTGCAGGGCGTAATAGCGAGGCTCGCGCAATCTTCGGCCACTGCAAAGGGGTGGAGTCTCACGATCGTTGGCGCCGACTTTGGTTTCGCAGCCTTTCGCCAACAGTGGTATCTGCTCTCCGTCGGCGTCGTGATCATCGTCTGGTTCTCATTTCTCGACATGTATTACCTGCATCAGGAACGGCTCTTTCGAGACCTTTACAATGCTGTTCGCTTGAACCAAGTCGATGCATTTAACATGGACATTTCCTCGTACCGAGAGCCTAAGAAGTGGTTTGACGCCTATATGTCTATTTCCGTGTTCTGGTTCTACATCCCGCTCATACTGGCTGGCTGCATAGTCATGGGTGTAACGCTCGCGAGCACATGAAATCGGCGTCGAGTGACTCGACCATTCACGTGGGGACAAGGCGATATGTGTCGCTTCTCAAAAAAGCCACTCTTGGCGGCTACTCGACCGCTTGAGTCTTACGCACCACAATCCATCCTTCATCCCGGCTATGTACCCACGCGATGACCTGATCATTGATCTTGGCATTGATCCCGACCCATACGTGAGTGAGCCAATTTGGGACCATCGGCGAACCTGTTGGCGGCTCGTCCGGATTGAAACTCACGCGAAACTGAAGGGCTGCAGGGGTACCGTTCTCTATCCAGAGGAAAACGTGCTTTTCTCTAGCATCCGAGGTCACCAGCGATCCCAGATGTCTTACGAGTCGTAGACGTCCCAGTTGGTCTTGGGCGATACAGACAAACGACACCTGAAGCAAGCCCCCGCGTATCTCGGAACGATCATGTACGACGCCATGCTTTACTTCGCTGTGGCCGGCTGATCGACCCCTGCACCTGAGGCATCCGTCTGCATTCTGGTCGGGCTCCACACGAGTTCGGCCAGTTGCGTGTACAGCGTCTGCCGGACGTCCAGGTCAGCCTTCTTGAACTCTGCGTGCGCCCTGAACGGGAGGCCGGTCTTCTCGATGAAGCGCAGGAAACCTGGGTTGTGCTCGTAGGCTGCGGGGTTGAGGCTCCCTGCAAGAAGGTTCTGGCTCAGGTAGTTCGGTACCTTCTCGGCATACTCCATGTCGCCGAAGCTGGCGTTGAAACTCTTCGGCAGGAGCAGTAGGTCTCCGACGCGGTTGCGATACTCGGCGAAATCATTAGGGTGCACAAACTCGTCGGCGTGGAACTCCGCGTGGTCGGCCCAGATGTGTTCGATCTCGTAGCCGTCCTTTCCGCCACGCTTTGCGTACTCCATGTAATGCGACGCATAGCCGGATTGGACCTCGACATACGCCGTGATTCGGGCGAGAATGCGGTGCAGCGTACGGCCGTTCATCCCGTGCAGCTTGAAAACGCCATTGGTCGAAAAACTCGGTTCTTCGGCCAGCTTCTTCGTCAGGATCTTCGTGAGCTCGTCGACACTCTTTCCACGGATGTCCTTCATCACAACGAACATCGCGTACTGCATCGACGAGTAGTCCACTGCGCGGTAGTTCCAGATACGGCGGTTGATCAAGATGTCCAAGTAAGAAGCGGTGACCTTGATCTTGCGCAGGATGGTCTCCTCCGGGTCTGAGATCAAGACTGGGGCGAGCAGTACCGGGTACTGCAAAGTGAAGTTCTGTTCGGCGTTGTAGTAGAGGCATTCCAGCCCATCGGTCAGCGTATTGGCCGCTCCGCGCAGCCTCTCGTACCACTTGCTGTAGAAGACGAAGTCGCGCTCGATGAACCCAAGGAAGTCGCCGCTCTTCACGAGCCCAATCATCTTCTCATGATCACGCACCCAGCGATGGAACTCCGTACCGATGAGGTCGAAATCCCGCGGCGCGGCGTTGCGCTTGCGCTCACGAATCGACTCGGCGTACTGACTTCGCAACCAAGACTTGATGCCGTCGGCTTCCTCGTCCTTGCCCAGTTCCATCAAGGCGGCGACGCGTTGCTTCCAGACCGCATTGGCGTGATTACGCTCTGCCGTGTCGGTGATGCTGGCGAGTAGGTAGCCCTTCAACATATCGGCGGGCGTAAGAGAGAGTCCCCGATCGTTCATCGTTTCGAAGATGGTGTAAGCATCGCCGTCGGAGTAGGCAGTGATCTCCACCAAGTGCACGTTCTCGATAAGCCAGTCTGAGAAGAAGGGCAGCGCATCACCAAGCAGGTCATCAGGGAACGCGTCGCCCAAGTCTGCATACCTGGCCAGAATGTTCGTTATCGACTCCAGCTCTTCCGAGACGATGTACTCCTCGCCCATGTACAGCGAATTCATGCAGGCGTTGCGCTCGGCAATGTTGAGGTTGAAGGAGGGCTTGCCGAAGGTCAGCGAGAAGATGAGGTCGGAGAGTTGACCCTTCTGAGCGTCGTCGGATAAGTGGTGCCTGATGAAGATCAACAACAGCGTTAGCGTGGTCAGCCGCTGTTGGCCGTCGATGATGAACTTCTCACCATCCTTGTCGGAGATGATGATCGAGCCCAAGAAATAGTGCCCGTAATCCTTGACGGCACCTCGTTCGTGGGTAGGTTCATAGTTCTCCTCGAACTTCTGGGACAGGTCGTCGATAAGCTCTAGCAGTTGCTTCTTCTGCCATTTGTACTCTCGCTGGTAGTAGTCGATTGAGTACTTCCTGTTAGCCAGAAGCTCTCGGACTGTCTTCCCCTTGCCATCAATTTCCCTAGACTGTTGCAGTTCGTTGGCCACAGCTCAATCTCCCTTGACGCGTAGATCCTGAAGCGTGGCAACTGGCCATATTGATCCCTACATTGTCCGTCCGAACTCCATTTGGAACTACTCCTAGAAACAACCATCATATTTTATTTTGTCGGAAAATCCGATGCAATCACCTGGAAATCTGATCGCAACCTCAAGTCAAGCCAACCTTCGGCACTCCCATCCGTGTATAGATAACCGATCATGCATGAATGCTCCCTAAAGCGTGAAAGTGCCACTTTTGGTCAAGTCCGCCTGCCACATGAAAGGTCTTGCCGCCTCCCAGACACTACGAGCTGGGTAGAGCAAGATCTGCGACTTGGCAGACAACGCGTTTATGACAATCGCCAACTCCCACAGTGGGTTCTCTCTTGCCTTCCTTGACTCATTCCGGGTAAGAAATACTTTGGGGGAATTTCCAGAAACTCCCTTTACTTCGATATGGCGGATGTTTTTGTCCTTTTTTGAAGTGGCGGTTAAATCCCAACCGAGTTTTCTTGCCGATACATCTTCGACGAGATAACCCTTTGCCTCATAATGGGCCGCAACAAGTGCCATTGCTCTGCCTTCAACGATTGCGTTCGTTACTGCTGAACCAAAACCAGCCCCGTGATCCCCGATACAAATTGATTTTTCAGGACCTTCCGGCGTAGGAGGACTTTTCTTGATCAATCGTTGAAGCGACGCATACTCCTTTTTGGTTAAAAAGCTCGGATTAGAACCTTGGGGCTGCTTGAAGACTTCGGCGTTTCGCAAGATTGGATCCGTCGCGAGGATCATTCGATCCAGCGGTTTCGGTAGAAGGTCTACAGCCAACGGCACCCAGTAGGTTGCGGCCTGACCTTTCTTAACATCCTTCCAAAACCCTTTCTTAACCTCCTCCCTACTCATCCGCACGCCCCATTGCGCACTCCCAACAACCTGACCGACCCCCCAAATTCCCGGAAGAGCTTTTGCACCTTGGGTCGGACCCGACACCCAAACAATCGCGGGCTGCCCTGCGGCTAGCAGTTTCGATCGGTAATTATCAACGATCGTCCAATCATCAATCCGATCATTCCCATCCTCGATCCATGCCAAAATATCCCATACCTCTGGATTGCACTTGAATACCCACGCTCCCAAAGTTTCCAGAGAAACCAAGTCACCAGTTAGCTTTGAGCCCTGTGCCATCTAGCCCTACCCTCCCTGTTTTTGGTTGACAACATACCTACCTGATTCAAGTTTCACTTAGACTGAATCTGGCATCAATAATTAACGTTCCAGGGAGGTAATTTCGCCCCGATAATGCCCTTCTTTATAGACACAGGATCCTGCGTAGGGAAGATCCAAAGTGACATTTGCTTCCCTGACTGCAGCTCAACCAGAATTGAATGGTTGACCCTGCAGAATGTTGGTTCTCCCCCCTTGAAGCACGCACTCGGCGATATGGAGGTGAATCCTGCTGCCTTGCCCCACCTCTTTGCGAATGAATCCTTGGTAGCGCCCACAAACATGACGTCCTGGGCATTCCTTAGGACGGCATAAACGCCTATCTCGTCGGGTACATCCCCTAAACTCAGAGTGGCAAATGGTCCGCTGCCCGATGCGTGGAGAGGGCGATCGTCCTTGTAATATTTTTCTTTAGGGGCCCAAGTCAGGATTTGACCATTACCATCGCGCTCAGCATCGATTTTTGAGCCAAAACTGAATTTGTAACCCTGTATATCCACCTATAAATGATGGCATTCAAGCAGGTAGGAGAACAGGATTTCGGTCAGCTTCTTCGCCTACTTCTGCATGTCCTTTCAGCCTTCTTGCTCAAATACGGATACAAGAGCGTCGCCTGCCCATTGAATCCATCCCCAATCTAGAGTTGCCTCAAGAGATTGCTCAAGTCGGGATTGAATCTCTGATCCGGTTCTCGACCAGCCAAAAAGACGGGAGATCGCTGTAAACAGCTCTCCGTCCGTAATGGCACGGGCGTCACGAACAAGCAGATCCATCGCAATAGCCAACTCTTCTCGGTCCACTTGGTTGACACTGCGTTGCTGATTTCCCGAAACTCGGACAAGAATTTCTTGGTCCGCCAACCCATAGAAGCCATCTGCTCGCGCCACAACCGCTGCGCCCTTGAGCGCTCTCTCCCAAACTTGGCGAATAGCAGCCCCTATTCGACCGATATCCCACGCCTCGCGCAACCTCTCTTCAAGGATTGAAACGTGCACGGGGCCTTCTATGGCGACAACCTCTTCAATGAGTTTGCGCATGTACGGAAGGGCCGATGCCTCTCCTGCCCCCAGACGGCTAGGGAGTGCTGTCACCTCGGCGACGACCCTGTATTCATCGACCCATTCTGGAGTATCCGGAATATCGTCGATCTCTCGTTCGACCAATGTGGGGGTGACCACAGAGCCGACGAGGCCGATCCACGCGTCCTCACGTGACATTGCCATTTCAATCGCCTTTTTCAAGCGGTTCTTCTCTTCACTTTGATGGCGGTACCAGGATGTTCCCCAGATTCGATGAAGTTTCCAGCCAAGACCCTCCAACACTTGTTGACGAAGGCGATCTCGATCACGCGCAACTTGCGATGAGTGATAGGCGTACCCGTCGCATTCGACTCCAAGTACGAAGATCCCAGGACGTTCAGGATGTTCTATGCCGAGGTCGATGCGATACCCCGCAGTTCCAACCTGGGCACGCACTTTGTACCCCCAACTTTGTAATACGTGCAGCACCGAATCTTCAAAAGGAGACTCGGTTTCGCCCCCATTCGTTTGATATTCGATATCGAGAATCTTTGGTCCGTGCTCTGCGTAGGCGAGATATTGCTGGAAAAAACGAACCTCTTCTGTCCCGGGGTTGGCGATGTCGCTGGCGGAGATCGTGGAGACTACCTCAACTCTGTAAAGGGCTCTGGTGATTGCGACATTGAGTCGTCGCCACCCTTTGGTTTTATTGACCGGTCCAAAATTGTTCGTCATCTTGCCGTTTATATCTTTCCCATATCCAATAGAGAAAATGATGACGTCGCGCTCATCGCCTTGCACTGATTCGAGGCTTTTAATGAAGAAGCCGTGCAGGCGATTTGACGCGAAGTGGCCTTCAAGGTCCGGGCGCCTAGCTCGAAGAACATCGATTTCATGTTCGACCGCTTTGCGTTGGTCATCGGAAAATGTTACGACGCCGAGCGAGCGATTTGGTCTGGTGTCGAAGTGATGTTCGACCCGACCGGCAACGCTGCGGGCCTCCTCCGGATTGTCTTTAGTGGTGCCGCGTCCATAAGTGCCTGAGACTTTGAAAAATGCGACTCCGAGTTCATCTGACTCTTGTCTCGCGCTAGGGAACGTGAAGAGTTTTCCATTATAGAAACTTCTATTTGAAAATGTTATGAGGTCTTCATGGCGGCTGCGATAGTGCCATAGCAGTGATCGGGAAGGCATTGCTCTCTTGGCGATATCAAGTATCGACTCAAAGTCTGCTGCGTCATTGTCATCCTCTGTCGCCTCATCATCCCCGTCACTACGATCCCAATAATTGGAGGGTGGTAATTGGCGATCGTCACCCGCAATGATGACTGAATTACCACGGTAAATGCAGTTGATCGCATCGGAGGGTCGAACTTGGGATGCTTCATCAAAAATAACGACATCAAATTTCATGCTGGAAGGTAGGAATTGCGAAACAGAAAGAGGGCTCATCATGAAAACAGGTTTGATGGCCTGCGCCACGCCTTCGGTACGGCTCAACAGGTCACGTATTGGCAGATGGCGTTTTTTCTTTATTGCCTGGCTCCTAATGACACCAGATTGCCCAAGATTCGTTTGAGGTCGTAAGAGATTTGCGCTTTCAATTATTGGCGAAACAGCGTGACTTATCAGACTGCTATCAAGTGCGCGATATTCGGCAACGATCGAATCTTTGTCATAGGAGCGAACTTTGGCCAACGCAGGGTCGTTCGCCAGAATCGAGTCTGCCCACGCTCGGAGAAGGCTTTTGACTAGCACCGTCTCAACAATGTTGGCCTCAATGCCCTCGCTTATGCAAAATTGAATCGCTGCATCAAGTCCTAGCCTTTCACAACTAGTGATGATCTCATTGAAGTCAAGCCACTCTTGTTGACCCGCAGAATCCGCTGCTAGAACATTCATGAAGTCTCTAGCGTCATCGAAGTGCTCTAATTCTTCCCTGGTTCCTGCCGCAAATTCATCGTCAAAGAGGCCAACAATCTGATCTACGCTCTCGCTGAAGTAACTCGCCGCTTCTTGAACCGTGTCGGCAGATTCAATATCCGCGCTTAGTACCAAACTAACTTGGGTCGGAGACAATGCCCCATTCGCAGTCCCGCGCAGTTTCGTCGCGAAATCATGGGCCTGATGGAGTTTGGAGATATCCGACTCCAAGCCCCCATAGAAAGCACCGAGTTCAGTTACGAATTCTCTCTCGCAAGACTTAAGTTCCTCTTCTGCCATCATCTTTTCTCGATAAGCCTGGCTGATCTCTTGTAAGACTCCCACTGTCGGTTCGACGTCTGTTCTCAGATTAGGTCTGATCGCAGAGAGCGCTCCAGAACAACGAGTTGCCCAGCTGATCAATTCTCTTAGAGCGATCGCTAATTCTGGAGCGCTCTCATGTCTCAGTGCTTCACTGAACTGAGGGAAACTCGGTAAATCAATTGTGAGCGCAGAAACAAACTCATGAACCTCAGGAAGAATTTCATCTCGGATGAGCGGTGAGATCTCATCATCACCGGTCAATAATTTGGTTTGTGCCCGCGTAAGTGCACTGCCAACTAGGCGTTTGATCTCTCGCCCGGTTTCTAGTCGCCGAAGGAGAGTTGACCAATTGGTGCTTTCGCCACGGTACTCAGAAACTAAAACGGATGCCAGTTCGTCTTCCGCCTCTTCTCGCCTTCTAATGGCATCTTTCCAATTGGTTGCAAGGCTCAGCACGCCAACGAGCGTCTTGACCTTCTGGCCTGGCTGGCTGGCACTGGCTAGCACCCTCTTATCTGCCCGGCAGGCCCCTGATAATCGCTTGAGTCCCTGGTGAACATTGGCGAAGCGAAATTCTATATCTTTCGTATCTGCAGCAAGCACGTCTTTCGTCCAATACGTTTCTGCCTGGCTACGACATTCGACTTCTACCTCCCAAACCGCCTGCAACCGATCCGCTGCCGGGGCAACCTGATCTAGGGCTTTGCCCTTAAGCCATTCCGCTGGAGGTCTCAAATCCGAAACGGCAATTTGAACAAGCTTTAGTCTGAATTCAGCACCTGATAGATCCAGTTTGCGATCAAGTTCAAAAAGATCATCAATGACGGCCGCAGCCTTCTCAAAGCGCGCTACTAGCAAAGCTAACCGGGACACGGCTCTGGAATTCTCATCGAGGTCGTCAGCTCGAAGTTTCTGCCACATATCTCGATTGACAGGGACGTGACTGAAGTCTGGAAGATCCAAAGTGTCGGTGATCTGCCAATCACTTTCGAGGAGAGCTCCAATTCTTTCGCTTGACACTTGGCGTTGCTCCAAGATCCTTTCTAACTTGATCATCGACTGCTCGATCGAAGCCAAGCTAGGCGCAATCAACCATGATTCCGCAATCAACGCAGACTCATCTTGACACTCTTGAATCACGGTCAATAATTCAGCCAAGCGTGAGAAACCAAAATCGAATGAATCGATCCAACCTCGAATTGGCCCTACCGCCACCTCTAAGTCAGCCAACGTAGATTGACCCTTGCTAAGTAGCGTCTCATATGGGGTACGTCCTCGTGCCCCACGCCACGGAAAATTGTTGCGCTCGCTAACCGGACGCCAAGAGTGCTGAGACCTCTCGCCGATACGTCGAACCTCGCTCAAAATGTCTAACGAAATTGCTTCAAATTTCAGCGTGCTCTGGGGTGCGTTTGGAATAGCCGACAAATCCGCGAGTATGCCCGCGACCTGGTTGAAAGAACGACCCAGAGGTTCGCGGATCCCATTGGCCGCCTCGGACGCTGCGGCCAACTCCTCCCGAAGGCTCTTTACCCGTTCCACTTCCGCTTTTGACATAGATGTTGGCGCCTTCGGCTTCCTACCGAGCGCTTCACCAAGGGCTGCGGCGACCTCTTTCCTTGTGGCTCGATGACTATGCAGCTCTAGGACATAGTCGGCAAGACCTGCTTCGGCAAGTCGATCCCTCACGACCTCAAGGGCCGCCGCTTTCTCAGAGACAAATAAGACCGTCTTCTTCTCGTACAGAAATGCGCCTATCAAATTGGCGATTGTTTGTGATTTCCCAGTTCCTGGAGGTCCATCGATAACGAGGCTCGATCCACGCAAAGCCGTTGCGATGGCTGCACGTTGTGACGAGTCGGCATCGCGTATCAGGGGTGTCGTCTCCGGAGGTAGAGCCTGATCTACGGTCGTTGGGTCAATGAATTCGCCTTCAGCAAGTGCGGCTGATTCAGGATCAACAATTGCCCTAATCACGTCATGCGCAGCTATTGCTGCTTCATTCTCGAGCAAGTCCCGATACATCGCTTCTTTGAAGAAAGAAAATCTGGATATGACAACTGATTCTTCTGCACGCCAACCATCAACCTCTTGGATGGCGATGTTGACCATGTCTATCCATCGAGCAAAATCGAATTCATCTTGCTCAACAGCCGCCGCCGGGAGTAGGACTCCAAATTCGCTCACTTTGATTTGAAGCGCCGGGTTGAGCACTATGTCTTCTTCGATTCGAGTGAGCGTCCAATTACTTCGGTCCGGGTTGGACGCGATGGCGATCGGTATCAGGAGGAGTGGAGCTCGATACTCCTCCTGATCAACATCGCGCCAAACAAGTTGGCCATAAGCCAAATACAGTGTCCAGAGCCCACGATCCAAAAACTCTTGCGTTGTCCGGCGTTCAATTGCGCGCCCCCGGGTACGAATATCAACCTCAGAGAGATCAGCATAAAGCGTGCCCGGCAACAACAATTCACGTCGCTGCCAAGCCTCCGGCTTTTCGCCTTCGGCTACTCCAATTTCGCCTCGATCTACATTGGTGTTGAGGATTCGCAGGTGAGCCAATGGCACTTGGCCCTTTTCCACTAAATAGGAGGCCGCTTCGCTGGCATTCGGGTGGGTGATGGTAATCGATGAACTTTTTGGAGCTTTAAAACTAAGTAGCGTATTTCTCTTCGTTAGGTCAATAAGTTGATCGCGCCACAGGCGGATGTAGTCGATTGGATCTCTAATCTGCGCGGTTTTTCCGCCGACCTGATCTGCTGGCTTACTCAAAACTCCCCCCGGATATCGACGGCCGAGCGAGCGAAAGCCCCCAGTAGCTGGTAAGTGTCGTCGTCAGTCACATTCGTCCCCTCGTTCCAGAACCCCCACCGTTGAGCTCACAGCGGACTTGTCCGAGTATGTACAACGCCCAAAAACGCGCATCACCCATACACGGTTGGGCTACATCTTTCCTGATGGGGCTGACAGATGGAAGGTAAGAGACCGGATTTCCAAAACTTGCTAGGCTCAAAAGCATGTCATTATCTCAAGAGGTTGCCTCTTTGACACTCGCGAGCCATGGCTCGCGGCTGCAGTCGTCCGATAGGTCTCGTTCCCCAAGAAAGACTCGACGACGGTTTATTTGCGCGTTGCCCTGATCCAGAGAGTTCGGAAGCCACCCCACTGGTCGCTGTACTAGTCCAGATCTATTATCAATGCCAAGGAATCTCCTGCTTGCTCAGTCATGTCTGATTACGCGTGACGTTGCATGTCCGTTGACATTAACTGTCGAGCGCCATCCAAGATGCAGTACTGGACGGAAAACTCCCCTCTTACCGAACTGCAAACTCATTCAGATGGTTATCGTCTTGCCGTCTTTGCTGTCGCCCTTTGGGGTATCTACAACCAGGTATTAACGTTAATTCACCTCTTTGCGAAAACTCCGGAGGTCCTAGACGTCAAGAGGCTTGTAATGTTTGGATCGATTTTTGAAGATTCCGGCCAATTTCCCATCGCCTTGATGGTCCCTGCACAAAAACCGGGCATTCGCGCAGCAGTGAATCCAGTGCTAGAGGAAAGTCACGACTGACTACTACACCTCTGCGACGGAGACTTTCTATGATCTTGGTCCTGGACAGCGGTCCCTCAATTGCGAGGATGTGAGTTACCAAATCTAGGACAGGTCGACCTTGCCCTGGACGCACCATGGCGTGAGAAAGTGCGTTAATTGCCAGATTACTGGCTGCAATCTCACTGCTTACCCTGCTCAACATTGCACCAGCTTTCGTCCCAGCCTGGGCCAAAATTTGCCTGGCACGTTCAGACTCTTGTACGCGATCGGCAACGATCACCGCTAAAAGGCTGAGGATGATGGCGATCTCCGGCCGTGTGCGCCAGAGAGCAACGAATCCCTTTCCAAGTCCCCAAGCCGAGGCGATTGAAACCTCAAAGAACGCCTCGGCACTAACGAATGCAGTGTCGCCAACAGTTACCCTCAGCGCAGCATGCTCGGCCATAGAAAACCATTCGATAGTGGCAAGTTCAGCCTTACCGAGTGAACGGCGATCGTCTGACAGTAATAAGGAAGGCGAGAGCATCACAGTCAGGATCGCACTGGGTGTATCGTCAGGATCTGTGGCGTCGACTTTCGCAACTCGTGGATCCGAGTGCGAATCTGGCGTTTCTACGAATCGGATCAATGGACAGTACTCGTTGATCCACATTCGTTGAGCCATCTCAACGTCAAAGCCATATTTTCGGATGAACTCAGGAAGTTCTGTCGGAACCTCTTCAAATACCTTCTCGGTTGCGAATAACCTGAACGTGCCAAAACCAGCAGCCTGCTGCAGATACGTCGGTTTTTGATACTTGAGCCGGGCTCTGATGTCACGAAGGAGAACGTTGGTATCGAGAATCACTGGGAAAACAAACCTGGCAAAGTGGGACGGTTGTCCGGTCAGCAAGGCGCTCCGAAAGGCCATAACCCCTGGCGGGGTCGACCTGACTTCCGGGCGCCTAATGGGCGTTGTCTCCATGATTGGAGGCTATATGCCGGGTACGACAATTTCGCGCCGCCGAACCCTGGAAACCAGTACGTTCCGCTCAATCCTACTTTTTTCAAAAAGACCGATATCTACTCGTCGATAGCAACCTCAATCTGATGCTGAAATCCGAAGTCTGCATCGTTTGGGAGAATGATTATGATGCGAGTTGGCATTCCATCCCAACCAAAACCACGAAGTCCGGTCTTGGCCTGAGCAATTTCTTAAGTTAAGTCGTCCCGGATCTTGGATCCCAAGTTCGTCGGACGTCAAACCAAAATAACCTGTCCGCCATCTCCGCGCGTTAATTCAGCAATCGGAACGCCCAACTCGATTCGAATGTGGCCAGCATCAGGTTCACCGAGGAACATATCCATACACACCGCGTCATAATCAGGGTGGGTCGGTACGCCTATCAAATCTGTTGGTTCGTTGCATCTTCCCTCAACAAAACGAAGTTCACTCTTGGCCACCGTAACTCTCAGAGCGTGCGTCCAACCTACCCCGAATTCCGGCCTTGTCTTCGTAACCTCTAAGTACCTCGAAGTGCCTTTTTTCGCTATTTCAAGTCCTGACTTGGATACGCCATAGTGCCACTGCTCTGAGTCATGAAAAGAGGAACGAATCCATTCGCCGCCCTCGCTGTCTCGCACATAAACGTCACCGGCTTTTGTACTGGTTTGAACTTTCCAGATTGAACCGAAGGCATGTTGAGCACCGTGTACACGAAATTTCGCCACAGATTCGGCTTTTGAGTCATGGTCGTCCTTCCTTCACTAGTTCCAAATCACACGAACGCCATCCTCGAGTTGATTCGCCCTTAGCGCTCCTATCTACCCCAACCCAGACACGCGTGAGCCGATCCGGCAGGTCCGGAGATCCTGTCGGTTGCTTGTCGGGATGAAACCTCATGCGTAACTGGAGCAGAGAAGTTTCACCTTAACAACCTATGCGAAATCAGTTAGTTTCTGCCATGCCAACGCAAGGCACCTATGATCTCGGATCATTCAGACAAGAAAATCTGCGCCAGAAGCGATTCAGTTGTACTGAGCAGCGCACGAGCCCTCGCCAGTCCAGTCTCCGCACCATGTTTGGCCGACTGTAAATCTGAAACATGGTCATTGACCTGTTTCGTTAAACGCTTCTCGACGGATACGGCAAAACGTTTCTCTGCTGGGCGATCCTGCAGTACAAAACTAATTCGAGCCGCCCTCGTGGGTCGTCCCCTTACATACATCTCCTCCCCCGGATTATCCCCAAGCCACACTCTCACCCTCTCGTCGGGTGCGGCGGCTCGGAGGCATCGATCAAACGTTTCTATCCCGCAATCAGCGATCTTGGTGACTGCCCCGGATCGCGGATCCTGGGCTTCCTCCCAGGCTCCGCGCCATGTATCCGCGGCGTCTGGAGCTAAAGTTTCAATAGTTTCAAGGAGCTCAACTGCATGGTTGAGCCGAGCACGACTCCACGGATCAATCACCTGGATCTCTACGCGGTCTATGGTCTCATCAACACTTGATTGACTGAAGCGAGGGCCGAGAATCTGCGCCCCGATCAGACCGTTAGTAGCAAAGCCGCCCAAGGTAGTTCCGCGTAGCTGAAGGGATGTGGACATTGGCGCAAACGTGTCCACAAATTCGTGCAAATCCCGCGTCAACGAGGCAATCCCTCTAAGAGTGGCGGTATCTGGATTCAGACGAGTACATGCCCAATCAGAGAGTAATCGTGTAGAACGCGTTGCTTCCAGTATGTGAGCAGATAGAACTTCAGATTGAGATGGGCCAGAGTTAATAAATATTCGCTGGTTGACCAACTGGTTGGCCATTTCCTTCAAACCGGTACTCATTTGCAAGGCGTCTACGAAATGCAGCGATTCCGTTGATCTCGAAAAAAGCGTGGCAAAACCAAGGTCTTTGCTCCACGAGGCGTGAGCTGCAAGAGCATTTATTCCTTTGAACTGGGTCGAAATGTTCTCAGTAAATGACCGTGCAATCTCCTTCTGATGCAAAAGGTAGGGAGTCATCGTTTGATCTCCTACTAGTTTCTGCAACACGTTTACCGAGTCACCCAAATTGCTCGGTAAACGATAGGCACTTGACATTAGCTGCAGCCGCTTGTGGAGCCGCAACCTTCGCAGACGTAGCAGGAACCCGATGGGCGCATCTTGGTACCGCAAGTCATGCACATCGGTGCATCAGAGTTCGTACCGGAGAGAGCATCGAGCAATTCCATCGAGGAACCGATCTTGCGGTCCTTTGGCGCCGATTCCGATGGTGCTGTATTTACCGACCTGAGTTCGATTATTGGGGCATTGAGATCCGTCGAGCGAATGTCGTTCTCATCGTCGCCAATCTCTTCCTCGTAGGAACCGGTCTCAAGCTGGCGTGCCCGCTCGGTGGCCGAATAGAGGCCAAGTGCTGCCCGAGTTTCAAACGGTAGGTAATCAAGCGCCAGCCGACGGAAGATGTAATCCATGATGGATTGCGCCATCCGGACATCCGGGTCGTCGGTCATTCCGGCCGGCTCGAAACGAAGGTTCGTGAATTTCTGGACGTAGGTTTCAAGCGGAACTCCGTACTGAAGTCCAATCGATACCGCGATCGAGAAAGCATCCATCACACCGGCAAGAGTTGAACCCTGCTTACCGAGCTTGAGGAAGACCTCGCCCAACCCGTTGTCTGGGTAAGACCCAGCGGTCATGTAACCCTCGGCACCGGCAACCGTAAACGAAGTGGTGCGAGACGGACGAGCCTTAGGCAAGCGACGACGAGTCGCACGTGGGTGTCCCTCTTCGATTACCGCTTCTACCGCATCGACGCTCGTCTTTGAGACCGAAAGCGGCTGGCCAACTTTGCAGTTGTCGCGGTAAATCGCGAGCGCCTTGAGCCCGTACTTCCAGCCCTCGAAGTAAACCTTCTCGATCTCCTCGACGGTTGCACTCTCAGGCAAGTTAACTGTCTTGCTGATCGCACCGGATAGGAATGGCTGGCAGGCGGCCATCATGCGCACGTGACCCATTGATTCGATTGAACGGACACCCATCGCACAATCGAAGACGTCGTAGTGCTCTAGGCGGAGGCCTGGCGCATCGATGATGTTTCCGGTGTGGCCAATGTGCTCGACGATTGCCTCAATGGTCTCCTCGGTGTAGCCGAGTTTGCGGAGTGCGCGTGGCACGGTCTGGTTGACGATCTGCATGGAGCCGCCGCCGACGAGCTTCTTGAACTTGACCAAGGAGAGATCAGGTTCGATACCGGTGGTGTCGCAGTCCATCATCAAGCCGATGGTTCCGGTCGGCGCCAGGACCGATGCCTGAGCGTTACGCCAGCCGTTCTTCTCGCCGATCTTGATGCAGTCCTGCCAAGCCTTGGTGGCTTCGCGATGCACGTCCTTGTCCAGGGTGGTTACTGCACGGGATGCATCATTTGCTGCAGCGTGCTTACGCATAACGCGAGTGTGTGCTTCGGCGTTACGGGCGAAACCTTCGTATGGGCCGACGATTCCGGCGAGTTCGGCAGAGCGCTTGTATGCAGTACCGGTCATCAATGAGGTGATTGCACCGGCCAACGCACGACCGCCGTCGCTGTCGTAGGCAAGTCCACTTGCCATCAAGAGCGCACCGAGGTTTGCATAGCCGATCCCAAGCTGGCGGTACTTACGAGTGGTGTCGCCAATCGCCTCGGTTGGGAAATCAGCGAAGCAGATCGAAATATCCATTGCGGTTATTACGATTTCGACCAACTTAACGAAGTTCTTGGTGTCAAACGAGCCGTCATCCTTGAGGAATTTCATGAGGTTGAGGCTGGCTAGATTGCAAGATGAGTTGTCCAGTGACATGTACTCAGAGCACGGGTTGGACGCGTTGATCCGGCCAGTCTCTGGGTTGGTGTGCCAGTCGTTAATCGTGTCGTCGTACTGGATTCCAGGGTCTGCGCAACCCCAAGCGGCGAGCGCAACCTTGGTGAAGAGAGTCTTTGCGTCGACGGTTTCGATGATCTCGCCGGTTGAGCGGGAACGTAGGCCAAATGGCTTGCCCTCTTCTACCGCGCGCATGAACTCGTCGCTAACCCGAACCGAGTTGTTTGCATTCTGGTACTGCACCGAGACGATGTCGCGCCCGCCAAGGTCCATGTCGAAACCGGCATCGCGGAGTGCGCGGATTTTGTCTTCTTCGTGCGCCTTGGTCTCAACGAATTCTTCGATGTCTGGGTGATCGATATCAAGCACGACCATCTTGGCTGCCCGACGAGTAGCACCGCCTGACTTAATGGTTCCGGCAGAGGCATCGGCGCCGCGCATGAACGAGACCGGACCTGATGCAGTGCCGCCGGAACGGAGAAGTTCTTTGCTGGAGCGAATGCGCGAGAGGTTAAGACCCGCACCGGATCCACCCTTGAAGATCATTCCCTCTTCGCGGTACCAGTTGAGAATCGAATCCATGGTGTCATCGACGCTAAGAATGAAGCAGGCGCTCACTTGCTGTGGTGCGTGCGTTCCGACATTGAACCAGACCGGCGAGTTGAAGGAGAAGTACTGGTGCAGGAGCGACCAAGTGAGCTCGTGCTCAAAAACTTCAGCATCTGCCTCGGTGCCGAAATATCCGTGCTCCTTCCCGGCTTTGACATAGGTGAGTACTACCCGGTCGATTAATTGGCGGAGCGACCATTCGCGGTCCTCGGTGCCAACGACGCCACGGAAGTACTTGGTGGTCACGATCGTTGAAGCGTTGACCGACCAGAAATCCGGGAATTCGGCGCCGCGCTGTTCGAAAATGACTTCGCCGCTTCGCCAATTGGTCTGCACTACATCTCGACGTTCCCACGTCACTTCGTCATACGGATGCACTCCAGCGGTGGTGTATACGCGATCAATGTGCAGCCCCTTAGCCAATTTTGTGTTCTTGGTAATGGGGCGGCTGCTCACCGTATCCGACATGTCGTGCTCCTTAATTTGCTATTCGATATTTGGTAATAAGTTCTAAAACTCTTGCCGGCTTTCGCGGTAGGGCGCCGAAACATAACTGCGGGTCACGCTCTCGGTTGGTTCAAAAGGCAGGGCTCGTAGGAGCGCGATCTCGCCCTCGAAGTCCTCAAGCGAGGTAAAGCCGCGGTAAACCGAGGCGTACCTGAGGTAGGCGACTTCATCGAGGTCGCGCAGTGGGGCCAGAATTGCCATCCCGACCTCTTGCGCCTCGATTTCGGCCTGTCCGGACGATCGGAGGGATTCTTCGACGCGCTGAGCTAGCAGGGCGAGGTCATCCTCATTGACCGGACGCCCCTGACAGGCTTTCCGCACACCGGCGACGACCTTGGCCCGGCTAAACGGCTCGGTGGCACCGCTCCGCTTAATGATGGATAGGGCGGCGCTCTCCTGGGTGGTGAACCTACGTCCACACTCTGGGCACTCCCGGCGCCGACGAATGGTGGTGCCGTCATCGATTGGCCGGGAGTCAACAACGCGAGAGTCCTCGTGCCGACAGAATGGACAGTTCATCTCGCTCCCCCCACTACACCTTGAAACATCGAGCCTTAAAAAACATCGAGCCTTGAAAAAGAGCTGAAAATTAGTTATTTGGAGCCGCAGATTCCGTCTGCCAATCCCGGGGAATTTCCGCCACTGGAGGGCGTCCTGTGGAGAAAGATGTGGATGACTTGTGGAGAACCTGTGTTCTACCAACCACAATCTGTTGATGAGTTACAGAGTATGGCTACTAGATCTAGGGGTAACCATAGAGCGACAGTCGAGACTTATCAATAATTTCTTAAAAATCGGCGTGTCGAGCGTGTCGCCGACGATAGATGAGAAAACGTGCTATTTAGCCATCGGAACCGTGAGGTGCGCACCGGCCGAAATAGCTGAAGATGCGAGCCCGTTTAGCGAAATAATTTGATCAACCAAATCACGGAGGTCCCCGTGAAATCCAGTCTGGTTACCTACCGTTTGAGCGATCTCCCAGAGGGTTTCACCTGGAACCACGGTTATCTGCTGATAGTTGCTAACCGGACTCGGGGCACTGGCTCCCTGAGCCTTGGCGCCGAAGAAGGCGAAGACTAAAACCAGAATCGAGAAGAAGGTCGCAGCGCGGGCCAACTTCTGACCGCGAGCGGTAAGCCGCATCGGCGCCCCGGCAGGGGCTAACGGTCGAGTTGGCAGAGCCGTAAAACTTAAGGTCGCGGCGGTCATGGGTAACTCCTTAAGGGAGGGCCAGTTAGGGGAAGAGCCAGCATCCCGGGGTGATCGAACGCCTGTTCGAAAGAACGCATGTGCTATTTGTACACCCCACCACCGACACAATCAAGTGAAAATCGAACAGGTGTTTGAATTCTGGCCCAGTTGGCCTTATCTTCGACACATGACAAGTGAGCATTTGCCAACGGACGTGAGCCCAACACCCATCCATGAACTCCCTGATGGCCCGGAGAATGCCGAGGGTCTCACGCCTAGACAGCTCAGGATCTTGACCGTAATCAAAGAGGCGGTTCAGTTAAACGGTTACCCACCAAGCATGCGCGAAATCGGCAAGGCGGCCGGTTTGGCCAGTCCTTCCAGCGTCCGTCACCAACTAACTAACCTCGAGCAGAAGGGGTGGATCCGGCGCGACTCGCAGAAAGGCCGGGCGATGGAAATCATGCTCCCGGGAGAAGAACAACTCTCCCCCAATCAACCCTCGCCGACGCGGAACGTGCCACTCGTCGGACAGATAGCTGCCGGCGCCCCCATCCTGGCCGAACAAGAGGTCGAGGACGTGTTTGCCCTGCCGGCTCAACTTGTCGGCGATGGCGATCTTTTTCTGTTGAAAGTCGTTGGGGACTCCATGGTGGATGCCGCGATCTGCGACGGAGATTTCGTCGTCATCCGGTCGCAGAACACTTGCGAGCAGGGAGAAATTGTCGCAGCCATGATCGATGGTGAAGCGACCGTGAAAACCTTCAAGCGCCGGGATGGACACATCTGGCTACTGCCAGCAAATTCCAGTTACACACCGATTCTCGGCGACGACGCAACGATCCTTGGGAAAGTTACTGCAGTTCTCCGCTCGCTTCGCTAGATAGCGCTTCAATTTCGTTGGCTAGTGCCCCATCCAGCAGGGCTCTGATAAAAGTGCCGTCTGCTCTATGTTCTTCCACCAGTAACTCTCCGGACGTGTGAGCACGACTAACTAAATCGCCACGGTCATAAGGGATAGTTGCTTCAACCAAGATTTTGGGCCTTGGAAGTTCAAGAGCAACCAACTCAACAAGAGCGGAAAGACCCTCACCGGTGCGAGCCGACACCACAATGGAATGTGGTTCGCGCCGCTTAATTTCATTCAGCATTTCAGGATCGGCCAAATCCGCTTTGTTTATAACGATAATTTCTGGCACATCGCTCGCACCGACTTCGGCAAACACTTCACGTACTGCGGCAATCTGACCGAAGGGATCGACATCCGAACCGTCTACAACATGCAGGATCAGATCGGCTTCGCTCACTTCTTCCAGCGTCGATTTAAATGCTTCCACCAACTGGTGCGGCAGGTGACGAACAAATCCAACGGTGTCTGTGAACGTATAGATTCGACCATCTTTGGTCTGAGTCCTTCGCACTGTGGGATCAAGGGTTGCAAAAAGCGCATTTTCGACGAGCACTCCCGCGCCAGTCATTCGATTAAGCAACGATGATTTCCCGGCATTGGTATAGCCAGCGATCGCAACCGATGGAATTGAGTGCCTAGTCCGCTCTTGCCGCTTAGTGAGCCGAGCGGTTCGCATTTCCTTTAATTCACCGCGCAATTTTGCCATCTTGTCGCGAATCCGGCGACGATCAGTTTCGATCTTCGTCTCACCAGGACCGCGTCCGCCAATTCCCGCACCGCCAGCGGCGCGTCCACCGGCCTGACGGGATAGTGATTCACCCCAACCTCTAAGTCTTGGCAACATATAGGTCATCTGGGCAAGCTCGACTTGAGCTTTGCCTTCTCGACTTCGGGCATGCTGGGCGAAAATGTCAAGAATAAGCGCCGTACGGTCAACAACTTTTACCTTGACCTGCGATTCGAGTTGCCGCAACTGCCCGGGCGAGAGTTCGCCGTCGCAGATGACGGTGTCGGCTCCGGTGTTGATTACGACCTCGCGAAGTTCTCGAACCTTTCCAGATCCAATGAAGGTGGCAGTATCGGGCTTCTCTCGACGCTGAATCAGACCTTCCATAACTTCAGATCCCGCGGTCTTTGCCAACGCCGCCAATTCTGCAAGCGAATTCTCGGCGTCTTGCGCAGTGCCCGTAGTCCAAACGCCCACCAGGACGACGCGCTCTAACCTGAGTTGGCGATATTCAACTTCGGTTACATCTTCGAGTTCGGTCGAGATTCCAACTACTCGGCGAAGCGCCTGTCGATCTTGAAGGTCCTGCTGTTCGCCGTCGTACCGTTCGTCATCGAAGGTCAAGGTTCACCACTATCTCTGCGACTATCACGGCAGGGCCGGTCATTGTTGCCAGTCCTGATGAATCCAAATCAACTTTAATAATTCCGCCGGGAACATTTATCGTCCACGAACTTGGGCCAACCAATCCAAATCGCTCTGCGGTAGCCAGAGCAACCGCGCACGTTCCGGTGCCACACGAACGAGTTTCGCCAACTCCGCGTTCGAAAACGCGCATGGAGACTTCCCGCTCTCCGTCAATTTTAACGAATTCGACATTGACGCCGGCGGGGAATTCTTTTAGCGGCAAAACTTTGGGTGCGAATAGGAGCGAACCAGCTTCATTTAGCGAATCGACGAAGACGACTGCATGCGGATTTCCAACATCGATTTTCGTGGCCGGGAATTGATGATCTCCGACGTGCACGATCGCCGACGAGGAAATTGTCTTTACTTCGCCCATGGCGACGCTTATATCCCCGGTAGCTGGCACGGTAACTTCCTTGATGCCGTCCCTGGTGTCGATTAGAAGTTGCCCTGGTTTGGCCAATTTCGAATCCACTAGGTAACGGGCCATCACCCGAATGCCGTTGCCGCACATTTCCGCTAGTGAACCGTCATGATTGCGGTAGTCCATGAACCATTCGCCCTCGCTACCTGGCTTGGCATGAACGATGCGGATCAGCCCGTCGGCGCCTACGCCTCGATGTCGATCGCAGAGCGCGGCCACAAATTCGCCCGCTATGACCCATTTGTCGTCAAGGTCAGGAATCAGGATGAAGTCGTTCTCCGTGCCATGACCTTTAAAGGCGCGAATGCTCTGACTCATAATCACTCATCGTACGGCTCTTGGCGGTATCGGTGCGCGCTAGGGTGCCAGAATGCGCGCTCGGCTCCTTGTCATCTTCTCCGGAATTTGCTTCGGCACCACTGGAACCGCCCAGGCCCTGGGCCCAAAGGGCGCCTCGTCACTGACAATTGGCGCAGCAAGACTGCTCGTCGGATCCCTCCTATTGATCGCGATTGCAGCGTTCGAATCAAAACCCCAAAAAGCGCAGATTCATGAGGTACGGAAGCGAGCGTGGCTTCTTGCCGGACTCAGCATGACGTTCTATCAGATAACTTTTTTCGCCGGCGTCCGCGCCACCGGCGTTGCGGTTGGAACAGTTGTGGCACTCGGCAGCGCGCCCGCGCTTACCGGAATTCTGTCTTGGATTTTTACCAAACATCGGCCTACCCAGAGTTGGTTCGTAGCCACCGCGATCGCAGTTGTTGGGGTAGCAATAATCGCAACCGCCGGCAACGAATCGAAGGCAAATCCATTAGGGGTTCTGCTCGCATTAGGAGCTGGCCTGTCTTATGCGATTTTTGCCATAGTGAGCAAGGACATTCTTCATTCAGGCATCTCGACTGAGAAAGCGATGGCCAGGATATTTGCAATCGGCGCGGTGCCCCTACTGCCAATTCTATTTTTCGGTGACGCACGTTGGATCTTTTCTCAGCGAGGCATGGTGCTTGCCCTCTGGCTGGGCCTTGTTCCAACCGCACTTGCCTATCTGGCATACGGCGCTGGTCTTCGCCACATTCAGGCAAATGAAGCCACTACCCTTACCCTGGCCGAGCCAATAACGGCGACCATTTTGGGAACACTTGTGGTTCATCAACATCCAGCCACCATGGCTTGGGTTGGAGTAGGCCTCATTTTCGTCGGCCTCATTGCGCTAAAGGTGCGAAACGATCAAGTTCCGGATTACAGGTCGTTTCCGGCATAGGACAGATTGAAACTCTTGTTGGCCAATGGAAAATCAGGAACGATCGTGCCGGCTAAGGCAACTGAAAGCGCGGGCCAGTTAAAGAAAGATGGATCGACCACTTTCACCCTTGTCAACTCGCCATCTGCGCCTAATTCAACCCGGTGGGCAATCGTTCCGCGCCAACCTTCGACGAGCCCCAGCCCCGCGCCAGCGGTCCGACTCTCAAGACTCACTCCACTGCCTCGAGATTCTGCGATGCGTCGGGTCAATTCCTCAATGATCCGCAGAGAAACCTGGATTTCGCGCACCCGAACTTGGTAGCGAGCCATCACGTCACCATCTTGCTCTGTGACTACTTCAAATGATTCGCCGAGATCTACAAAGGGGTGATCTCGCCTGGCATCAGTTTCAATCCCCGACGCTCGAGCCACTACTCCAAGAGTCCCTATCTGGAGCGCTGAATCAATGGAAAGCGTGGCCGTCCCGTTGAATCGATCAC
>DATKUB010000016.1:0-24408 GCA_035530875.1 Candidatus Nanopelagicaceae bacterium
CGGGAGGCGAGCCGCCGCTCACGGGAGGCGAGCCGCCGCTCACGGGAGGCGAGCCGCCGCTCACGGGAGGCGAGCCACCGCTCACGGGAGGCGAGCCACCGCTCACGGGAGGCGAGCCGCCGCTCACGGGAGGCGAGCCGCCGCTCACGGGAGGCGAGCCGCCGCTCACGGTGAGATCGTTGAGGAATAGAGCCACACTCAAGTGTTACTAGTTCGTAGCCTTCGGGCTGCTTCAGCGATCGAACCAGAAAGCGACGGATACACCGTAAACGCTTGCGCGATCTGATCAACCGAGAGGCGCGCGCTTACTGCAATTGTGATCGGATGAATCAGTTCACTTGCGCGCGGCGCGCAAATCACACCGCCGATTACCACGCCAGATGACGCGAACAATTTGATAAACCCATCTTCAATCTTTTCCATCTTCGCCCTTGCATTTGTGGCAAGTGGCAAATTGATGGTGGTCACTCCTTCAAGAGTGGCATCACACGTACCCACGGTCGCAATTTCGGGCGCCGTAAACACCGTCGATGAAACAGTTTCAAGTGCAAGTGGTGCGACGGCATCACCGAGCGCATGCCACATTGCGATCCGGCCCTGCATCGCAGCAACTGAAGCCAACATCAATACTCCAGTGCAGTCTCCGGCCGCGTAGATGCCAGGGACGTTTGTGCGAGAAACTCGATCGACCTCGATAAAACCTTGTTCGGTAAGGGAAATTCCAGCCTCGACCAGACCAATTCCATCCGTATTTGGCACCGATCCGACAGCCATCAGAACATGGGAGCCGGAAACCTCTTTACCGTCTGTCAAAGTTACGATGACGCCGTCTCCGGACCGCCGAGCCGCCTTAGCCCTAGCTCTAGCGAGCACTACTCCACCGCTACGTCTAAAGACAGCCTCAATAACTTCAGCCGCATCACTATCTTCCCCGGGCAGAACCCGATCACGAGAAGAAATCAGGGTTACTCGCGAGCCGAGAGCAAGATATGCCGAAGCAAACTCAGCACCAGTCACACCCGAGCCGACCACAATCAGATGTTCCGGCAATTCAGTGAGCGAATAAATTTGATCCCAAGTAAGTATTCGCTCCCCATCCGGAACAGCATCGGGCAGAATCCGCGGACGGGCGCCAGTCGCAAGGAGTACGACATCGCCGGTAATCGTTGTGCCGTTAACTTCGACAAAGCGATCAGGTTTCAACTGTCCGGCACCGTTGATCATCTTGATACCAGCGCCCTTGATGCTGGACTCAACGTCTTCTGATTGAGCTTTAGCCAGCGCCAAAATTCTCTGGTTTACCTGCCCCAACTCGAAGGTGGGGGCCACAACGTGAAGGCCCAACGCATCAACGTGGGCTGCCCCACTCCTGGCTGCAGCCGTGGCAATAAGTGCTTTACTCGGAACGCAGTCGGTCAGCACCGCCGAACCACCGAGCCCGCTGGACTCGATCAGCGTTACCTCCGCCCCAAGTTGGGCAGCCACCAGGGCCGCCTCGTACCCACCAGGGCCACCGCCAACAATTGTTATGCGTGTCACACCCCTATTGTCCCTCATCGGACCTAGTCTCAAAACGTGGCTCTCTATGCGGCGTACGCGAGAAACCTCGACCCAAGGGAAATGTTCATCCGAGCACCACATTCGCCCCAACAAGGCACCGGTTGGCTAGACGACTGGCGCCTCACGTTCGGCGGCGATCACTGGGATGGGGCTCTGGTCACCCTGGTCGAGCACCCAGGCAGCCAGGTCTTTCTCTGCCTGTACGACCTGGCCACCGAGGACGAACCGCTCCTTGATGAGTGGGAGGGGATGACCATCGACCTCTATTCCAAGATCCGAGTACGTGTCCGCACCAGAGATGGCAATCCACTCGTCTGGCTCTACGTTCTAAATGACTACGAGGGCGGCTTGCCGAGCGCTACCTACCTCGGGGCGATTGCTGATGCCGCCGAGGCCTGCGGTGCACCACACTCCTATGTCCAGGAGTTACGGAATCGCCCCTGCGATTCGAACGAACCTCTGCTTTAAGAACCGTAACCGACCCGATACTTTTCCAGTTCGAAGGCCACCTCGTCAGTTCTGTTCGGTCCGCTCCGAGGGTTCGATCTGGGTGAAGATGAGAAGGCCCATGAAGTGATGCGCCGACCATCCTGAGTTCGCACACTGATCATGACGGTTGACGAAATCTGCACTACCTCAGCCCAGGGAATTGCATGCTCTCTAATGATATTTCGAATCACCAAAGAATGCTCGCGAACGATAATGGCCGGTCGAATCGCGATAAACCAGGCAAGCGCAGCAATCGAGATTGCGACCAGCAGAGCCACGTTGGAGAAATTCTTCTGAATAACAGCCACCACAATCAGCAGAGAGACTAACACCATCGCCCAGCCAATAAGAAGAGTGCCCATAGAGCGGTAGCGAGCGATCATGGCTATATCTTGGCACTAGATTTCTCTTATGGGGTTGATCATCCGTGGCCGACTCACTGAGCTGCGCCCGGCCAATCCAGAAGACTCGGAACTTCTTTTTGTTTGGCTTAACGATCCGGAGGTCTACCGCTGGTGGGGAGGCGGGCCCGTCTCGCGAGAAACAATTGAGCAGAAATACACGGGTGCAAGAAGCCCGTCCGTCATGAATTACATAATTGAAAACGACGGCGTTCCGATCGACTACATCCAGAGCTCTATGGCGAGCCCAGCTTCATGTGGCCTAGATATTTTTTTGGATCCAACAAGGCGGGGACGAGGCTTCGCCACCGATGTGGTCCACGCAATATGTGAGTTCCTCACAACAGTCGAAGAAATTCGAGTTATCACAGCCGATCCCGAAGGATCTTCGAATTTATCTATTCGCCATAGAGTGCCCACAGCAATGCGAACTCACGGCTGGCACTAGATTTCTCTTATGAGCCAGAACCTCGAAGATCTGTATGCCGATCCGATGCGCACAGCTGAAAGCGCCGCAGAAATCATTCGTAAACGATCCGGCGTCACGCACGATGTCGCTCTGGTGATGGGCTCCGGCTGGATAGATGCAGTCGCACTCCTGACCGCGAATGGTCTTGGTGAAGAAAGTGTTGAAATTCCCCTTACCGATTTGCCCGGTTTTCCCTCACCAAAAGTTGAAGGCCACGGCGGGAGCGTAAAGTCCCTAAAGATTGGGGACAAGAATGCGTTGGTGTTTCTGGGGCGAACGCACCTGTATGAAGGACTTGGCATTGAACCTGTCGCGCACGGAGTTCGGACAGCGGTGAAGGCCGGCGCCAAGATTGTGATTCTGACCAACGCTTGCGGTGGAATCAATACCGATTACAAAGTCGGTCAGCCAGTACTTATTAAGGATCACATTTCGCTAACTGGCGTCTCGCCATTGATCGGAGCGAATTTTGTAGATCTGACTGATTTATATAGCGCCAGACTCCGCGGTCTCGCCAGGTCGATTGATCCAACTCTTTCTGAGGGCGTCTACGCGCATTGGCGCGGACCCGCTTACGAAACGCCTGCCGAAATTCGCATGATGCACACCATGGGCGCCGATCTCGTTGGAATGTCTACTGTTCCCGAGGCAATCGCCGCTCATGCCCTCGGTGCCGAAGTCATGGGGATATCGCTAGTGACCAACGCGGCGGCGGGAGTAACCGGCGCCAAATTGGATCATCATGAAGTCATTGCTGCCGGCAAGGCATCGGCTGAACGCATGGGCATTCTGCTTCGTGACTTAATCAGGGTGGTCTAATGATCGACGAAGTTCTACGCGCCGAGGTGGAGGCGTGGATCATTGATGATCCCGATCCGATAACCTCCTCCGCGTTGAGACATGCGCTAGCCGAAGGCGACGAGGCTGAACTTCGCGCTGCCTTTAACGGTTTCCTGCAATTCGGTACGGCAGGGTTACGCGGTCCGATTGGTGCGGGACCATCGCGCATGAATAGGGCTGTGGTTGGTCGAGCCGCATTGGGTCTTGGCCATTACCTGCAATCACGCGGCGGCAAACGCGTTGTCATCGGATACGACGCGCGGCATGGCTCACATCAATTTGCGTTGGACTCAGCCGAGTTGCTCTCTGGTGCCGGGTTTGAGGCGCTTCTGATGCCTAGAGAATTACCGACTCCCCTGGTGGCCTTTGCCGTCAATGAGCTGAATGCCCAGGCCGGAATTATGGTTACGGCAAGCCATAATCCCCCGCAAGATAACGGCTACAAGGTCTATTTGGGTGGCACTTTTGATGGCCTTGAATATCGAGGATCGCAAATTATTCCACCAGCAGATGCCTTAATCGCTGACGAGATCTCCAAGGTATCTTCAATTTTGAATTCGCCGAGAAATTCTAATTGGACGCTCGTTCCGGAATCGATCATTGAAAAATACATATCGATCGCGGCGGCCCTGGCACCCGCTAACGGTGCCAGGCAATTGCGGGTAGTTCATACCGCCATGCACGGCGTTGGATCACGGACGTTTGAAGAGGTAGCTGCTCGGGCTGGCTTCAAGGATGTTCTAACGGTTCCTGAACAAGCCGAGCCAGACCCAGACTTCCCGACGGTTGCCTTTCCAAATCCCGAGGAGCCCGGCGCAATTGATCTTTCGCTGGATCTTGCTAGGCGAGCCAATGCCGACCTAGTGATCGCTAATGATCCAGATGCCGACCGATGCGCTGCTGCCGTATTTGACAATGGACTAGCACGCTGGCGGATGCTTCGGGGTGATGAGGTTGGAGTATTGCTGGGTGAAACCATAGCCAGACGACTGGTTGCCACCGGTACCTATGGAGTCCTCGCAGCGTCAATAGTCTCCTCATCCTTACTTGGCAAGATCGCCACACATTACGGCCTTCCATTTCGGCAAACACTCACGGGATTCAAGTGGCTTTCAAGAGTGGATGATTTAGCCTTCGGATACGAAGAGGCACTTGGCTACTGCATAGATCCGAAGCATGTAAATGATAAAGACGGCATCTCAGCGGCGGTGGCCATTATGGATCTCGCCGCCCAATTAAAGGCAGAGGGGCGAACCGTTCTTGACCTTTTAGATGAAATTTCCATGCGACACGGAGTCCATGCCACCGACCAAGTGTCAATTCGAGTGATCGATCTGCAGCGAATCCCGGCTCTTATGTCGCGACTACGCGCCGAACCCCCAAAAGAGCTTGCTGGCAGACCAGTAACTCGAATCGAAGACCTAGCAAATGGCAGCGAAGATTTACCACCGACCGATGGCTTGGTGATCCACCTGGCAAATGCCCGCATTATCGTCCGGCCCAGCGGCACCGAGCCCAAGATCAAGTGCTACCTCGAAGTGGTCATTCCGATCGAAAACACTCTTGCTCTGGCAAAGAGCCAGGCTCAGCAGGAATTGGCGGAGATTGCCAAGGAAATGAGATCGTCTCTACAAGCCTGGGTCTGATCTATGCCGAAGCCACTAGATAGGCTCTAGGTATGTCCGGAACCGCGTACAGCGCACTAATAGACGGCACTGACCATTCTGGCCTTAGCCGTTTCCTCTCGGCACTGCCCACCGTCGATCAAGTCGGAGCTGAGGGTCGGGCGGCCATGCTTGGAACAAGGAGTATCAAGACCACCAGCAAGGCATATGCGATAGATACTGCAATTTCCATGATAGATCTCACGACCCTTGAAGGATCCGATACTCCCGGCAAGGTCAGAGCCCTATGCGCCAAAGCGGTCAGGCCCGACCCAACTGACGCATCCACTCCACGGGTGGCAGCAATCTGCGTCTATAACGACATGGTCGGGGTTGCTCGTGAGCACCTGGACTCGATCGGTGGTCAAGACATAAGAGTTGCGGCAGTGGCCACGGCTTTCCCTTCGGGACGCGCGTCGATTGCTGTCAAGCTGCAAGACACTCGCGATGCCATTAACGCAGGAGCGACCGAGATAGACATGGTCATTGACCGAGGTGCTTTTCTTTCCGGTAACTATGGCAAAGTTTTCGATGAGATCACCCAGATAAGACAGGCTTGCGGCAGCGGAGAAACCAGAGCACACCTAAAAGTGATTCTTGAGACCGGTGAACTCGTCACATATGACAACGTGCGTCGCGCCTCTTGGCTCGCAATGCTCGCCGGCGCAGATTTCATAAAGACCAGCACCGGGAAGATCTCGCCAGCCGCCACTGCGCCTGTGGTGCTCGTGATGCTCGAAGCGGTGCGTGATTTCCAGGCCAGAACTGGAAAGCAAATTGGCGTAAAGCCAGCTGGCGGAATTAGATCCACCAAAGATGCGATTAAGCAATTGGTTCTGGTGAATGAAACGGTGGGATCGGATTGGCTAACGCCGAAACTTTTTCGAATCGGAGCGAGTTCACTCCTTAACGATTTGCTTCTTCAACGGCAGAAACTCAGCAGCGGCCATTACTCAGGCCCCAACTACGTAACGCTCGACTGAGAGGCATCGATGTCATTATTCAAATACGCCCCAGCACCTGAATCGCGCGCTGTAGTGGACATCGCGTCGTCGTATGGCCTATTCATCGATGGTGAGTTTGTCGATGGAACGGGAACAGCCTTCAAGACGATTAACCCTGCTACCGAAGAGGTACTGAGCGAAATCGCCGAGGCTTCAACTGCCGACATAGATCTCGCTGTTAAGGCAGCTCGAAAAGCATACGTAAAGGTCTGGTCAAAGATGGCGCCGGCGGAGCGCGGGAAGTACCTCTACCGAATCGCACGCATCATGCAGGAGCGTGCCCGCGAATTCGCTGTACTTGAAACTCTGAACAACGGAAAGCCGATCAGGGAATCGCGAGATGTCGACGTCCCTCTGGCGGCTGCACACTTTTTCTACCACGCAGGTTGGGCCGACAAGTTAGCGCACGCGGGCCTCGGTTCAGCACCGAAACCTCATGGTGTCGTAGGGCAGATCATTCCGTGGAATTTCCCTTTGCTTATGCTTGCTTGGAAAGTGGCACCGGCACTTGCTACCGGAAATACGGTTGTATTGAAGCCGGCGGAGACGACTCCGTTGACGGCTCTTCTTTTTGCAGATGTCTGCCAACAAGCTGGTCTTCCACCGGGGGTCGTGAATATCGTTACCGGCGCCGGTTCCACGGGCGCTGCACTGGTTTCACATCCAGATATCAACAAGATCGCCTTTACTGGCTCCACAAAGGTGGGCAAAGCAATCGCGCGCGAGATCTTGGGCACCAGCAAAAGTGTGACCCTGGAACTCGGCGGGAAAGGTGCAAATATCGTCTACGACGATGCGCCCATAGACGAGACCATCGAGGGAATCGTCAATGGAATATTTTTCAACCAAGGACACGTGTGCTGTGCGGGCTCTCGTTTGCTCGTGCAAGAAAATGTTCATGATGAGGTTCTTGATCGCCTCCAACGGCGGATGGGTCAACTTCGCGTTGGCGACCCGATGGATAAGAACACCGATGTCGGTGCGATTAACTCAGCTGCCCAACTTGCCAGAATCACCGAACTTGCGACAACCGGTGATAGCGAAGGTGCAAATCGATGGAGTGCGCCTTGCGACTTGCCCGCAAAGGGATTCTGGTATGCGCCAACGATCTTCACTGGAGTAACGCAGGCTCATCGGATCGCTCGTGAGGAAATCTTCGGTCCTGTGCTCTCAGTTCTTACCTTCCGAACCCCAGCTGAGGCAATCGAGAAGGCCAACAACACCCCTTATGGACTTTCGGCTGGGATCTGGACCGATAAGGGATCCCGGATTCTCTGGACTGCCGCGAGGCTCCGAGCCGGAGTCGTTTGGGCTAATACATTTAACCGATTCGACCCAACGAGCCCATTTGGCGGATACAAGGAATCCGGGTGGGGACGCGAAGGCGGACGCCACGGGTTAGCTGCCTACCTAAAGGAAGGAGAGCAATCATGAGTCGCCTAAGCGTTCGTAAGACATACAAACTCTTTATCGGCGGTGCTTTCCCGCGAAGCGAGTCGGGCCGAAGTTACAAGGTGATGGACAAGAGCGGAAACTTCATCGCAAACCCAGCCATGGCCTCCCGTAAGGATGCGCGCGATGCGGTAGTAGCTGCCCGCTCGGCGCTATCTGGCTGGAGTGGCACCACTGCCTACAATCGGGGTCAGATTCTTTACCGAGTCGCGGAATTGATGGAATCTAGGCGCGATGAATTTATCGAAGAAGTCTCACTCTGTGAGGGCATCGGCAAAGGAAAGTCGGCCAAAGTCCTCGACGCCGCAATTGATCGATGGGTCTGGTACGCCGGCTGGAGCGATAAGTTGGGCAGCATCCTTGGTGCCACAAATCCAGTCGCTGGACCGTTCTACAATTTCTCGATTCCCGAGCCAGTTGGGGTTGTCGCCCTGATCGCGCCTCAAGATTCCTCGCTGCTTGGGCTAATCGACTTGTTAGGGGCCGCTCTAACTTCTGGAAATACAGTTGTGGCTCTTGCCAGCGAGAAGGCGCCACTGCCGGCAATAACGCTGAGTGAAGTGCTTGCCACGAGCGACGTGCCTGCGGGCGTGGTCAATATCTTGACTGGAAACACGAAGGAGGTGGCCCCCTGGCTGGCCTCACATATGGACGTCGACGCCATAAATCTGGCTGGAGTTGAAATGGATGATGTTCGCCAATTGGCCAGCGAGGCCACCGACAATCTGAAGCGGGTCATTCCACCAAAATCTCAGGACTGGTCACGAACTCCAACACTGACTGCCATGACATCGACGCTTGAAGTTAAAACGGTCTGGCACCCAATCGGGGTCTGAGATTAGATTTCAAAGAGCTGCATAGCCAGGCTTCACAATCTTTTCGATTATTTCCAACCGCTCATCAAATGGGATAAAGGCACTCTTCATTGCATTAACCGTAACTCGTTGAAGATCGGACAACGTCCAGCCGAGGGCATCGACTAATAGTTCCATTTCATTGCTCATCGACGTCTGGCTCATAAGTCGATTGTCGGTATTTACGGTCACCCGGAAACGGAGTTTAGCCAATGGCCCGATTGGGTGCTCCGCAATTGACGGGGCCGCGCCTGTCTGCAAATTTGAAGACGGGCAGAGTTCCAGCGGTACTCGTCGATCTCGAACATAGGCGGCCAGACGGCCGAGCCGGTACGAACCATCGACCTGTTCAATATCATCCATAATTCGAACTCCATGCCCGAGCCGCTCGGCACCGCACCACTGAATGGCTTCCCAAATGGAGGGCAGACCGAACCCTTCACCGGCATGAATCGTGAAATGTGCATTCTCTCTGCGCAGATATTCGAAGGCGTCAAGGTGCCGGGTCGGCGGAAAACCAGCCTCAGCACCAGCAATATCAAATCCGACGATTCCTTTATCGCGATACTCAACGACTAACTTCGCGATCGCACTGGACATCGCCGCATGGCGCATTGCAACGAGAAGTCCAGCCATCCGAATCGGATTTCCCGCTGTCGCAGCGATCTCTTCGCCCTCCCGAAATCCACGGAGCACCGAATCAATTACCTCCGAATGGGACAACCCGTTCTGGGTATGAAGTTCAGGTGCGAAGCGAACTTCGGCGTATACAACGCCGTCTGCGGCAAGATCTACGGCACACTCGCGAGCCACTCGGACAAGATTGCCTTCAGTTTGCATTACAGCAACCGTATGCGAAAACGTTTCCAAGTACCTTTCCAGCGAGCCGGAATCTGCTGATTCACGGAACCACTCGGCTAATTTTGTAGCTTCAGTTGACGGCAGAGATTGGTAGTCAATCTCCGAGGCAAGATCAATGATGGTCTGTGCGCGAAGCCCACCATCAAGATGATCGTGTAGCAGTGCTTTAGGCGCCCTTCTAATCTCGCTTGGGGTTGGGATGCGGTCTAACACTTCTACTCCTCATCCTCTTCCCGATTTGACGATTCGGGCGAAAATGCCGGTGTGCAAATCGCAACGTACTCGGCACCTTCATCTCCCACCAAGTATCGAACTCTTTCTCCGGCCCGAGTAATTATCGATTGCCCGGCCAAAACGCGAAGATCGCCGTCGTCTGTCTCAACTATTAACTCTCCATTGAGCACAACGGTTATCTCATCGAAGTCAGGGGTCTGCGGCGGCTCGCTCCAGCCGGGCGGAGCGATCATTCTTGCCACAGAGACATGTCCGTCACCAGTGGCCACCAAGCCAACATGCTCATCGATTACCTTGCCGCCAGGCACTGGAATTCTTGCTGGAGCGCTTATCAGAGTTGCCATCTTTCGATCCTAACCTTAGGTAACGTGCTATTCCGCTATTCGATCCAAGATCAACGGCATTCGCGGAGCCGCCTTCTCGCCGATCGACCAGCCACCATCAAGGGCTTCCATTGCGCGGGTAAATCGTTCGGGCGTATCCGTATGTAAAGTCATGATTGGCTGACCCTTTTTCACCACGTCGCCAGGCTTTGCAAAAAGTTCCACGCCGGCACCGGCCTGAACCTTTTCTCCCTGACGTGATCTGCCCGCGCCAAGTCGCCAAGCCGCGACCCCAACTGAGAGCGCATCGAGGGTGGCTAAAACGCCATCTCGATTGGCAAAGACTTGCTCTTGATGTTTGGCCACTGGAAGTTTTGCATCCGGATCTCCACCTTGAGCCTTGATCATCCTTCGCCATACATCCATCGCGCTTCCGTCCCGCAGAGTTTCAGCCGGGTCTTTGGTTGCTCTAATCCCACCCGCAGCGAGCATTTCGCGGGCGAGCGCAATGGTTAGCTCTACGACGTCGCCCGGTCCACCACCACCTAATACCTCAACCGACTCGCGAACCTCTAGCGCATTACCTGCGGTAAGCCCCAGCGGCACATCCATTGCGGTTACCAGTGCAACTGTCTTCACGCCGGCGTCCAGCCCCAGGCGAACCATCGTGCTGGCCAACTCGTGAGCGCGCTTGGGATCTGGCATAAAGGCGCCAGATCCAGTCTTCACATCAAGGACCAGCGCTCCGGTTCCCTCTGCAATTTTTTTGCTCATGATCGAGGAGGCGATGAGCGGAATCGACTCCACGGTTCCAGTTACATCTCGAAGTGCGTACAACTTCTTATCTGCCGGCGCTAGGCCGGATCCCGCAGCACAAATTACCGCGCCGCAGGATTGGATCACCGCCAACATCTCTTCATTGCTCAACGAGGCTCGCCACCCCGGAATTGACTCAAGTTTGTCGAGAGTTCCACCGGTGTGTCCAAGGCCGCGCCCCGACAGTTGAGGAACCGCCGCCCCGCAGGCGGAAACGACTGGAGCAAGCGGCAACGTAATCTTGTCGCCAACTCCACCCGTGGAGTGCTTATCCGTCGTGCGACGCGTAAGCATCGACCAACTCATCCGCTCACCACTATTGATCATGGCATTTGTCCAGCGGGAGATTTCAGATGAGTTCATACCATTAAGCAAAATAGCCATCAGGAGGGCAGACATCTGTTCGTCCGCGACTACACCGCGAGTGTAAGCCTCGACGACCCAATCGATCATTGGATTGCTCAAGACTTTGCCGTCGCGCTTGGCGGCGATTACCTCAACCGCAGCAAACGGTTCGCTAGTTGATGCACTCATTGAGCTAGTTCCCCGCTTGTCTAAGTGGAGACCGGGAAAGGTCTTCAGGCCCAAAAGCCCCAGGAAGCACTTCAGTCATGTTCTTGATGCCGTCTGGCATGAACACCTGCAACTCCGGTCCGCCATGTTCATATAAGAGTTGGCGGCAACGACCGCAAGGCATAAGGGCATCACCATTCGCATCGACGCAGTAGACGGCCACTAGCCGACCACCTCCACTGGCAACGAGTGCGGAAATTAAGCTGCATTCGGCACAGAGCGTCAGGCCATAGGAAGCATTTTCAACGTTGCAACCAACAATGATGCGACCGTCATCTACGAGTCCTGCCGCGCCAACTGGAAACTTGGAGTATGGCGAATAGGCCAGACCCGTAATCTCTACCGCGCGTGCGTGGAGTTGCTGCCAATCAATCATTGGAAGTTACCTAACTCTGTCCACGTTGATATGCGGTGCCATCAGCAGCAGGCGCCCGCACTCTACCTACCAGACCCGTGACGGCAATGATTGTTGCCACATACGGAGCCATCAGCATGAACTGACTTGGAATCGGAGTACCTATAATCGACAGAACGCTCTGCAGGTTGTCTGCAAATCCAAAGAGCAAGCCGGCGGCCACTGCGCCAAGTGGGCTCCAGCGACCAAAGATGAGTGCCGCCAACGCAATAAAGCCTTTACCTGCCGTCATTTCCTTTCCGAACGCCCCGACTGACCCAAGGGTGAAGAACGCGCCGCCGAGACCGGCAACTGCGCCAGCCCAGAGAACATTCTTAAAGCGAGTTCGGTTTACTGCGATGCCTACGGAGTCGGCTGCTGTGGGGTGTTCACCGACCGCTCGGACGCGTAAGCCCCAGCGAGTCTTGAACAGTGATATGTGAACAATAGCCACGACGATATACATCAAATATACGATGATCGTCTGCTGGAAAAGGATCGGACCAATAATCGGGATCTTTCCCAGTATTGGTATTGAAATTGGCGAAATTGTCGGGGGCGTATTCCACGTTGACTGATATGGAATTAGTAAGCGCTTGTATAGGAAAGACGTAAGCCCAATGACCAGCACGTTGATAACAACACCGAGAATAATTTGGTCAATCGCATATTTGATGGCGAACGTAGCCAAAATTAACGAAATCAAAATTCCTGCAATTGGCGCAACGATGAAGCCGTAAACAGCGCTGTGCGTGAGACTTCCTACGACCGCTGAAGCAAAGGCTCCAGCCAGCAATTGACCTTCAATCGCAATGTTTACGACACCTGATCTTTCGCAGAGCACTCCTGACATCGAACCGTAAATGATTGGAACTGAGAGCAGTAGCCCGCCCTGAAGTAGACCAGTGAGCGGCATAAACTGACCCTTTACCGCCCAAGATAAAAACGACATCAAGAGTGAAACGCCAAAAACAATTGATGGCGCAAGCACTTTCCTGCCTTTGATAGCAATGAACCAGGCAGCAGCTGTAGCAGCTAGTGCAAGCAATGCAAATGAAACCGCACCAACCTTGGCCGACAGCACCCAGTTAGGAAGAGTCACAAATTCTCCGCCCAGGGACAGGCCAAAAGTTACAGACCCACCACTTTTTGGCAGCATTCCAAAAAGGATCAGTGCGCCAACGCTAAGAACGCCCATTGCCATGACACCACGGCGGCGCCGGCGATCTGCAGCTGATAGAAGTCTTCGCTCTGCCGCTGAAAGTAGGTGGCTCATCCGTTCCATCCCTTAGATAGGGAGAGCGCTGAGACGCCACCTTCTTTTAATCGGAACACCGCTCGAACCAGCGCCGGAGCGGCAATAAATAGCACGATAAGTGCTTGAATGACCAGCACTATGTCGAGTGGGGTACCAGTCTTGGCCTGCATTGCCAACCCGCCAGCCTTCAGTCCTCCGAAAAGCAGAGCTGCCATCACCGTGCCGATTGGTGAGCCCCTACCAAGTAGAGCGACCGTAATCGCGTCAAAACCAATGGTTCCTGCAACTCCGCCGGTCAGCGAACGTTCAGTGCCAAGCACTTGCGTGGCTCCAGCCATTCCAGCCAAACCGCCCGAGATCAACATTACGGTTATATAAGTTCGAGAAACTGAAATACCCGCCGCTCGAGCCGCTGCCGCGTTAGCTCCCACCGCTCGAAATTTGAAACCGAGCGTTGTTCTATTGAGCAACCAACCGACTAGGGCTGCAGTCGCAAGAGCGAGGAGAATCCCGCTATTCACTCGAAGTGATGAACCGGCAAGAAGCGGAAAGGCAGCCGAGTCATGTATTGGAGGTGTAATCGGATCATTACGGCCAGTGCGAAGATAGGGCCTAGTGCTAAGAACCCAGCCGAGAAAATTAAGCGCAACGTAGTTGAGCATGATGGTGACGATGACTTCGTGTGCCCCCGTTCGGGCTTTCAGAAAACCAGCAATTCCACCGTAAAAAGCTCCGCCAATGACTCCGGCAACAACAGCGGCCGCAAGATGAATGCCGATCGGGAGTTGCCACATGAATCCAACACTGGCTGCAGCGAGGGCACCGAAAATAAGTTGCCCTTGTGCACCAATGTTGAATAGCCCCGCCCGAAAAGCCAGTGCCACCGCCAGCCCGGCGCAAAGTAATGGTGTGGCCGAAACCAGAGTTTCGGAGAGTGGGTTGAAACCTTTGATGAGACCACCGGCCTGCATCATCGATGAATCAAAGATCGAACCCTGAAAAAGGGCGTAATAGGCCTTGGCCGCGGAGGCTAAGGCGTCCTTAGCGAAGACCAATGGCTGCGAAAGTTTGCTAGTGACCTCGGGGTCGGAAAACGCAATGAGTAAGCCGCCAACTATTACGGCCAGAAGCACAGACAGACCGGACACGAGTATGTCTCGAGCAGAATTCCGGCGCCGTGAAATCACGGGTGCCTCTACTTTGACGTCCGTGCTCATGACGCTTGCGCTCCCTGGGTAGGGTCATTAATACCAGCCATCAGAAGTCCAAGGTGAGATCGAGAGGTGTCGGGCGGAACGATGGCAATAATCTTGCCGCGATACATAACCGCTATTCGGTCAGCTAGACCAAGGACTTCATCTAATTCAGTACTGCTGATGAATACCGCCCGTCCCGAATCTCGCTCGGTAATGATTCGCTTGTGTACAAACTCAATTGAGCCAACGTCCAGACCACGGGTTGGCTGCGAGGCAACGACAAGCTTAACTGGGCGGGATAGTTCTCTGGCAAGAACCAGCTTCTGCTTATTCCCTCCGGACAATGATGATGCAAGTGCCTCCACGCCCGTAGTCCGCACATCAAATTCAGCAATACGAAGTGCCGCTTCTTCCTTCACCTTGCTTGGAAACATTCTGATTCCTGACGCATAAGGCGGCATGTCGTGCAAATCGAGAATGAGATTTTCTGCGAGCGAGAAGGAATCAATCAACCCATCTACTTCGCGGGATTCTGGCACGTAAGCAATGCCTGAGTGAAGCGAATCGTGAACCGATGCTCCTACGAGTTCTTCGCCTTCGAGCTTGATACTTCCATGTACGAACTCTTGCAAGCCAACCAGTGCCTCTGCTAACTCCGATTGCCCGTTGCCTTGTACCCCGGCGAAAGCCAGAATCTCTCCACTTCTGATCTCAAATGAAATATCAGAAACTAGCGCTCGTCCGCTCGCATCTCTTACCGTTAAATTCTCAACCGCAAGTACCACATTGCCGGGCTTCGCGAGTTCTTTCTCTACCGTGAGGGAGACCGGCCTGCCTACCATCATCGTCGCAAGTTCTTCTTGGGTTGCGCTCGGCAGAGCTTCACCTACAACCTTGCCTAGCCGGATTACGGTAATGCGGTCTGCCGCTTCTTGCACTTCGCGAAGTTTGTGGGTGATGAAAACGATTGCGGTCCCGGCCTCTGCCAGATTTCTCATGATGCCAAGAAGTTCGTCGGTCTCCTGCGGAGTAAGCACGGCGGTGGGCTCATCAAGGATTAATACTTTCGCGTGGTGAATAAGCGCACGCAAGATTTCCACTCTCTGCTGAATTCCTACCGGTAACTCTTCGATAATCGCATCCGGATCGACGTCCAGTCCGTATTCGCTAGATACTTGGCGTATTTCTGCGCGCGCCGCATCCAGGTCTAGGAAACCAAGACCCTTAACATGCTCATTGCCCAACATAATGTTTTCCGCGACCGTGAAGACGTTAACTAGCATGAAGTGCTGGTGAACCATGCCGATGCCGGCCGCTAGGGCATCTGCGGGACCGTTAATGCTAAGTGCATTTCCGTCGACAAATATTTCGCCTGAGTCGGGTTCCAGCAAGCCATACACAACATTCATCAAGGTCGACTTGCCGGCACCATTTTCGCCAAGAAGGGCGTGGATCTCACCAGCTTCGACTTTAAGGCTGATCGAATCATTAGCGACCAGAGTCCCAAAACTCTTAGTGATGCCACGCAATTCCAGAGACACCAATAACTCCAATCAATCTACCTAGGAACATCTAAGCACTAGATATGAGGGTGGACCGAGCCAATGAGCTCGGTCCACCCTCAGTGACATACCTTTAACGCTGGTTAGGCGTTAGGGCTGATTAGGTGACGTGATCTTGATCGCTCCAGATCCAATGCCATCCTTCAATGCAGCCACTTCATCTTGCAAAGTGGTTGGAACTGATGAGGCCATGTCGTACAACGGCGCAATATATGTTCCGCCATTCGCCAAGGTACCCACGTAGTGTGTTGCCGAGTATGTACCATCGACAACTTCCTTCACGGTCGCCGTTACTGCAGCATCGACGCCCTTGACAACCGTGGTTAGAACTACCGACATGAACTGCGGCGCTGCGGTCTTAGCATCCGAGTCGACCCAGATGATCTTGGACTTGTGGGACGCCATTGATTGCTGAGCCGAACCTGCACCGACTCCACCGGCGACAGGGAAGATCACGTCTGCACCTTGTTGTTCAAAGTTCTTAGAGATCTGTTGCCCTTTGGCAACGTCGGTGAAGGAGCCGGCAAATGTTCCGTTCTTTGCCGTCTCATCCCAACCAAGCACTTTCACGCTCTTGTTGTCGGCTGCGTTATAGGCGTTCACGCCTTCCCAGAAACCATCCATAAAAATGGTGACAGGTGGAATGTTGATTCCGCCATAGGTAGCGACCTTGCCGGTCTTGCTGAATCCAGCGGCTAGATAACCAGCCTGGTAAGAACTTTCCGCTGTGTTGAACTGAAGACCCTTGAGGTTAGGCACGGCGGTGCCAGGGTATTGGTCGCCCTTTGGCCCGTGATCCATACCGTCCGAGTCGATGATGGCGAACTTTGTGTTTGGGTTGGCCTTGGCCGCAGCTAAGACTGCGTCGGCCATCAGGAATCCAACCGTGACGATCAGGTCGCACTTAGCGTTGACTAGCTGAGCGATATTTGGTGCGTAGTCGGCATCTGTCGTTGACGAAAGCGCCGTGATATCAACGTTGTACTGCGCCTTGGCCTCCTGCAGTCCGCGATATGCAGCCGCGTTGAAGGAGTGATCGTCGATGCCACCGATGTCGGTGACCATGCATGCTTTCACCGTTGGGGCGGTGGTTGCAGGCGCCGCCGTACTGCTTGAAGATGTACTACTGCAAGCGGATAATGAAACAGTGGCGGCGGCGGCAAGCGCCATTAAGCGGAAAGACTTTCTCACATTTCCTCCAGAGAATCCCGAGTATTGGGTTGGAGACAGCCTAACTCAGGAAATCGGTATGGCATACGGAAAATGCATGTGAAATTTGTTCCCCGTTAGAAGCAAATTTGTGTTTCTGCAACAATAGAATTGGCAATTAACGACATTGCTAATATTGCTGGAGACCAAGGCGAACTGCTCATCTCAGAAGATGTCGCTCGGCGTATACGAGCCCCAAGCCGAGCGGAGAACATCGCATATTTCCCCGATTGTCGCTCTGGCCAGGAGCGCACCCTTGATGAATGGGAGTAGGTTGGCGTCGGTTTGCACCGATTCTTCGAATTGCCTCATGGCAACCTCGTAGGCACTCAAATCTCGGGACGACCGAAGGTTGGCCAAAGCCTGAGCCTGAGTCCTTCCAATGGCTGGATCCAGGCGAAGCGGTTTGTATGACTCATGCTCATCAATCTGAAAACGATTCACGCCGACAACGATTCGCTCACCGCGATCTATCTCCCGAGCAACGTCATAGGCGCTGCGTTCGATTTCTGACTTTTGAAATCCCGCTTCAATCGCTGCCGTAGCGCCTCCCATGTCTTCAATGACCGCAAGCAGTCGGCGAATCTCAACCTCTAACTCATCGGTCAACGACTCGACTGCGTAGGAGCCAGCAAATGGGTCGACCGTCTTTGTTATGTCGGTTTCATAGGCCAGCACTTGCTGAGTGCGGAGGGCTAACCGGGCAGCCTTCGCTGAAGGCAGCGCAAGAGCCTCGTCGTAGGAGTTCGTGTGGAGGGATTGCGTCCCGCCCATGATCGCCGCCAGCGCTTGCACCGCGACGCGCACCAAGTTCATTTCCGGTTGTTGTGCGGTCAGTTGAACTCCGGCCGTTTGAGTGTGAAAACGAAGCATGAGCGATTTGTCGCTTATGGCCCCGAATGTTTCGCGCATAACGCTGGCCCAGATCCGCCTTGCCGCTCGGAACTTAGCCACCTCTTCCAAAATCGTCGTTCGTGAAACGAAAAAGAAGGCTAGGCGTGGAGCAAATTCATCAATGTCAAGCCCAACGGCCAACGCTGACCGCACATACTCGATCCCATTTGCGATCGTGAAGGCGACTTCTTGAGCTGGGGTCGCTCCTGCTTCTGCCATGTGATAACCCGAGATCGAAATCGTGTTCCACTTGGGCAAATGCTCGTGACAGTAAGCGAACAGATCGGTGACGAGACGGAGCGACTGACGAGGAGGGTAGATATAGGTGCCGCGAGCTATGTACTCCTTAAGCACATCATTTTGAATAGTTCCGGTTAGTACTGCAGCATCGATTCCACGCTCCTCAGCAACAATCTGGTACATCAAGAGCAAGATGGCCGCTGGCGCATTTATTGTCATGCTCGTCGAAACTTTATCTAGTGGAATTCCATCGAAGAGCAAACGCATATCGTCAATCGAATCTATCGCCACGCCGACCTTACCCACCTCACCCAACGCGAGAGGTGCATCGGAGTCCAATCCCATCTGGGTTGGTAGGTCAAAAGCGACCGAAAGGCCCCCGGTACCAGCCGCCACCAACTGGTGATACCGCGCGTTTGACTCCATGGCACTGCCAAATCCCGCATATTGGCGCATGGTCCAGGGGCGACCTACATACATGCTCTCGTGGATCCCGCGCGTGTACGGGTAGTGGCCCGGAAGGCCAAGTTGGGTAGCCGGTATCCAGCCAGATAGGTCCTCTTGCGAATAGACGGATTTAATTCCGAGACCGGATTCCGTTCTAAGTGGCACATCCCTCATGACAGATCAGGCTACTGCCCCCCAGGTACCGATTTGTACCTATTCGCATCGTAATCGGGGTGGCGTCTTCGATCTCGTCCAGTGCCGACGTAGGCTGCGCCAATATGAAAAATGGCTCGCTCCAACGGATTAGTGCGTCGCGCTGCAATCTAGCGCTGAGCCTCGTCCTGGTCGCTACCGTCGCAGTTCAGACCGCACCAGCGAACGCAGCCGACAGTCTTGGTCCGAACAAAATGCTGGTCGGAGGCTCACAACTGCGCCACGGTGGCGTTATCGCCAACCTAGTTAGCACGGTGCCACAGCTGCCAGAGACCACCGCAGGTTCATATCTCATCGCCGATCTCAAGACTGGCCAAGTTCTCGCAGCCAAAAACCCACATCTCCGACTTCCGCCGGCATCAACGTTAAAAACCTTGATGGCGGTCGCACTTCTACCTCGACTAAAACCAACCGCCACCTATACGGCCCAGACATTAGATCAGAACGTGATCGGAACCATTGCCGGCATCTACCCCGGCCGTACTTACTCCATCAAATCTCTCTGGAATGCCGCCTTACTCCTGTCGGGAAATGACGCTGCGCTGGCATTAGCCCACGCGGCTGGCGGATTCAACAAAACCGTCTCGTTGATGAATAAGACGGCACACCAACTCCGGGCCTATGACACTTTCGCGCGCACCCCGCACGGTCTTGATTCTCCTGGCCAGGTCTCCAGCGCCTACGACCTGGCTCTAATTGGGCGAGCTGCTATGAAAAGGCGCGATTTTCGCCGATACGTAGATTCCAAAGAATATATTTTCCCCAACAGCGGCAGTAGCAATAAGCCATTACCGATTGCTAATCAGAACAAAATGCTAGAAACGTATCCGGGAACCATCGGGATCAAGACCGGATACACAACTCAGGCGATGAATACCTACATCGGCGCCGCCACCCGTAATGGCCACACTCTGATCATTACGTTGATGCACCTAAGTTATGGCCGAGATGCGCTGGCTACGAAATTATTCGATTGGGGATTCGCTGCTGACGGCAGAGTCAAGCCAGTAGGCGTCTTGGTGAATCCAGTTAGGTAGCGGGCACAAATCCAACTGCGGCGTATACCGCGCGCAGAGTTTCACTGGCCACCACTCGAGCCTTTGATGCGCCCTTAGCGAGAACTAGTTCTAACTCTGCCGGATCTGCAAGGTACGAATTCGTAGCGTCTCTGAAGGGGGTTATGAAATCGGAAACGACATCAGCCAAGTCCGATTTGAGGGCTCCATACCCCTGATCAGCGTAGTCAGCCTCAAGCGAAGCGATGCTGCGGTTAGCCAAAGCAGAATAGATCGTCAACAAATTGCTAATTCCCGGTTTATTGGTTTCGTCAAAGGTGATTTCTCGTTCCATATCGGTAACAGCGCTCTTGATTTTCTTGGCACTTATCTTCGGATCATCGAGCATTTCGATAATCCCGGCCGATGAGGAGGCAGATTTGCTCATTTTCGCAGCTGGATCCTGCAAGTCAGAGATCTTTGCGGTCTCCTTCACGATGTAAGGCTTTGGAATCTTGAGGGTTGGGCCGTATCGAGAATTGAACCGCTGAGCCAAGTCGCGAGTTAATTCGATGTGCTGACGCTGATCCTCACCCACCGGAACTTCGTCGGGCTTGTATAGAAGAATGTCGGCGGCTTGAAGAATTGGATAGGTGAAAAGGCCCACAGTCGCCCGCTCCACCCCACCTTTCTGGCTCTTATCTTTAAATTGAGTCATGCGACTGGCTTCACCAAAACCGGTAAGACAGCCAAGAACCCAGGCAAGTTCTGCATGCTCAGGAACGTGGGACTGAATAAATAAAGTCGCCTTCTCCGGATCGATGCCGGCGGCCAATAACTGCGCAATCGAAGCCATCGTGCGGCGGTGCAGAGTCTTGGGATCGTGCTCGGTTGTGATCGCATGAAGATCGACGACACAGTAAAAAGAGTCATGGGTGTCCTGCAAGGTAACCCACTGCCTTACTGCACCGAGGTAATTTCCAAGGTGGAATGAGTCGTGAGTCGGTTGGATTCCGGACAGGGCGCGGGAAACTGGCACCTGGCTATTCTGCCAGTTCCGTCTGATCCGATGCTCGCATTACTTGTATTCGGGATATCCGACGGCCATCGAGGGCAAGAACCAAGAATGTGGTCGAGCCGTCAATTATTTCGTCCCCAACAACTGGCATGCGCCCAAGCTGATGGACAACAAAACCGGCAACCGTCTCATAAGGGCCCTCAGGGACCTCAAATCCCGTCTCTTCGGTTAACTCTTCCAGCGAAGTCAGTCCGTCAACTTGATACGCGCCGGTAACGCTGATCGTGGTGTCATCGCTGGAATCGGTGTCGTACTCATCGCGGATATCGCCAATCAATTGTTCGACGATGTCTTCCAGGGTCACGATGCCGTCGGTTCCACCATATTCATCGAGAACGATGGCCAGATGCAAATGAGCCGCTCGAAGCTCGCTCAGTGCCGGCAGCAGCCTCTTGGATCCCGGCAGGAAGACGACATCTCGCACCAGATCGCCCAGGCGGGCATTGCGCCGATTTGGATCGAGCAGATCCCTAACATGGATAAACCCGGCGATTTCATCGGCCGAGCCACGAATCACCGGATAGCGAGAATGTTTCTTGTCAATTGCAAATTCAATGGCACGCTCAATGCTCATGCTGTAATCAAGAAAGTCGACGCCAGTGCGCGGCACCATTATCTCGTGCAACTGCCGATCGCTTGCACTAAAGACGTCCTCTACGATCCCCCGTTCCTCAGCGCTCAGAGCCGTGTGGGCACTCACTAAATCGATCAGTTCTTCACCGGAGATCTCCTCGCGCCTTGCCTCGGGATCCAAGCCAAAGAGCCGCACAACTAAATCTGTCGATTTGGAAAGGAGCCAAATAGCTGGCCTAAAAATATTCGCAATTCGGTCAATAGCCGGCGCGGCCGCCAGTGCGATCCGCTCCGTCCGGTGCAGAGCCAGGCGCTTTGGCACCAGTTCTCCAAGCACTAGCGAGACGTAGGCCACCGCCAGGGTAGACAGCAGCAGGGCCAACGCATTGCTCGGTCCTGGTGTTAAACCCCAACTTTGAAATACCGGGCGAAGATGGATCGAAAATCGTTCAGCGCCGAGCGCGGCCGAGAGGAACCCGGAAACGGTAACGCCCACCTGAGCCGCTGCTAGAAATCGGTTTGGGTCCTGCGTCAGTGCAGCCACCTTGGCGCCCCGTTTGCCCCGATTTGCCAGTGCCCGAACCTGACTATCTCGAAGCGAGAGCAGGGATATTTCGGCGGCGACAAATAGGCTCGCGATGAGAATAAACAGGAGAACTAACGCAATACTTCCCCAGAGATCGCCTAAAGTCATCAAAGACCAACCTGTGTCATGCCCCGAGGTTACCGCTAGACTCCCCCTGCAACTCGGCGGGCTCCGACCAACCTTGGCAACAAACCTTGGCCAACCAGAATCTGCCGCCACCTTCATTCAACGGATCGTCCGGCACGTTCCTGCCGGAAGAAGGAGTTTACGATGGCGACTGTCGCATTTGAAAAAGCAACACGTATTTATCCAGGCACCACCAAGCCAGCTGTTCAGGACCTAGATCTTGAGATCGGTGATGGTGAATTTCTCGTCCTAGTCGGCCCTTCCGGGTGCGGAAAGTCGACGTCACTGCGCATGCTGGCTGGCCTTGAAGAGGTCGATCGCGGATTGATTCGAATTGGAGAGCGCGACGTAACCAATGTCGCGCCAAAAGATCGGGACATCGCAATGGTCTTCCAGTCATATGCGCTCTATCCGCATATGACGGTGGCCGAGAACATGGGTTTTGCCTTGAAGCTAGCCGGCGTCAGCAAATCCGATCGAGATCGCCGAGTGCTGGAAACAGCAAAACTTCTCGACCTTGAGCCTTACCTAGCCCGTAAGCCGAAGGCGCTATCTGGTGGCCAACGACAGCGGGTAGCGATGGGTCGAGCCATCGTTCGCGAGCCGCAGGTCTTCTTGATGGACGAACCTCTTTCAAACTTAGATGCCAAATTGCGCGTATCTACCCGCACCCAAATCGCGGCATTGCAGCGTCGGCTTGCTATCACGACTGTCTACGTTACCCACGATCAAGTCGAGGCCATGACCATGGGCGATCGAGTAGCCGTTCTCAAAGATGGCGTGCTACAACAGGTCGATACACCCCGAGCCCTGTATGAATCTCCAGCAAATGCTTTCGTTGCGGGCTTTATCGGCTCGCCGGCGATGACGCTCATGCGCACTACCGCCAAAGAGGGTCGGGCAAAACTTGGAAACTTTGAGCTAACTACTCCAGGCAACGGCGAAATCTTGATCGGGGTTCGGCCAGAGTCATGGCAGTCATCCACCAGTGGCCTGGATTTGCAAGTGGCTCTCGTGGAAGAGCTCGGGGCTGATGCCTACATCTACGGCACGCCAACTCAGGCAAGCCAGGTCAGTGTGGAAGACGGTGCCCAGATCGTTGTTCGCTGGGACCCCAAAGAAACACCATCAGTAGGGGAAACGATCAGCATCCAGCCTGACCCAGTGGCTACCCACTACTTCAGCGCGGAGACTGGAAACCGCCTTTAACGTCAAGAAGCACTCATCGGTCAGTAAGTTCGACGCGGCACTGAATAGGAGCGGGGAGACCGATGGTCTCCCCGCTCCTATTCTAAATTAATCCTTGCTAAAGAATTTTCTCACAAGCTGTTCCAAGATTCGCACCCGCGCTAGTCCACGCTGTTACGCAATATGTGCCTACGATGGCTGGGACACTGGATAACTGCGCGTAGTTCCCTTTGCCTGCGAGCCAGGTCAGCGTTGCCGAATTGAACGAACCAGATGGGGTGCTGAACTGGAAGTGACCATAAAAATTCGTGTTATATGCCCACCCTTGGACATATACAGTTCCAGAGGCTGGTGTCGAAAGATAAATACACGCGTCCCCTGAGCACCCTTGAGCTGCGAACGGTTGAATAGAAGCGCTGCTTATCGTGTTCACTGAAGGCGATGGCGAAGCAAACGACGGTGCCGCGACTCCAAGCGTCATTACGAAGACAAGTGCTGAAACAGTGGCAATCATTCTTTTCATATTGTTACCTTACTTTCGTAGGTGGGATACTGGAGAAATGTAAGCAACATGATCACTGTGAGTTCTCGCGTCGGGAAGTTGTGACACGTCCGCCAATTTGATAGACGGTTCCCAAGATCGATATCACCGTGACTAGGAGGAGTAGTCCGGCATAAAGCAACTGAAGTGGCAGGTGGTGGCTTGGGTCATTGGAAACACTACTTTTTGAGAGAATTGTTAAGGATTTAGCAAAGAGTGTGGTCAACGCCAATCCAGTTACGGCATACGCAACAAGAGTAGTAGCCATACCAGTGACGGTTCGTCGAAGCCAGGACCCAATGAAAACTCCGGTAGCGAATGCTGCGAGCACGAGTGGAAAGAGAATGACGGGCTGAAGAAAGAAGACA
>DATKUB010000017.1:0-2788 GCA_035530875.1 Candidatus Nanopelagicaceae bacterium
GTTCGAATCTCAAAGGATCTGGTATCAACCTTAGATTTCTCCCATATTGCCGCGTGAATTTCTGCTTCCGTTCCATTGGCCATTCTGCAGTCTGTATGCGGCATAACCAAAACGCGATCTACACCTAATAAGTAGACGGCAAGCACCAACGTTCGAAGAACGTCGTCTGTAACGCGCGCCCCGGCGTTACGTAATATCTTTGCATCCCCTGCCTCCATGCCAACAATTTGCAATGGGTCGATTCGAGAATCCATGCAGGTAACGATGGCTAAACCTTTGCGTGCTTCGCCAGTTAGATTGTTCGATCTAAAATTATTTGAATAAGCCTCATTGGCGCCGAGGACATCGCCGAATTGGCTTTTGAAATCATTCTCGTTCGAGTCGTTCACAGCGCTACTTACCCGCAGTCGCTAAGCCGTCGACCATCGCCGATTTGGCCGTCGCTCGACGCATGTGGTGTCTACGGCATAGCACTTCATAGGCAACTGAGAACTCGCTGCTTGGGTCTGTGTTTCCAACAGCGACCTGCTCTCCCTCGGTCACCATTAGGCCGTCGATAGTCCTTGCATTATGGGTCGCGCGGGCACCGCACCAGCAGAGCGCTTCGACCTGCAAGGTGTGAACGCGATCCGCTAGCTCTACTAGCCGGGCAGATCCTGGGAAGAGAGCCGTTCTGAAATCAGTGAGGATTCCGAAAGCAAAAACAGGTATGCCTAGCCCGTCAACTATGTTGGCCAGCTGGTCAATCTGCTCGATTGTATAGAACTGAGCCTCATCACAGACTAGATACTCAATCCGCTCACCTTGCGATAGAAGGTCCACCACATAGCGTCGAAAGTCCAGATCGGCGCCGACCTCAATTGCATCCGAATGCAGTCCTAGCCTTGACGAAAGAATTCCTGAGCCGGCTCGATCTTTGCTGGTAAAAAGGAGGCCTCGCCGCCCGCGACTTACGTGGTTGTGGGCTGTCTGAAGCGCGAGCGTGGATTTACCACTATCCATGGTGCCGCAGTAATAGATGAGTTCAGCCACGGGTCAGATCTTGCCATTTCAGAGCTCGAATGGCGAAGTACGGCACGCTTAAATAAGGCGTAAACCCAAATAAATGGAACTTCCTAGGCCAATTACGAAAATCACGAGCCGGAATATGGAGGCTGGGAATTTCGAAGCGAAATGACCGCCGATAAACCCGCCGATCCCTGAGCCGATGAAAAGCATGCTGGCCTGTGGCCATGCCACGCGTCCGCTCGCGATGAAGATCGCCGCGGTGACGATGCCAGTCAGACCGATTATGAAGTTCTTTATGACATTGATTTCATGCGTGGTGAGGCGCCCATCATGGGTAAGAGTCGATAGGACCATCACTCCTTGACCAGGCCCAAAGTAGCCGCAGTAGATTCCGCTTCCAACAATGCTAGGAATCACATGTCTAGGCCGAGGCGAATCGCTCGGTTTCGGCGCTGGGACTCGAATTAGAACTGACAGCGCGGCGAATAGAACCAGAAATGGCACCGCGTAGTCAAAAACGCGTGCCGGCATTTTTAAGAGCAGAAAAATACCGAATGCAGCTCCTCCGGCAGAAGCAAGGGCAGTGCCAATCCAAGCCCGGAGATCTACATAGGATCGCCGAAGACATGCAATCAAGGCGAATAGGTTTGCGCTGCTAACGCCGACCGAATTAGTGATGGTCGCCGCGATCGGATTAAGTCCAGTGGCCAGCATCACCGGGTACGAAATGACGCTTCCGCCCCCCACAACCCCGTTCACCATTCCCACTATCATCCCGATGAGCAGAACCGGGACAAGTGTGATGATTGAGTGCATGAAGGTAGCCTAGGCGCGTAACTTCAATATCAAAGGATGTCTCTGTGATTGAAACTCGTGGCTATGCCGCAACCGTGGCAAACGCACCTCTAACTCCATTTGTTTTCAAAAGGCGGGATCTGGGACCCCAAGACGTGCAGATCGCGATTTCATACGCCGGAATTTGCCACTCGGATATCCACCAAGTTCGCGAAGAGTGGGGGCCGTCGAATTTTCCAATGGTTCCTGGTCACGAAATCGTCGGCAATGTGGTCGCCATCGGCGACCAGGTCACAAAGCACAGGGTCGGTGACGTCGTCGGAATTGGGGTATTTGTTAATGCCTGTCGAGAGTGTGAAAATTGCCGTTCAGGACAAGACCAATATTGCCTAACCGGAACCGTTCCAACCTATAACGGTTTCGAACTCGACGGAGTAACACCAACCTATGGCGGCTACGCCAAGATGATTGTGGCAGATGAACGTTACGTCCTACGAATTCCCGCTTCACTTCCGATCACGGGCGTTTCGCCTTTGCTATGCGCGGGGATCACGCTCTTTTCACCTCTGAAGCACTGGAATGCCGGACCGGATAAGAACGTTGGAATCATCGGCCTGGGCGGGCTTGGGCACTTGGGAGTCAAGTTTGCTCGAGCGTTGGGTGCTGAGGTCACGGTGTTTAGCCACTCTGCAAAGAAAGAAGCAGATGCTCGCCTCTTCGGAGCTAGCCACTTCGTTCTTGGCGATGACAAAGAAGAGTTTCAAAAGCTTGCCAACTCATTCGACCTCATTATCAGCACTGTTTCGGCCGACTTAAACCTAAATCGATACCTCAAATTACTCAGAATAAATTCCACATTGGCAATCATTGGCTTGCCCGGAAAACCGCTTGGGATAGAAGCCTTCAATCTTCTCGACCAACGCCGCAGCATTAGCGGATCAATGGTTGGAGGCATCGCAGAAACTCAGGAGATGCTCGATTTCGC
>DATKUB010000018.1:0-6143 GCA_035530875.1 Candidatus Nanopelagicaceae bacterium
GCTGACATCGGTGCTCCTCGGCGTTATGACTAACTTCACCGGAGGGACGACCTCTCGCATTTGCGATCGGCCGCGGTACCACCCACCTTGCAGCGCGGTTGCTGCCACTCATTCTTGCGACTTGGCTTGCTCTGGCTCGGGGGTTGATTTTCATTCAGCGCTAGATCTCCGGGCTCACACCAACCCCGGCTCGCTCTTGACCGCACTCTGAACTACTCGTCCCCGTCACGGCCGAGGCGTTAAGTTCGTTTACGGCATCAAGGTCGAGGTTCCAACCTTTTACCGTGACTTACTTGCCAAGCTCGCGGGTGAAATTATACCCCGCGTCGCGGGTGCGATCATGGTCCTATGAGCGAATTACTCCTGACGATTAGGGCGAAGCCGAATTCCTCGAGAAATCGAGTCGGTGGCTCCTACGGCGGGGCGCTGGTGGTTGCGGTCACCGCGCCAGCCGTCGACGGAAAGGCCTCCGCCGAGATAATCAGACAACTGGCGTTAGCCTTAGGCGTTCCAAAGGGATCACTGCGGGTGAAAAGTGGTGAACGTTCCCGCACTAAGATCGTTGCGATCGAACTAGCCGTTCCAGAGCGGGTAGCTCAGAGCCAACTTGAGGCGCGAATCTCAACACTATTAGGCGAAAGCGGCGCGCCTTGAGCATGAGTTATCGGTTTAAACCCTTAATCTGATGTATCCGACAGGATGGGTGGGTCCACGTGGCGAGCGTCAAGAAAATTCTCAGTAAGCCGGCGGCTAAGAAGGCTGCGCCAGCTAAGAAGCCGGTTAAGAAGGCCGCACCGGCGAAAAAGCCGCTTAAAAAGGTTGCGCCAGCTAAGAAGCCGGTTAAGAAGGCCCCACCGGTTAAGAAGGTTGCCCCAGCTAAGAAGCCAGCTAAGAAGCCGGTTAAGAAGGCCCCACCGGTTAAGAAGGTTGCGCCAGCTAAGAAGCCGGCTAAGAAGGTTGCGCCAGTTAAGAAGCCGGTTAAGAAGGCGGTTAAGAAGGCCGCACCTGCAAAGAAGGCCGCACCTGCAAAGAAGGCGGCTGGGCCCGCTTCCTCGGTGGCTGCAAATCAAGCGCCCGCGCGTCTAGTGATGCTGCCCAGCGCGCACCCAGCCAAACGGAAGGGCGGAACTCCCCTTAAGCCACTCCGTAACCTTCCCAAACCGCTGGTTGTAAACGCCGGCGACAATTCTTGGACAAAGCCCGAACTCAATGCAATGAAAAAGGATCTTCATGCAGACCTTGAGCGGCTACGCCTTGAATTAGCCAACGCTGAGGTTGAAATTGCCGATCTCCTAAAAGATTCTGGAGATGGAGCGGGTGATGATCAGGCTGATGCGGGCACCAAGACTTTTGAGCGCGAACACGAACTGTCTCTGGTCAATAACGCCCGAGACATGGTGACACAGTCCGAACGGGCCCTTGCCCGGATTAAATTGGGTACCTATGGGATCTGTGAGTCATGTGGCAACCCGATCGGGAAAGCTCGACTACAGGTTTTCCCCAGGGCGACATTGTGCATGGCGTGTAAACAGTTGGAAGAGCGCCGTTAGAGCGGACCGAAGCCAGCTTCTTGCAAGATCGCCTGACCCTTTGCGGACAGGACAAAATTAATGAATTCGTGGGCTAGCCCGGGCTGTTCGCTGCCTTTAATTACCGCGACCGGGTACTTATTGATCGCCGCCGAGGCCTCAGGAAATTCGATTCCTAACACATCTCCAGTGATGTCGGTGCGGTAGACAAGTCCAGCGTCTACCTCACCGAGGGAGACCTTGGTCAACACGCTTTTGACGTCGTTTTCAAGCGAGACGGGCTTGGCTGAGATCCTGGCCAGTGCTAACACTTTTGCCGCGGCAGTTCCGCACGGCACCTCTTTTGCACAGATCAAATAAGTGATGCCTTTCCGGTCGAAATCGTTAAGGCCAAGAATCGCTGCGGGATTAGCGCGCGGCACTGCAATCACGAGTGAGTTGCTAGTGAAATTTTCCGATCTTCCGACAATCTCATGTGCGGTTCGAACAGTTGCCATCGGATCAGGTCCAGCAGCGAAGAACAGGTCGGCTGGCGCGCCAGAAATTATTTGCTGGGCCAGAGTCGATGAGCCCGCGAATGAGAAAGTGAAATGCGCTTTTGGATGTAAGGAGTGAAAGGCCGAACCGAGCTCTGGTAAGACGGCAGTGAGACTGGCAGCGCCGAAGATGGTCAAGTTCGTATTCTGATTCGTGGCAGAAGGACTCGTTCTGGGCCTAAGCACCAGACCGATGAGCGCAACGGCGATCAGGACGACTGAGAGCAAAATGATCAGGCGAGAACGACGCGAATTCGGCATAACGGGGAACATAGCACCGCAAACGCGTAAAATCGAGTCGAAAAACACCGTAAATGAGTATTCGAACCGGACTTAATTTTGGCCGTGCGCCTGGGCGCCGTCTCGACCTGTCAGACTAGGCGGCGTGAAGACGGGTCGGGCTATCTGCTATTTGGTCGGGATTCTGACGCTTCTAGTCGACGTGGCAACCAAAACTTGGGCTGTTTCTACCTTGGCGGATGGCCAACCCCGAACTGTCCTTGGGCCGCTGTTGAAGTTGCACTACACCCGTAATTCCGGTGCGGCCTTCTCAATGGCTACGGGTTCAACCTGGATTTTCACCCTAATCTCGGCTGCTGTCGTTATTGCAGTAATCGTCATTGCGGGACGGATTGCCTCACGGTGGTGGGCCCTGGCGCTGGGACTACTCCTTGGCGGTTCCCTTGGAAATCTGGCCGATCGAATCTTCAGGTCTCCCGGTCATCTAAAGGGGCTGGTGGTTGATTGGATTGAGTTGCCACACTGGCCGATTTTCAATGTTGCCGATTCGGCGATCGTGATCTCAGCTTGCTTGATCGCACTTCTCTCTGCCCGCGGAGTTGGCTACCGCGACCAGGGTACGACGGCAGTTTCGTCGATCGGCCCGAGCGGAGCCGCCACCGGCACCAGTGAAGAGGCGGGGGAGCAAGCGTGAGTGAAATTCGGACACTAGAAATTCCAGAAGGTGTCAACGGTGAACGAGTGGACCGTGGCATTTCCAGGCTCTTTGGGTTTTCCAGAAACCAGAGTGCCGAAATTGCCGAATCAGGCGGAGTCAGGCTTAATGGCGCAGTAGTTGGTAAATCTGACCGAATGGTTTCTGGAGCAACCCTAGAAGTGCGGCTGCCTGAACCCCCGGCCCCGGTGGTTATCCGGCCCGAAATAATCGATGGAATGCGCATAATCTTCGACGATGAGGACATCGTCGTTGTGGACAAGCCGGTTGGAGTTGCCGCCCACCCGAGCATGGGCTGGACCGGACCCACTGTTCTAGGGGGCCTTGCTGGCGCGGGATACCGTATTTCGACCTCTGGCGCGGCTGAGCGGGCAGGCATCGTTCAGCGGCTTGACGTCGGCACCAGCGGCCTGATGGTCGTAGCGAAATCAGAGGGTGCCTATACCGCACTGAAAAATGCTTTCCGAGAGCGCCAGGTTGAAAAGATCTATAACGCTTTAGTGCAAGGTCACCCAGACCCATCGACGGGAACCATTGATGCGCCCATTGACCGCCATCCACGAGACGATTGGAAATTCGCGGTGGTGGAAGGCGGAAAACCGAGTATCACGCATTATGAGACCATCGAATCTTTTGCTGCTGCAACACTGCTGAAGATCGAATTGGAGACCGGACGAACCCACCAAATTCGAGTTCATATGGCGGCGATGAAACATCCTTGTGTGGGAGACATCGCCTACGGTGCCGATCCGGTTCTGGCTAAGTCCCTCGAGATGAGCAGACAGTGGCTCCACGCCGTCGAACTTTCCTTTATCCATCCTCGAACAGGCGTGAAAGTCCACTTCACATCGGATTATCCACACGACTTGGCAAATGCTCTAGCGCGCCTATCTGAAAACCGTTAGCAAACCGGACTAGCCTGCAATCTCGTGTCGAATATTCCAGTTTCTGAGTCAGATGGCTTCGTGCATCTGCACGTCCACACTGAATACTCAATGCTGGACGGAGCCGCCCGGCTTGGTGACTTATTCGCCGAAACAGTCAATCAGGGGATGCCCGCGATTGCCATGACTGACCACGGGAATGTGTTTGGGGCATACGACTTCTATCAGCAAGCGCGCAAAGCCGGGGTAAAGCCAATCATCGGCATCGAGGCGTATATCGCCCCTGGAAGTCGACTCGAAAAGAAGCGCGTTCGATGGGCCGAAGGTGGAGAAGATGATATTTCCGGAGGTGGCGCTTACACCCACATGACCATTCTGGCTGAGAACAACGTCGGCCTTGGAAATCTGTTCCGCCTTTCATCACTAGCCTCACTCGAAGGTCAGTACTACAAACCTCGAATGGATCGAGAACTTCTTGGAACTTATGCCTCTGGTCTTATCGCAACAACCGGATGTGCCGGCGGCGAGATTCAGACTCGGTTGAGACTGGGTCAGTACAAGGAAGCAATCGAGGCAGCCAGCGTTTATCGTGACATCTTTGGCGCAGGCAATTTTTTCTGTGAGTTGATGGATCACGATCTTGAGGTAGAGAAGCGGGCTCGCGAGGATTTACTGAAGCTTGCCAAGGATCTTTCATTGCCACTGGTGGCAACCAACGACCTCCACTACACGCATCGCGAGGATTCGGCTGCTCACGAAATTCTGCTCTGCATCCAGTCGGGGTCAACTATGGCTGACCCGAAGCGTTTCAAATTCGAGGGCGACTCGTTTTACTTAAAGAGCGCCGCCGAAATGCGACATGTTTTTAGGGATTTTCCAGAGGCGTGTGATGCGACGCTAGCAATCGCTGAACGTTGTCAGATTTCTTTTCGCGAAGGCGAAAACTTGATGCCGCAATTCCCAATTCCCGAGGGTGAAACCGAAGACAGCTGGCTCGAGAAGGAAGTAGCCATCGGGCTGTCACGACGATTCCCTTCCGGGGTGCCGACTGAATATCAGGAACGAGCCGCATACGAAGTATCTGTAATCCGCCAGATGGGATTTCCTGGTTACTTCTTGGTAGTGGCCGATCTGATTCGGTATGCCACCGAAAATGGAATCAGAGTGGGTCCCGGCCGTGGTTCGGCTGCTGGCGCAGCCGTGGCGTGGGCGCTGGGCATTACCCAGATTGACCCGATCAAGCACGGGCTCCTGTTTGAGCGTTTCTTAAATCCGGAGCGCATCTCGATGCCGGATATCGATATCGACTTTGACGAACGTCGCCGAGGTGAGGTCATCCGATATGCAACGACTCGATACGGCGAAGAGCGCGTCGCGCAGATCATCACATTCGGCACGATAAAGGCGAAGCAAGCAGTTAAGGATTCCGGTCGGGTGCTCGGTTACCCGTATGTGACAGGTGAGAAAATTAGCAAGGCAATTCCGCCACCGATCATGGGCAAAGATATTTCGCTAACCAACATTTTCGATCCAAAGAACGAGCGATATTCAGAGGCTGGCGAATTTCGAGCCCTGTACGACACTGATCCTGATTCCAAACGGATAATCGAAACGGCCCGAGGCATTGAAGGATTGAAGCGCCAATGGGGAGTGCACGCGGCCGGTGTAATTCTCTGCCGTGAGCCGCTGCTGGATGTCATCCCAATCCATCGACGAGATGCAGATGGTGCAATCATTACTCAGTTCGATATGGGTGCCTGTGAGTCACTAGGTCTACTAAAAATAGATTTCCTCGGATTAAGGAATCTAACGGTTCTGGACGACTGTCTTAAAAACGTTAAGAGCAATCGTGACGAAACGATCGTGCTGGAGGAATTGACTCTTGACGACGAGTTGACCTATGAACTCCTTTCGCGCGGCGACACCCTAGGCGTCTTCCAACTTGATGGCGGGCCGATGCGCGCGCTGCTTCGCTCTATGTCGCCGGATTCCTTCGAAGACATCTCAGCCGTCGGCGCGCTTTATCGCCCAGGGCCGATGGGCGCAAATGCACATAATGACTATGCCGACCGAAAAAACAACCGCAAGCCCGCCACTCCAATCCATCCAGAATTGGCCGAACCACTCTCTGAAATTCTGGGGGACACCTATGGGCTGATCGTCTATCAAGAACAGGTCATGGCCATCGCTCAGAAACTTGCGGGCTACTCTCTTGGTGCTGCTGATCTACTGCGTAGAG
>DATKUB010000019.1:0-40861 GCA_035530875.1 Candidatus Nanopelagicaceae bacterium
GTGGCTAGCACGACGGCCTTTGAAGCCGTAAGTCCAGGATCGATACCTGGTGGCGGAGCGAGCGAAGCGAGCGCAGCCACCAGAGGGCCATGTGGAGCGCAATTTGGGGCGAAGCGAGCGCAGCCACCAGAGGGCCATGTGGAGCGCAATTTGGCCCCGTCGGCGGCGACCAAATGAGGTTGATCGAGCCTGGGCGGTGTTCTGAGACAAGGCAATGGCATATTGTTAGGGCGTCAGTGCACGTGACTGCGAATGATCCTGGGAGCCCTTGATGACCCCCTCCGCTGTGATCGTCCTTGCCGCAGGCGAGGGGACCCGGATGCGCTCAAGTAACCCCAAAGTGCTTCATTCGATCGCCGGCCGGACTCTCCTTGGACATGTTCTACACACCGCCCTTGATCTATCTCCGACGCATCTGGCTGTTGTGGTTGGTGCCGGGCGTGATCAAGTAGAGGCTCATTTGGCCAATATTGCCCCCGAAGCCCACGCCGTTTTTCAGGAACGCCGCGGTGGGACCGGGCATGCGACTCGGATCGCACTTCATACCCTTGAGCAACTGCACGGCGAACTTGCTGGCACCGTAATTGTCGTAGGCGGCGACACCCCGCTACTGACTGGTTTGACCTTGCGGAAATTGCTCCGCGAGAGTGCTGGATCCGCCGCCGCCGTGCTTACCGCCGAGATGCCGGATCCTTATGGCTATGGACGAATAGTCCGAGATGAGGATGGTTCGCTTATTCGCATTGTCGAAGAACGTGACGCTGACGAACAAGTACTGGAAATTGATGAAGTCAACTCGGGAATCTACGCCTTTGAAGCTCAAGCGCTACGCGAAGCACTTGCCACACTTTCCCCAAGCAATGCGCAAGGCGAAGAGTATTTAACTGATGTAATCGAGGCCATTCGCGAAGTTGGTGGCCGCGTGTCGGCTGTTGTAGCCGATGACTTTGTCGAGATCCTTGGGGTCAACGATCGGGCTCAGTTGGCCGAGTGCGGTGCGGTGCTCCGGGATCGGATTAACGATGCCTTGATGCAGTACGGCGTGACGATGATGGATCCGACTACAACTTGGATCGATGTAACCGTTGAGGTCGCCGGGGATGTCACGATTCTTCCTGGCTCAGCGCTGCTTGGAGATACTCGTGTCGATACTGGCGCCGTGATTGGGCCACGTACAACTCTGATCGATTGCGCCGTTGGTGAGAATGCTGAGATCGTCGAGTCGACTTGCCAAGGTGCTTTCATTGGGCCGCGCGCTCGCATCGGGCCCTACAGCTTCCTTCGACTGGGGACTCAAGTTGGGCCAGATGCCAAAGTGGGAGCATTCGTCGAGATGAAGAACGTAACGCTCGGCGAAGGCTCGAAGGTGCCACACCTGTCGTATGTGGGTGATGCCAAGATCGGGGTCGGCAGCAATATTGGTGCCGCCACGATTTTTGTTAATTACGACGGCGTCGCCAAACATGAAACGGTCATAGGCGATCACGTGCGGATTGGTAGCGACACGATGCTGATAGCGCCCGTGACGGTCGGGGATGGCGCGTACACCGCGGCTGGCTCCGTCATTACCGACGATGTTCCGGCGGGCGCGATGGGCGTCGGTCGGGCTAAGCAGAGGAACATCCTTGGCTGGGTGGCACGAAAACGCGCTGGAAGTGCCGCTGCTCGCGCTGCGGAGAAGTCAACCGGTACGGTCACAACATAATCTGCAATATCGATGATGGATTGGGAGATGCATGAGTGAGATCAGGTTGACACCTGAAAAGCGGCTTCGAGTTTTCTCGGGTCGCGGGTATCCGGATCTAGCGCAGGAAGTCGTTGATGAATTAGGCATTGAATTAACGCCAACATCTGCGTTCGACTTCGCCAATGGTGAAATCTTCGTTCGTTTCGAAGAGAGCGTTCGTGGGTGCGACGCATTCGTAATCCAGAGCCACTCGTCGCCTCTGAACAAGCAGATCATGGAGCAGTTGATCATGGTCGATGCGCTAAAACGTGCATCAGCAAAGCGCATCACAGTTGTTGTTCCGTTCTATGGCTATGCCCGCCAGGACAAGAAACACCGCGGGCGGGAGCCGATTTCCGCCCGACTCCTTGCGGATTTATTCAAGACCGCTGGCGCCGACCGCCTGATGACGGTGGATCTCCACACCGCCCAGATCCAAGGCTTCTTCGATGGTCCCGTCGATCACCTTTTCGCATTGCCGTTGTTGGCAAATTATGTGGGTAGCAAAGTTGATCGTTCGCGGCTAACAATCGTCTCGCCCGATTCTGGTCGCGTCAGGGTTGCCGAGCGCTGGAGCGATCTGCTCGGCGGCTGCCCAATTGCTTTTATTCACAAAACTCGTGATCCATTGGTGCCCAATGAATCGACGGTCGGTCGAGTCGTTGGTGACGTCAAGGGCCGCACTTGCGTAGTTATTGATGACATGATCGACACTGCCGGAACCATTGTAAAAGCCGTCGATGCGCTATTCGAAGATGGAGCCTCTGAGGTTATCGTCGCCGCGACTCATGGCGTGCTATCTGGGCCGGCCGCTGACCGGTTGAGCAAATCAAGAGTTGCCGAAGTCGTTATCACCAACACTCTGCCGATTCCCACTGATCGACGTTTTGACAAGCTCACGGTGCTCTCCATCGCACCGTTGATCGCCAGAGCCATCACTGAAGTTTTCAGCGATGGCTCGGTAACTAGCCTGTTTGATGGTCAGTCGTAAGAAATAGCTGAGGCAAGCCGCCGGTCACGGGAGCGGAGCCGCCGCTCACGGGCAGGGGGATTTTCCGGTCCGGGCTCACGTGCGGTATCTTTACGACCTGCTCCGGCGAGGGAGGTTAACCCCTCCGTTATCGACGCGGTTGGACGCTAATGCGCCCTTCGCTGGCGCACTGTCCTGAACCGCGAACGAAATGAGAGCAAGCAAATGGCTGAGGTAAAGATCACTGCGACTACCCGAACTGAATTTGGCAAGGGCGCGTCACGACGTAGCCGTGTCGCAGGCCAGGTGCCGGCCGTTGTTTATGGTCACGGTTCAACTCCTCGACACATCCTGCTGCCGAGCCACGAGTTGATGCTGGCTCTGAAGAACTCAAACGTGTTGTTAGACCTGCAGACTGAATCAGGTTCACAGTTGGCGCTGCCAAAGGCAGTCGTCCGTCATCCGATTAAGGACCATCTCGTTCACGTCGACCTCGTAGTTGTTACACGTGGCGAGAAAGTCACAGTCGATGTGCCAGTGCACGCAACTGGCGAGTACGACCGCGATGGAATTCTTGAGCACGTTAACAACACGATCCAGGTTGAAGCCGACGCCACCAAGATCCCTACTGGTTTAACGCTGGACATCACTGGCCTTGCCTCCGGGCTCTCGGCAACCGCGGGCGACGTTGTACTTCCTGAAGGCGTCACCCTCGTATCGCCAGCCGATCTCGTCGTGGTTCACGTCGGCCACCGTCCAACTGCCGAAGAGGTTGTAGAAGAAGTAGTCGCGGAAGAAAGTTCTGAAGAAGTTTCGGAGGAAGCTACTGAAACTGAGTGATAGCGTGGCCGACTCGGCCAGTGATGCTCGCTGGCTTGTTATAGGTCTTGGCAACCCTGGCCCCGAATACGCCGCCACTCGTCACAATGCTGGCTTCTTGACCGTGGATGAACTCGCATCTCGAATAGGTGGAAAGTTCACCGGGCATAAGTCACGGGCGGATGTTCTTGAGGGCCGCATAGGGGTTGGACACGATTCGCTCAGGGTTATTTTGGCTAAACCTCGAACATATATGAATGAGTCCGGTGGGCCAGCAAGTGCGCTCATCTCATTTTTCAAAATCCCCATCGATCATGTTCTCGTCGTTCACGACGAGCTTGATCTCCCGTTCCAGACTCTGCGAGCTAAACAAGGCGGCGGAGACAATGGCCACAACGGCCTGAAGAGTGTTACCAAATCCCTTGGCTCAGCCGATTACTTTCGCCTGCGATTTGGGATAGGGCGGCCGCAGGGTTCGCAGGATCCTGCCGATTTCGTTCTCAAGCCATTTAACAGCACCGAAAGGCAGGAGCTCGCGATCACGATTGATCGCGCAGCGGATGCAGCCGAGTCACTGATGCGCGTCGGGCTAGAGGAAACTCAACAGCGGTTTAACTGATTTCAGTACCTACGGCCCAGGCTCACCCAGTATTACGAAGTCCCGCGGCAATCCCATTGATTGTGAGCAACAGCGCTCGGCTCAATTGCGGATCTGGTTCTGTTCCATTCGCTGTGGCCGCTCGGATGCGCTTCAGAAGCGATACCTGAAGCAAGTGCAAGGGAGACAGATAGGCGTCGCGGATCGTCAACGTGCGAGCAAGAATCGGCTGATCGGCCAGGATGCTTGATTGATTGGTGAGGTGAAGTACTTCGGCCACTGTAAGTGTGAATTCAGCTTCGATCATTTGAAAAATCTCGTGAAGTTCTGGATCAACCAATGAGTCGATGTAGTGCTTGGCCATCTCAAGGTCCGTTTTTGCCGCCGTCATCTCCACGTTGCTTATGAAAGTTTTGAAGAAATGCCATTCGTTAAGCATCTGACGCATTATCGGTTCGAGACCAGCAGCCCGTGCCGCAGCCAGGCCGGTCCCAACGCCAAACCAACCTGGCACGATCTGCCTTGATTGGGTCCAGCCAAAAACCCAAGGAATGGCGCGGAGCCCTGCCAGATCGGTTCCGGAGTCGGGGCGCCTTGCTGGCCTTGAGCCAAGGTGGAGATCGCCCAATTGCTCAACCGGCGTTGATGCCATGAAGTATGCAGGTAATTTGGGGTGATTGATTAGTTTTTGATACGCAGCGAATGACGTTTCACTGATCAAATCCATGCAAGAGTCCCAACGAGCAAGAGCTTCTGCGCTCTGTCTTGGTGCGCGGTGAAGGATTGTTGCTTCCAGCGCGGCAGCTAACACCAGTTCTACGTTTTCGCGAGCAAGTGCAGGTAACGAGTATTTGTCACTTATCACCTCGCCCTGTTCGGTCAATTTGATTTCACCGTCAAGTGATCCCCAGGGCAGCGCAAGCAGTGCGTCATAGGTTGGACCGCCGCCTCGTCCAACACTTCCACCACGTCCGTGGAAAAGCCTTAGACGTACGCCATAGCGCATCGCAACATCGCGTAATCGGCGCTGGGCTCGGTGAATCTCCCATTGGCTGCTCGTGATACCCGCATCTTTATTTGAATCTGAATACCCAAGCATCACCTCTTGGACATCGCCGCGTAGGTGTATCAATTTTCGGTACGACGGATCTGAGAGGAGTGAATCTAAAATCTCGTCGGCCGACCTAAGCTCTGCAATGGTTTCAAGGAGCGGTACGAACCCGATTTGGGCAAACGGTTCCGTCCCGTGCAGATCCACCAATCCCGCTTCTCGGCCGAGAATGACTGCGGCCAGCAAATCGTCAGCGCCACGGGTCATTGAAACTATGTATGACTCGATGACTTTTGGCCCAAAGCGCGAGAGGGCATCGCCGACGGCGAGGAAAGTATCGAAAGTGCTCCTGCCTGTGTCATCCAGGCGAATGGGGCGGCTTGCCAGCGGTCTCCGCCCGCGAAGTTCGTGCTTCAGCAGGGCTAGTCGCTCCGGGCGGTCAAGACTTAGGTAAGGCGAAGGTAGTTCGCCGGTGCTATCAAGCAGTTGGCCCAGGGCGTAGTGGTGAGCGTCGGCATGCTCGCGGATATCGAGGGTCGCATGATGGAGGCCGAACGCACTTACCGTGCGGATCAGGCGCTCGAGCGATCCGTGCGCAATCAGGTCGCCCTTGTTTGCCAAGAAAGAATCACGCATCAAAATGAGATCGGCCAAAAACTGATCGGAATCCGCGTAGTCACGGCCGGGTACATGCCGCAAATTACGGGCATGACGATCACGCGTCAGTATGAGTCGGTGTCTGATGCAGGTGGCCTTTAAGCGGTACGGCTCTTCAATGTTGAGCCGGCGGTATCGAGGTTCGACTTCTGGCAGGTTGGCAAGGTCTGCATTGAGGGAGGCAATTAGTTCCGGAGAAACTCCAGAGATCCTGGTTGAAACGGAGATCGCCTGGCGCAGTTCGTCAAGAACTTCCAAGGAGACCCGGATCGCATGTCCCACCTGAAGCACGATGGTGTCGGAAGTGATCTTGGCGGTGACGTTGGGATTGCCATCGCGATCTCCGCCGATCCAAGATCCGAAGGTGAGCGGACGAGAGGTAGGGGAGAGGGTTACGTTGAGTCGAGCCAGTTCGGTCGAGAACGCATCAAGTACTTCTGGAACTGTTTCGCGGTAGAGATCGTCAAGGTAGTAGATCGCATTCATCGCTTCATCAAGCGGTTCTGGTCGCCCTAATCGCAATTCATCGGTCTGCCAGAGAAGATCTACTGCTTCGGCTAACCGTTTTGTGCGAGCTGGCGATCCGGGCTTGTCGAGCAGATTCGCAATGGTTGCCAATTTGCTCAGCACCGAACGGCGCGCAGCCTCAGTCGGGTGGGCAGTAAATACGGGTCGGACCGAGAGGACCTCGACCCAGGCTTGAACTTCTTCAACTGTGGCGTCGGACTGTTCGATTCGGTCAATCGTTCGACCAAGCCAAGAGCCCTTTTCGGCACGTTCAACTGCGAGGGTCCGGGCTCGGTGTACCTGTTCTGCAATATTTGCCAACTGAAAGTAGTTGCTGAAGGCCCGGGCCAAGGTGATGCTCGTCTGGATGTCTATCTTGCCCAACAGTCGGGCGCCGTCGCTGATGGCGTTGTCTTCCCTGGTGGTCCGACGAACTTCTTCCACCAATTCAAGAAGCGACTGCCCCTCTTGGCGCACGAGTGTCTTACCGAGGAGATCGCCGAGCCCTCGAACGTCCGCTCGAAGTTCCTGGTCGGGATCGACCTGGGGCGGAGTTGGTTGAAAGTCAACTGAGGCAGGCACTTGTCGCTCCGCATCCGATCCGGGATGGCCCCTGGTGGGGTCTCCTTAGCAGTTGGCCGTTGGGCCGGGACCGCGCTGTCCAGGAGCAGTCTCCCAGATCTGGCGTGGAACTCATAGGTCTTAGTCGCATCTCCGAAAGGTCTAGAATTGCGTCCTAACCCCTTTTCGCTTCTGAAATTTGGGGGCTTTTGTGCTGTCAAGGAGGGTGGGATGGATCAGAAACCTAGCCTCGATGCCCTGCTGCCCTTGCTGGCTACCGAACCCGGACTAAAGCAAGCGCTACTTGAAATCGGTAGCAATGAACCGCAAGAGATCGTGGTGGCTCCATCCATCTATCCATTTGTGGCTGCCACCATGGCAACTCGGGCGCCGCTGCTCTTGGCCACGGCCACCGGACGGGAAGCAGCTGATCTCGCCGCCGCGCTTAGAGCGTTCCTTTCGCCAAGTGAGGTTGTTCTCTTCCCGGCTTGGGAGACGCTTCCACACGAGCGACTTAGTCCGCGTAGTGACACTGTTGGCGAACGCCTGAGCGTTCTTCGTCGCCTCTCCCATCCTGATGAAGGCCGCATTCAGGTGGTTGTGGCACCAATTCGGGCCGTCCTCCAGCCGTTCGTAAGGGGTCTTGGGAATCTTTCGAAGGTGAAAGTTGCCACCGGAGACGAAATCTCACTGGATTCGCTGGTGCGAAGTCTTGCTGACGCCGCTTACATACGCACTGAGTTGGTTGAGCGACGCGGCGAGTTTGCGGTTCGAGGCGGAATCGTCGACGTATTTCCGCCAACGGAGGAACATCCGCTTCGCATTGAATTCTGGGGCGACCGAATTGAGGAGATTCGATTTTTCAAGGTGGCCGACCAGCGTTCGCTTGAGGTGGCGGGTGACGGGCTAATCGCCCCTCCCTGCCGCGAACTGCTGCTTACCGAAGCGGTGCAGGAACGGGCGCGCTCGCTTCTTGATAGGTACCCCTATCTCCTCGATGTTCTGGGCCGAGTGAGCGAAGGCATTGCCGTAGAGGGCATGGAATCGCTTACGCCGGTGCTTGTCGACGAGATGGAACTGCTCTTCGACGTAATGCCAGAGGGCACCCATTTTGTGCTCTGCGATCCAGAGCGAATCCGCACCCGAGCCGCCGACCTGGTGGCCACTGGTGAAGAATTTCTTGATGCCTCCTGGGCCAATGCTGCGGCGGGCAATGCCACTCCGATTGATTTGGGTGCGAGTTCCTATAAGTCTCTGGACGACCTGCACGACCATGCTGGATTCCTTGGAATTCCATGGTGGACACTCACCCCATTCACCACGGACGACGCCATCGAACGAATTGAGATTCAGCCGGTCGATCCATACCGCGGCAACACGGATCAAGCGCTCCTGGACATAAAGGAATTTGCGCGCAATCAGTGGCTGACTCTGGTGCTAACGCAAGGACACGGTCCTGCTGAACGGTTGGTTGAACTTTTTAGCGCCAACGAAATTCCGAGCAGGATGGCTTCCGACGGTGATCTGAAATTGGAAACAGGTGTGGTCGTTGTTGCGACTGCCGCAATTGATTCGGGGTTCATCGCGCCGAATCTAAAATTGGCCGTAATCACCGAATCTGACATCGCAACGCAACGCGGATCTACAAGAGATCTGCGCAAGATGCCGTCACGTCGGCGAAATGTCATCGACCCGCTCGACCTAAAACCAGGCGATTACGTCGTTCATGAACACCATGGTGTTGGCCGGTTTGTTGAAATGGTTCAACGCACAGTTGCCGGTGCGATGCGCGAATACTTAGTAATCGAATATGCCCCGAGCAAGCGCGGCTTGCCAGGGGATCTGCTTTTCGCGCCGACTGATTCCCTCGATCTAATCACGCGTTATGTGGGTGGCGAGGCACCGACGGTGCACCACATGGGCGGTGCCGACTGGCAGAAGGCGAAAGGTCGGGCCAGGAAGGCCGTTCGAGAAATTGCTGGTGAATTGATCAGGCTCTACGCCGCTCGTACGAGTGCGCCTGGCTTTGCGTTCTCGCCCGACACCCCGTGGCAGCGGGAACTTGAGGACGCTTTTGCATTCGTTGAAACGCCTGACCAGCTTGGCACTATTCAAGAGGTCAAGGCCGATATGGAGAAGCCTTATCCGATGGACCGAATCGTCTGCGGCGATGTCGGGTATGGAAAAACCGAGATCGCGGTGCGTGCGGCTTTCAAAGCAGTACAGGATAGCAAGCAGGTTGCGATTTTAGTACCGACAACTTTGCTCGTTCAACAACACCTAAACACTTTCTCTGAGCGGTATTCCGGCTTTCCGGTAAAAGTTGCTGGGCTATCGCGGTTTCAAACAGCGAAAGAGTCGGCAGAGATTCTTGCTCAATTGGAATCCGGAACTGTAGATGTTGTCATAGGAACGCACCGGCTGCTGTCTAAAGACGTGAAATTTAAAGATCTCGGCCTAGTTGTTGTTGATGAGGAACAGCGATTCGGTGTCGAACATAAAGAAGCGTTAAAGCATCTCCGCGTCCACGTAGATGTGTTATCAATGTCGGCCACTCCGATTCCACGAACACTGGAAATGGCCGTCACCGGGATTCGAGAGATGTCTACGATCACGACGCCGCCGGAAGAGCGCCATCCGGTTCTCACCTATGTTGGCCCATACGAAGACAAGCAGATCGGTGCCGCGATCCGCCGAGAACTACTGCGCGATGGTCAGGTGTTCTATGTGCATAATCGCGTCGAGTCGATAGAGAAGACCGCAATGCGCTTGCAAGATCAGATCCCGGAGGCGCGCATTCGGGTGGCTCATGGACAGATGAATGAACACGAGCTTGAGAAAGTTATCGTCGGATTCTGGGAGAAGGAGTTCGATGTTCTTGTCTCGACGACGATTATCGAAAGCGGTATTGATATAGCGAATGCGAACACCTTGATTGTTGAGCGCGCTGATCGTTTCGGGCTGTCGCAACTTCATCAGATTAGGGGCCGGGTAGGTCGCGGGCGCGAGCGGGCTTATGCGTATTTCCTCTACCCGCGTGAACAGCCGCTATCTCAGAGCGCCCACGATCGGCTTTCGACGATTGCCGCGAACACCGATCTTGGCGCAGGTATGAAGATTGCGATGAAGGACTTAGAGATTCGGGGCGCCGGAAACCTCCTGGGCGGCGAACAGTCTGGCCATATTGCCGACGTCGGTTTTGATCTCTATATGCGGATGGTTGGCGAAGCGGTCTCCGAGTACAAGGGTGAGCCGATCGAGATAAGCGAGTGCAAAATCGACCTGCCAATCGATGCCCACCTGCCACACGAATACATCCCGGTTGAGCGTCTCAGGCTAGAGGCGTATCGGCGCCTGGCAACCGCCGCGGATACTGCGGAGATAGCCGATCTCACCGCTGAATTGATCGATCGATATGGTTCGATCCCGGAGCCGGTAGCCAACCTGCTGGCGGTTGCTGAGTTCAGATTGGTAGCTAAAGCCGCTGGTCTTAGTGAAGTTATCGCTCAGGGTTCCATGGTCCGCTTGGCTCCGGTGGTCCTTGCGGAATCGGCGGCGCTCAGGCTGAGTAGGCTGTACCCCGGATCGATCATGAAGACGGCAGCTAAGATTCTGCTGGTACCAAGGGCGAAGGTGCCTCTTGGCTCTAGTGGGCCCGCTGAGGGCGAGATCTTAAGTTGGACGAGCAGAGTGATCGCCGCCCTTAAGTGAATTTCAGACCGGACAAAAACGTTCGGACAAATCGAGGAGTGGTCGTGAAGGTTTTTGGTCGCGCAGGGCGCACTAGTCGGAGTCTGTCAATTGTCGGCACGCTTGCGATAGCAGCACTTGGTCTAAGTGCCTGCGCCTCGTCGGTAGGAGTTGCGGGCACAGTGGGCGGTCAGGACATCACGATCAACAGGGTGCAAGCCAGCGTTGATGCCATTACCGCAGAACGTAAGGCGGCCGCTCTGCCTCCTGATCCGAAGGCGACCGATCTACCAAGAAATCAACTTAGGTTCTTTGTGCTGAGCGCACTATTGAAGGCCGCTGGTGACGCGGCTGGGGTCAAAGTGACTCAGAGCGACATTGATGGCCGACGTAAGGCCATCCTCACTCAGTTGGGTGGCGCAGCCAAACTACCGAGCGCGCTAGCAAATGCCGGAATCGCAAAGAGTGACTTTGATACCTACCTTTACGACGTGGCCTATGAGGCCTTGATTGGTGCAGCGCTCGCGCCGACTGCAGCGGCCGACTCGTCAGGTGATCAAGCGCGCGGTGCCGCGGTGCAGAAGGCTGTTTTGGATGCGAGCCAGAAAGCAAAAGTGAGTATTAATCCTCGATACGGCACCTGGGATGAGACGACTCAAGACATCATTCCGGTCGACACAACTGGTGGCGCCGTAAAGAAGAAGTAGGGTCAATCTCGATGGCAGCTGGGAAGCGCTTGATCGAATTGGTTGCGGTGATGGACCGGCTGCGATCGCCAGGTGGCTGTCCATGGGATGCGAAACAGACGCATGAGTCTCTTCTGACCTATCTTTTGGAAGAGACCCATGAATTGGTTGATGCGGTCGAGAGTCATGATCGCGCATCGCTCAAGGAAGAGCTAGGCGATGTTCTCTTACAGGTTGTGTTCCATGCCCGAATTGCCTCGGAAGATGAGAACGAACCCTTCGATATCGATGCGGTAGCTGATGGAATTATTGAAAAACTCATTACTCGGCATCCGCATGTTTTTGGTGATGCGGAAACCTTGAAGACTCCTGACCAGGTAGAGGCGAGTTGGGAGCAACTTAAGGCGGTTGAAAAGGGACGTACCTCGGCGGTCGATGGAGTGCCGATGGGCCAGCCAGCTCTCTCTTTGGCTACAAAACTCATTCAGCGGGCAAGCCGTCAAGGGGTGTCGGTGGCCATCAATGAACAAATTTCGGTCGACGGAGAAATCACTTCCACCAGCATCGGGGAACTGCTGTTGCGGGTCGTAGCGCTTGCAGAGAAGAACGAGATCGATGCCGAGGCGGCGCTCCGAGGTGCGGCCAGGAAGTATGCCGAAGAGATAGTTTCTGCGGAGGAATCCGCTCGAGACAGCCAAGTAGAATAACTAGCACCCAAACTTAGGAGATGTTGTGGCCAGCATTGAAGCCATTTTCGCCCGTGAAATTCTTGACTCACGCGGGAATCCAACCGTTGAGGTTGAAGTTGTTCTCGACGACGGCACCATGGCTCGCGCCGGAGTTCCAAGCGGCGCCTCTACTGGTGCTTTTGAGGCCGTCGAGCTTCGCGATGGAGACAAGGCACGCTATGGCGGTAAGGGCGTTCTCCGTGCCGTTGAAGCTGTTGAAGAAGAGATCGCGCCGGAGTTGCTGGGATTCGATGCCGATGACCAGCGGCTAATCGATCAAGAAATGATTGATCTCGATGGCACCCCCAACAAGGCGAAATTTGGTGCTAATGCAATCCTTGGAGTATCGCTCGCCGTCGCAAAGGCAGCTGCGGATTCTGCCGACCTCTCGTTCTTCAGGTACATCGGTGGACCAAATGCCCACACCCTTCCGGTTCCGATGTTTAACATTCTCAACGGCGGCTCCCACGCCGACACCAACGTGGATATCCAAGAGTTCATGGCGGCTCCCATTGGTGCGGCTACCTTCCACGAAGCAGTTCGTTGGGGCGCAGAGGTTTATCACGCACTTAAGTCGGTTCTTAAAAAGAATGGCTTAGCTACCAGCATCGGTGATGAGGGCGGATTCGCGCCGAATCTGGCCAACAACAGAGCAGCTCTTGATCTGATCCTTGAGGCAATTACCCTCGCTGGGTTTAAGCCGGGTAAAGATGTTGCGTTGGCACTTGACGTCGCCGCAACTGAATTTTTCAAAGATGGTGCTTATGTCTTTGAGGGGCAGTCCCGGAGCAGTGCTCAGATGATCGAGTACTACACGTCGTTAGTTGACCAATATCCCCTGGTCTCAATCGAGGACCCGCTGGACGAAGATGATTGGGCCGGTTGGACGGAATTCACCACCGTGCTTGGATCACAAATTCAAATTGTCGGCGACGATCTGTTCGTAACGAACCCAACACGAATTGCCAAGGGAATCGAGATGGGCGCGGCAAACGCTCTACTCGTAAAAGTCAACCAAATCGGAACTTTGACTGAGACTCTTGATGCGGTTGCGCTCGCCCACCGAAGTGGATACCGATGCATGATGAGCCACCGCTCGGGTGAGACTGAGGATGTAACCATCGCCGATCTTGCGGTAGCCACAGACTGCGGACAGATCAAGACCGGGGCACCGGCTCGAAGCGAGCGGGTTGCCAAGTACAACCAACTGATGCGCATCGAAGACGAGTTGGGCGACGCCGCTCGTTACGCGGGCAGAGGCGCGTTCCCGCGCTTCAAAGGGTGAAAGATCGCTTCAGCAGTCTTAACGCCAGAGCGGTTGCGCTGGCGGTAGTAATCTTCATGCTTGCGCTCCTCCTAGCTGCGCCGGCTCAACGATATTTCGTGCAGCGGGCGCAGATTTCTGCTCTCCAGCATCAGTTGAGCGCCAGCCAGCAGCAAGTCCGCAACGCCAGAGCGGAACTTTTGCGTTGGCAAGACCCTGCGTACATAAAGGCACAAGCTAGAGCGCGCCTGCATTTTGTGATGCCGGGAGAGACCCAATACATCGTTGTTGATTCGAGCAAGAGCCACGAGGTGCCGTCAACCAGTGCTGCGATCGCCACCGACCTTCCAGCGCAAGCCGCCTGGTACGAGCGCCTGATCTCGTCGATTCAATTGGTGGCAAATGTCGGATCAGCTAGTCAATCGACCAAGTGAAAGCTGAACAGCCAAGCACTCAAGATCTTGAGTGTATTCAGCGCCAATTAGGCAGAACTCCGCGAGGTGTGAATGCGATTGCGCATCGTTGTCCGTGCGGGAAGCCGGATGTAGTCGAAACTGTTCCTCGCCTGGAAGACGGAACGCCGTTCCCCACGCTTTACTATGCGACGTGCCCCAAGTTAACGGGTGAAATATCCACTCTTGAATCAAGCGGATTGATGGCGCGGATGAATATCGAACTAGAAGGAGATCCAGAACTCGCCGACCAATACCGCCAAGCGCACGTCCATTACTTAGCAGATAGAGCTGCTCTTGGTGTCTTTGTTCCGGAAATCGACGGAATTTCTGCAGGTGGCATGCCATCACGCGTGAAATGTCTGCACGTACTGGTTGCACACTCGTTGGCGGCTGGCCCTGGAGTTAATCCGCTCGGAGACCAGGCGCTTGCCCATCTTCGGCAATGGTGGAAAGGACGGGCATGCGAGTAGCGGCCATAGATTGCGGCACCAATTCAATTCGGCTCCTCATAGCCGATGTCGATTCGGTCACCGGCGAACTTAAAGACGTTAGGCGACAGATGAAGATCGTACGTTTGGGCGAAGGTGTAGATAAGACTGGCCAGTTTGCGCCGGCGGCGATTGAACGAACCTTGGATGCAGTTCGTTATTACGCCGACGAGATCACTCGTTATCGGCCGGTCGCCCTGCGCTTCTGCGCGACTAGCGCGGCAAGGGATGCAAGTAATCGCGATTCGTTTGTCAGTGGCGTTGAGAAAATTCTCAATGTGGCACCAGAGGTTATAACCGGGACCGAGGAGGCGCGGTTGTCGTTCTTGGGCGCAACCAGGGAATTGCCGATTGAGGAAGGTCCTTTTCTGGTTGTCGATATCGGTGGCGGTTCAACCGAATTTGTCTACGGCATCAGAGATGTTGAGGCTGCAATCAGCGTCAACATTGGTTGCGTAAGAATGGCCGAGCGTCATTTTCGGCACGATCCCCCAAGTAGTGAGGAACTCGCGGCCGCTCGCACCGATATTGATGGGGCAATCGCAATCGCTGGCGCCCAAGTGCCGTTGAGGGCGGCCAAAACCCTCATTGCGGTGGCTGGAACCGCGACAACAGTGGCAGCAGCCGCTCTCGATCTTCCAAAATATGATCCTGAGATTCTGCATCTGAGCCGAACTAGCGCTGAGCAGGTACATCGAATTGCCGATCGGTTCGCGCACCTCAATCGCGCAGAGCGAGCAGCCCTGCCCTATATGCACCCAGGTCGCGTTGATGTTATTTCGGCTGGTTCGCTCGTATTATCCCGCATAGTGGATGTAACCGGTGTGAGCGAATTTGTTGCAAGCGAACATGACATCCTTGACGGCATAGCCTATGGATTAGCAGAGGGGTAGAAACGATATGGGATCAAAGGTTGTTTTTCCGAGTAATGGCAGCACCTGCGAGGGTTATCTGGCGGTGCCAGAGAGTGGTTCCGGTCCGGGTGTCATTGTCATTCAAGAATGGTGGGGATTAGTCGGCCACATCACCGACGTCACTGATCGCTTCGCCGAAGCTGGCTTTGTGGCACTCGCACCCGATCTTTACCACGGCGTCGAAACAACTGAGCCCGACGAAGCGCAACGGTTGCTGATGGGTCTGGCGATGGACGTCGCCGCCGCCGATATCTCCGGTGCTGCGAGGTACTTGAAGTCCTTGCCGAGCAATTCAAGCGAGAAGGTCGGCACTGTCGGTTTCTGTATGGGCGGCTCGTTGGCGCTTTGGAGTGCAACTCTTGCGCCGCAGGTTGCCGCGACCGTCGCGTTCTATCCGGGTCTCCCATGGGAGCGCATGGCGCCAAAGTGGCAGAACTACCAAGGTAAGCACGCGATGATTCACTGCAGTGAATCAGATGGAACCTCGAGCGATCCAGGAATTCAATTGGCCAAGACATCAATTGAAGGAGCTGGCGGGCAGGTACAACTCTTTGATTACCCGGGTACACATCACGCTTTCTTCAATAGCGATCGTCCTGAAGTTTTTGATGCAGCGAGTTCCGAATTGGCTTGGGATCGTACGCTCGAATTCTTCCGTACTCATCTGGCGTAAGAAATTCAGTTGCCGAGTTCAAATACACCGACAGCGGGGAGCGCGGAAGAGGTAGCAAAGTTTGCGTACGCTGCCAAGGCTCTGGACGTTCTTGATGATCGGATAAGCGTCTGTCGTGCTTGCCCGCGCCTGGTCTCGTGGCGAGAAGAGGTTGCGGTTAAGAAGCGTCGGTCCTTCATTGACGATGACTATTGGGGCCGGCCTGTAACTGGTTTTGGACCGACGGATGCACAGATTGTGATCCTTGGCTTGGCTCCGGCTGCCCATGGGGCGAACCGAACCGGCCGAGTTTTCACCGGTGATGAATCCGGTAATTGGTTATTTGCCTCGCTTCATCGCGTCGGTTTGGCAAAGATCGCCACCAGCACCAGTTCATCCGATGGGCAAGAACTCATCAATGTTCGTCTGCTGACCGCAGTTCGGTGTGCTCCTCCAGCGAATGCACCGACAATTGCAGAGCGAGATAATTGCAAGCCCTGGCTCGTCAGGGAACTGGAGTTGCTCACTCAGGCCAATATCTATGTGGCGCTCGGGGCCTTTGGTTGGGATGCACTTCTTAGCACATTCACCGGAATCCCCAAGCCCAAGCCGAAGTTCGGGCATGGGGCACAAGTAGAATTGCCCGATGGTCGCATCCTGCTCGCCTCATACCACCCGAGCCAGCAGAACACCTTTACCGGCCGGCTCACGGAGAAGATGCTCGACGACGTACTCGGTTCGGCGGCAACCCTCGCCAACCGGTAGATTTACCGCCGAGCCCCTGTAGTCCAGCGGTAGAGACAAGCGACTTAAAATCGCTCCAGCGTGGGTTCGAATCCCACCGGGGGTACAACAGAAAGGAAGTGCAATGGAAAGCTCCAACCCAGTGCTCACCAAGGCGTTTACGTCCAAAAAGGGCTTCGCCGCCTTTGAAAAGACCTATGCGGGTCCGAGCGCTACACCGCTTGAGACCGGTCGGATGACGATCGACGACGTCGTCACTAAGACCGCTGCCTTACTCGTCACCCTGGTTGTTACAGCGGCGCTTGCCTGGAAGATGAACTTGCCAAATGGCGTTCTGATGATCGCACTTTTTGCTGGGTTGGGTCTTGCCATGGTCAACTCCTTTGCCAAGACCATCCGACCGCCGCTGGTATTTGCTTATGCCATTTGCGAAGGTCTAGTCGTCGGCGTAATTAGCCACATTTACGACACCTACTACAACGGAATTGTTAGTCAAGCGGTAATTGGCACACTCTGCGCCTTCGGCGGAATTCTCTTCCTCTACTCGAGCGGAAAGCTACGGGCGACTCCAAAGTTCACAAAGATGTTAATGAGCGCAGCCATTGGATACCTGGTTCTCGGGCTCGTCAGTCTGATCGCCAGTTTCGCTCACGTTGGAAATGGCATGGGCCTCTACGGAGTACACGGTCTTGGATTGTTGCTCTCAGTAGGTGGCGTTGCTCTCGCGAGCTTCTTCTTCGTTCTTGATTTTGATCAGATCGAAAAGGGCATAAAAGCAGGAGTGCCGGCGCGCGAATCGTGGCGGGCATCGTTCGGTCTTGTTGTCACTCTTGTCTGGCTATATCTCGAGATCCTTCGCTTGCTCTCGATTCTTCGTCAATCGAACTAGTTCGCCATGGCCTTAACGGTTGAGCGCATGAGCGCTCAACCGCGCTTCGCTGAAGAGTTGGAGTTGCTCTTCCCCGAAGGTTGGCCCGGCGTTGTTCCTCCCGGCCAGGAAGTAAAGCAACTAGTTGAGCATGCACACGTTTACTTCTCCTCGTTAGAGATTGCTCTGTTGCACGATGAGTTATTGGTTGGCTCCGCTTCCGCCGTGCCAATTCGTTGGAACGGTGAACCGTCCGATCTTCCACGCGGTTACACGGATACCTTGTCCCGCGCCGTCGTCGACTTTGGAAGCGGCATTGAGCCTGACACGATGGCGATAATGACGACGCATGTTAGGCCAGATATGCGAGGCCGTGGATTGATTGCCGAGTTGCTTATCGGACTGCGTGAACTTGCCGACGAATTGGGATTTGACCAAGTGATTGCCCCCGTCCGTCCCGCTTCAAAGGCGTTGTATCCACTTACGCCAATTGAAACGTTCAGCGCCTGGACGGAACCAGATGGGGCGCCACTCGATCAACTGGTGCGGACGCATTGGCGGCTAGGTGCGCGCATTATCGCAACCTCCCCCGAATCCATTTCCATGACAGCCACAGTTTCTGAGTGGGAGACCTGGACAAAACTTGATCTGCTTAGCTCTGGCGACTACATAATTCCCGACGGCTTATCTATTTTGAGCGTCGACATGAACCAAGACTGTGGCACGTACATTGAGCCAAGCATCTGGATGCACCACCGCTGATTCCCGTCTAGGGCGATCATCTTGCTACCTTACGTCAGCATGTGCTTCCCCGTGAGTGGCGGCTTGCCTCCCGTGAGCGGCGGCTTGCCTCCCGTGAGCGGCGGCTTGCCTCCCGTGAGTGGCGGCTTGCCTCCCGTGAGTGGCGGCTCCCCTCCCGTGAGCGGCGTCTCCCCTCCCGTGAGTGGCGGCTTGCCTCATCGTGAATTTAGTTTTAACAACAGTGAGGCCTCAATTCTCATAGCCGAATGGTTCTTGCAGCATCACGCCAGCATCGTTGGCAGTTACGTCACGCGCCACCTGGAGGTGACTTTTTCGCACGCCTCGTCTGGCCAATCGGGGTGTCGGGTGAGGCTTCCAAAACCACGGTGAACTGCTATCGGGAAGCCGACGCGATCCAGAAGCGGAACGTGTACCAACAAGCGAAGCCAAAATGGCGCGGTGCTCAGATCGAAAGAGGCTCCATAACCAGTCGGAATGTGGTTCCAGCCTTCAAGTCGCATAGAAATCATTGCCTCTCATCCCTACCCAATAAGTCTAAGCCGAATCAATTCACCCGGATGAAACGCAACCGAGCAGATACTCGTTCTCAAGGGTTATTGGCACGCCCTAGCGTGCCTTACCGCACCATCGCTGGGTAGGCGGCTCGTTCTGTTGCCACGACGGGGGATATGTACACGAGATTTCCAGGGTCTTTGCTTCCACCTGTGCAGTAGGCCAGATCGGAAACGCCAGCGTCGCCCGATGCACGGCCAATGAGTTGGCCAGTGCTGTTAGGCATGTATACCTGAACGGTTGCCGCCTCCATGGCAATTCCGACGTCGCAGCGATATTTCGCGACGAAGAAGTAGGCACGACCACCTGCATGCAGTACTACGACTTGTGGCGCTGCATCCGTCACCCACTGGCCCCCACCGCGAACGTATCTAAAGGGCAGAATCCGGTGCTTGCTGTCATAGAGACTGATCCCCGGGTAACCGCGTAGTTGGCACACGGTCTTTCCATGGTTGGTCAGTATGTAAACGTCTCCGTGCTCGCCGGTTCCAGGTGATATTCGGTCACCCAGACCGAGGGACAGGTTCGCGGTCCGACACTGGGCCTGGGTGGTCGCTGTCACTGATGTGATCGTCGAGGGTTGCGATTTTGACGCGATAGCACTGCAGGCACATAGGGTCAACGTCACTAACACCACTGTCACGGCTGGACCTGCCCTCAGGTGAAGTACCCGCTGCACCTTTCTAGAGTATGACGATTCGACAGCATTACGTGAAATGAATCCTGTCAATTTCGAGTGGCATTTCGGCAGACGCAGTCAGCCATCATCTGTCAAGGGTTACTGGCACGCCCTAGCATGTGTAGGTATTCAACTTCTTATGAGACTCTGACCCAACCGATGGTGCCATAGCCTGAGACGTCCGTATTAGTCCACCCGTCCGCCAGTTCACGCTGATTGCATGTATCACTTACTGACTGAGTTGACTGCGCGAGGATTGGATAATCACCCGAAGCAGTTGGAGTGAAATTCAAGACCACATTCCTCGTCTTGACTGTATTGGAATGGTCATCGACGTAAGAGATAGCAGTCAAATGATTCGGCATGTGAGTTGGCCACTGACCTTTCATTACTGCGGTCCCAGGATCAAATATGAATACTCGTGCAGTCAAGACTCGTCCGCTCATGTTCGCAATCGCCACGGTGACCGTGACTGGTTGACTCACGGTCACTGCCACGAATGGTGCGTTAGATACCGCATCGATACCGGTCGCGCCTACGAGTTTGATAGTTCCTCCGGCAGAACACCCGGGATTGAGACTGTCCCCATGCGACTGAACAGATTTGTTGAGTGAGCCCACGGTGATACCGGAGGTGGACTGACTCGCGCAGCCAGTTAGTAAAAGACACATGAATGCCAACATGGCGCGACTGGAGTTCATACCTCGAGACTAAGGCGAATCGCCAGCATCATCAAAGTTGAATCATGTGGGTTGACAGTAAAACGGTGGGGTTGCATCTGGTTGCCTTGGGGGAACTCACAGTCCGTCAAGGGTTACTGGCACACCCCAGCATGCTCTGGTGCGGCCAGGGTCCCATGAGTTGATTACTTATTGAAGTTCTTGAGATCCGACGGGTTCTTGTTCTCATAGTTTGCCCAGCCTCGGACTTAGCCAGGGAAGAATTGTGCTAGCGGAATTTGCGCACTGGTCGGCTAATATTATTGACTCAATGTGTTGCTGAAATTATTCTCCTTTATCTACTCGAATGAAAAGGAATTCCGGTGATTTCAATACAAAAATCCTTGGAACATTTGGCATGGTCAGATGACCGGATTATTGAAAAACTTGAGGAAGCGCAAGGCAAAATCTTTGATCTCTCGCTGGCTTCCGGTGAACGCACAATAGGGCAGATGGTCCAACACATTGTCGACGGAGCCGAATGGTACAGATACCTGCTTACCGGCGAAAAAGGAACGAACCTAAACGTTCCGGCGTCAAGAGAAGAGATGGCCACACTTCGCCAGCATTTGGCCCTTGTTAATGCGGCCGTCCTCGCCGAGGCCGACAAGGAAGATGAACTGCTTTCTTTTGACGAAGGCGGTGCTAAAGATCTCAGATCTACCATTTTGGCTCAAGCGGTCCTTCATTCGGCAGAACATAAGGCTCAGATAGTTTCTACGCTGACGGTGCATGGTGTTACCTCCATCAATTTAGACAATTATGACATTTGGAATTTCCCAGGGTAATCATCCAAACGACTACAAACTGCAAGGCATCCCACCTATAGGATCAAGGGTTACTGGCACACCCCAGCATGCGTCAGAGTCAACTCCAACTCAAGACGTGGGGCCTGTTTCTTTCATTGCAGCTCGAACACCAGCTCGCGTTGCGCTGAATACGACGTACCAGAGAATCGCGATGGGGATCAGAGCGTAGGCGAGCATCAGCAAGGTTCCTATAGGCGCGAAATTCATTTATCTCCCCAACTCAGGTTGTGTTTACATACTGTCACACAGATCCCGAGTTCGTCCTATTGTTGTCAGCGGTCAAGGGTTTTTGGCACGCCCTAGCATGATTTGGCTGTCTGTGAATTGTCGACGAAAAGGTACCTGTTTAGGCGGTTCTCTTGATTCTTTCAATCTACGCTGCACAATGAAAGATGTGAAGTTGCTTAGGCCAGAGCTCTGGCGATTCAAGAGAAGAATTACTTAAATGATCACTTTAACAAAAACAACGAAGATAATCCTAGGGGCAGTAGTAATTCTTGTGGTGGGATTTGGGGCAAGGGCGATCACCTCACCAAAGAAGCTCGCGCCAAACCTTGCCGCCAAACTCGCCTCTTGTAAAGCGTTTCCCAATGATTCAAAACAAAATGTTTTTGAGACAACAAGACTCACTATTAAACTTCCAAAGGATATATATCCGGGCCTTGCAGGTAGTCAACTTAAGTTCAAAACAGTGAACGGAACAGCGACGGCTGGATGGGTTTCAAATGCCGGACCGATGAGCCAATCTCACGGCGTAACCGCAAACTGTTGGTCCTATTACTATGAATTTGACGGTACCGGGGAAGTAGATCTGACTGCCTCCAGCTCCATCAAGGGCATACCAAATTACTTAGTGCGTTTCATCGTAGGTCCGGTGCTAACCGATCAAAAAATACTTTATCGCAACGACCAATACGGGTTTACCGTCGAACTTCCTAAAACATGGCAGGGATATTCTGTGCTCACCCAACACTGGATCGGGTATGCGACTGGTGGATCACACGGCGATGTGAACACAGAAAAAGGTCCGCAGATTATTATTAGAAACCCACAGTGGACAACTGAGAATAATTGGCAACCCATTCCCATTATGGTTTTCACGCTGAGGCAATGGAATGCGCTTCAACTTGGAAGTTATCTCGTAAGTGCCGCGCCGATTCCTCCAAGCGAACTAAGTCGCAACGCCCGGTACGTGTTTGCACTTCCTCCTCGTTATAACTACGCATTCACAAAAGGTTGGCGTGAAGTGGAGATGATCCTACAAAGCAAACCCCTTCATGCATTCTGACCTGTCATTTGTAGTCAATCTTTGCGTGATCCAATCAGTGAGGCACAATAAAAGTATGAAGTTCGTGGGGCAAGTACGTAATGGCCTAGTCTCCTACTTCATTATGGGAGCAATAACGTCGGCTCTCACCGGATGCCAGAGTTCTTCGTCTCAAGCCACACCAGCGCTAACATCCGCCAAGGTTGGGATTCCTTACAGCTTCAATCTCTTAACCCATTGTGGCGTCGAATATCTTCTGTTCGATGGAAAGGCATGGAAGACCGACACTCCTTTGGGAGATGGGATGGGCAATCCGCCACCCGATTGGCCCTCGCCCTTTGCCCTAGGTGTCGTGACGTTGGTCAACGCGTCCCAACTGACTTTCACTTTGCCCGGCAGGGCTCCGGTTCAATTTCATGTAACTCCAGAGAATGTGCCAATTTGCTCCTGATTACCAAGGGAATAAACCAATAGGTGTGTTTCCCTGAAGGGGTATTGGCACACCGCAGCATGTGCAGCCGGTATTACAGATGCATTTCGCCTTCGTGATCCTGGTGACCGCTCTGTTCAAGTTGGAAGGTGGAGTGTTCGATGTCGAAATGGTCACTGATGCAATTACCGAGTTTGTCCAGGAGTGGACCGCCAATGTTCTGTGCGAATATCTTGTCACTGACGACTACATGCGCGGATAGAACCGGCATGCCGGATGTGATCGTCCAGGCATGCAAGTCATGAACGTCTTCGACACCGGCTACCTCTAATAGGTGTTCGCGTACTACCTCGAGATCGATATTCTTCGGTACTGCTTCGACCAAGACATTCAACGCATCGCGCAACAACGTCCAGGTCCTCGGCAGAATCATCAGACCAATAATCAGGCCAGCAATTGCATCGGTTTGTTTGAAGCCCGTCACTCTAATGATGAGAGATGCAATGACGACAACTCCGGCACCCAGCAGGTCAGAAAGCACTTCGAGGTAAGCACCTCGGATATTGAGGCTATTGCGCTGCCCTGCTCTCAGTATCCATGCAGCAATGGCATTGCCCAGTACGGCAATCATTGCGAAAGCAAGCATGCTCCCTGCTGCCACATTCGGCGAAGATGTCAGTCGTTGAACTGACTCCACAATGATGGAAATGCCAACAGCCATGAGGAAGACCGAGTTGAGAACAGCGGCCAGAATCTCGGCTCGCTGCCAGCCGAAAGTGCGACGAGCCGTTGGTGCGCGGGCAGCTAAAGCAACCGCGCCGAGAGAAAGAGCCAGCGCGGAGACGTCTGTGAGCATGTGGCCCGCATCCGCCAGCAGCGCTACGGATCCAGTGACAAGCGATCCAATGACTTCAACGAGCAGGATCGTCAGGGCGATAGCCAGTACCATTCGCAGCCGACCACGATGCCCCGCGGTCACCGTCTTGGTGTGGTCATGCCCCGTGTTTATTGCGCCACGTTTTCTACTATTTGCTCAGTCGAGATATTACGGAGGGGATCAGGCACCCAATTCCACATCTGTCTCTTCGATATCGCTTGCCAGCCGAAAACCGACGCTTCTGATAACGGTGATTACTTCAGGTCCGCCGTTGGTTCGTATCTTAGTTCGTAGTCTTGAGGCATGGGTATCAATGATGTGGGCAGCCCCGATCCCTTTCATGATGCCGACCGCTTGCAGAATTTGGTCGCGGCTAAAAATTCGTTGCGGGTCCTCCATTAATAATTGCAAGAATTGAAACTCAGTGTTGGTCAGAGCTAGCCTTTTTCCGGATACCGTGAAGCGATGTTGGGCCAAGTCCATCTCTAGCGCACTCCAAGTAAGAATATTTGCCTTGATGGCGCGCTGGCCATCTCCTCTATGCATTTGCTGCGTGATGCGCGACGTTAAGATTTTGGTGTCGATAGGTTTGGCGATGTAATCATCGGCACCAGCTCCCATACACATGCCTTCGTCGATTACTTCATCGCGGTTAGTGAACATCAAAATTGGGACGATGGAAGCAGCCCGAACCCACCGGCAGAACTCCAAGGCTCGGAGTGGCCCAGAGGTTAAATGGATGATCACCAAACTCATGTCGTGTTCATTAAATATCTCGGTGGCTTCGACAGGTGAGGGCGTGTCGTAAACGACAAAACCCATAACTTCCAAATGCAACCTGACCATCAGCCGATCCTCTGGCTGATCTTCAAGAAGCAGCACGGTAGGCAATGAAACTGACTCCGGCATTTTGGGTGCCACCCCCTTTCCAACAAGAGTCGAGATGAGAAGGTGCGTCACGATTCTCTCTCAAAAGACCGAAACCTGCAATTGGAGGCAGAAAATTGGCACGTCAGAGGGGCGGATGAGATAGCGAATGGAAGGAGAGCTGCGGTATCTGCTAGAGGTACATCACTCTTCGCCCCCAATTAGTGAGCAGAGATTTATCACGAACTCATCGCGTTCGTCTCTCAAACATGCACCCCTATTGCATGGCCAAAATTTGTAAGTATGTTGGGTATATCGAAGGTATTTGACACTCGTTGGCACCAGAGATCACTTCAAATGTTTCGATGCTTCCTCCAAGAATGGACGTTGACATGGATGACAAAATTAGACCCACAGATCTCGAGCTCGTAGGGCTTAGATCGAAAGTGGAACAAGCCTTAGGCGATATTTCGGACTATGAAGCTTGGGTGGCTGAAGACCGTATCGCGCAGGCAATTCCGCCCGTCAGCATTGATCCTCAGGCACCTTCGCCCGTGAGTGTTGATTCTGAACTAACACATACGGTGCCAAAGCAGAAGGTCTGGAACACCTGGGATCAATGGGAGGAAATGAGAGCGCAATAAATGCGGGCGCCCTCAGAGGTCATGGACCGTATCCTTAAGGGACGGTCCATTGCCTTGCCCGGCCATTGTTTGACACCCTTAACAACGTCTGTGGCTAAGACAAACGTCTGTGGCTAAGACATCTGTCGTCGTGCAGGATTTGCTATACCTAAAGACGGCATGACGTCTGGAATATCGAGACGAGCCACACCAATCCGAAAGTCGTCCATTCCATAATAAACATCGAAGCGGTTAGGTTGGCCAAGGTCGTCGCGTCGGTCAATTCCCGTTGGAAAAACTACGTTTGCAGGGGTTCCGCGGCGTTGTTTTGATGGCTTTGGATTTAGCACGGGTTTGGTCGATCTATAAAGCAGTACTTGTGGATGTTCCGCTGAAAGCATCATTACGCCCGCAGAATAGGTGAGCTGCTCCATTTGGCTATTTGGTTTCAAGGCCTCGCTCACGCCATGGTAAACAACCAACCATCCGTGTTTGGTCAGAATCGGAGGCGTTCCTCCGCCAATCTTGAGCAATTCCCACGGCGAGACGGGAGCTGCCAGCCGATGGAGTGAGGTGAACTGGCTCATCAGTTGAGGCCGAATCCCGTCCAAAATCGTTGGGTTATATGAGATCCAAATGCTCTCTTTGTGAAGGTCTATCTCGCGGCCAGCTTCCAGCGCGATCGTGTCCTCTGGCAATGTTCCCGGAAAAAGTGGTCGATGCAGCATTGCGAGCTCAGGAGCGTCTGTGGGATTGGGAATGGCCACCGGGAAGAATGATGCGTCCTTATCGTCAATGCTGTTGAACTCCATTCCGTCATAAGCATTAAAGGAAGCAAGTCCGAGCCGATCCCAACTAAGCAAGTCATTTGACGTGGCCAAGGCGATCCGTGGCCCCTCAGGAGAGAACGCCGTATACGTCATCACGTAACAATTCAATGGCTCTACGTATGTAACTCTTGGATCCTCGCAACCCCCTTGGCCATTCGGCCTTAATTCGTAAGGCATTTCGGGCTCGAGAGCGATGCCGAGGCGTTCGATTCCGCAGGGGTCGCCCGTCTTATCAAAGAGAACTTTGGCAATGCCGATGCGGGAGAAGTTACCAGCGCCTACGATTCTCGGGAATAGGTAAAGTTCGCCATCAGGTCCACGCACCGCGGCCGGGTTGAGTATCCCTTCTACCTCATTTGCATTACCCGGCTCCGGTTCGATGACGAAGTCGAGTGGCCGCATTGCAAGTTCCGTCATGATTGCTTCCCTGGTGACTTTATTTGCGTTGCAGAATCGCCCAAACAGGCAAGCACAGTCTGAATGACCCGGGCTGTTTCTTCTGGGTCTCGAACAAGTATGGAATCGACGCCAGCTTGTTGGGCAGGGTAATCGTTCCCGCCGGAAAAGATGGCATCTCCAGCAAAAAGCATCTCCGGTATTGAGATATTTAGTTGATCGCGCAGTTTGCCAATCCCATAAGCTTTATCAATGCCAGGCTTGGTAATGTCAATAGAAGTTGTACCACCCAGGTTAATTGCAAATTCAGGAATAAGCGGTTTCAAGGTTGCGGCAATCTTCTTCCTCTTTGCGAAGTCTGGATCCCACTTTTCCTTCTCTTTCAGTGGAGCTTCTTGACCGAGCGCGGACAATGTAATCTGACTGCCACGGTCCTCAATCACTTCGCCCCAAACTTGTTTCACTTCATTTCCAGAATCTTTGAATGCCTTCGTCAGCGACGCAATGATTTTGACTCGTTCTTCTTTGCTCAAGTCCTCGGAGTAGATCTTCGACCAATGCCCCACGTATTGATAAAACTGAGTCCCGCATGTTGGCAGCAGCGATAGGTCCGTGAGGCGCTCATCGATCGGAAGATTGGCTAGAAGTTGCTCTTGAAACTGCGACCAGGTGCCGCCCGAAATAACTGCGACCTTCATCACGCCTAGAAGGTCGTGAAGTAGTCCGGCCATATCGCTGCCCAGGGACGACTTGCTCGCGGCAAGCGTCCCATCCAAGTCAAAAACGAAAAGTTTCTTCATAGGTTCTATCGCTTACTATTAGTGGGTTGCCCAATCCCTTTTCACGTTAACTGCGGGTGCCATGGCTGTCAATTTGGAATTTCCTCAGTTTTCGAGCCCTTTGATGTTGCATTTGTCATAAAGCAAATATTCGATGATAAAACCTGAGATTCGGCTGCTAATCAGTATTGAGCGTGCTCAAGTTGAATTTACGCTTAAGCCTCAAGTCCGAAATGTCTTGTCAGCCGACTCTTAGACCAGCGAACTCTGCTGACTCACAGAAATAGCGAATAGGTTTAGAGATCTAGTTGAGATTTCACCCGGATCTTAGGGTGCGTCGCCAACACAGGATCAACGCCTGAGGTGAGTTTCAAGTTTATTGATTCGATAACTTATCGAGTCGCAGTTCAATTTAGGAGTTACGATGTCCAACCGTCCGATATTTCGTACAGTCTTGACATCACCGAACCAACACATCGGCATGCTGAGCACCTACCCTCCAGAAATTTGCGGACTGGCTACCTTTGCATCTGCGCTTAAACATGAACTCGTTAATTCTGGCCACCGAGTCGATGTTGTTCAAATAGACGACGGCAATAGTGATTTCGTCGTCGGGAAGTCAGTCGCAGCCACTCTTGTCAACGGAGATCCCGCATCTATCATGACTACTGCCGCATTTCTTTCGCGATGTGATGTAGCTCTGATTCAACATGAGTACGGGATTTTTGGCGGTCCAGATGGTCAAGAAGTGACCGATCTTCTTATGGCCCTAGAAGTGCCCGCTATCGTTGTGTTGCATACGGTTCCGCTTACTCCAACTTCACACCAAAAATCAATTTTGGTAGAAATCGTAGAACTTGCGTCGCGGGTTGTCGTAATGACCAAAGCCGCTCGTGATCGTTTGGTGAGTCTGTATCCAATCGATGGCTCAAAGGTGGTCATCATTTCGCATGGTGCCCTGACCCCAACACGTGAACAAAGTCGAGAGATTGACGGTATTGCTTATAACCGACCACAACTTCTTACCTGGGGGCTACTCGGTCCAGGCAAAGGAATTGAACACGTAATCGACGCCTTAACAATGCTTGGAAACTTAAGGCCTCGGCCTCGCTACACAGTCGCCGGCGTGACACATCCGAAAATTCTGGCCCGATATGGCGATCAATATCGACACTCACTTATCGAGCGTGCCGCCAAAGCCGGAGTAGGACATTTGGTGAACTTCGACAGCACCTATCGTACGGTCGCTGATCTCACTCAATTTGTCGCATCTGCGGCCGTGGTTGTACTGCCCTACGACTCACGCGACCAGGTCACATCTGGCGTCTTGGTTGATGCAATAGCGGCTGGGCGGCCAGTCATAGCGACGGCCTTTCCGCATGCAGTTGAGCTGTTAGCGAGTGGTGCTGGCATAGTTGTTCCGCACTCTGATCCTGCTGCTTTAGCGGGTGCAATCCGTTCAATGACACTAGACAAGCATTTGCATTCATCAATCGCGCTTGAAGCGCGACGGATCAGCCACTCCTTGAGTTGGTCTTCTGTTGCAGCAAAATACGCTCGAATCTCAGGTGAATTAATTCAAAACACACATTCGATGGCGATATGAACCGCCTTCGCACTACTACATTCGATTACCTAGATCGAATGAGCGGCAAGTATGGGCTATTTGAACATGCAAAGGGCACAGTGCGGCGTGAAGAGCACGGCTATTGCGTTGATGACAATGCACGATTGCTCGTAGTTGCCTCGCGTGAATCCGGCAATGAGGTTGCGGATCGACTGGGTCGACTCGCTCTTTCGTTTGTAACCGAGGCCCAAGACACCCAGGGCAATGTACGGAATCGGATGAACAGTGATGGACGCTGGACCGATAAAGCAACAACTGAAGATAGTTGGGGACGCAGTATCTGGGCTCTCGGCGTCGCAGCCACGCAAAATTCAGACTCCGACATTCGTAAAGCTGCGCAATCTGGTTTTGATAGAGGTGTTGCCCAGCGCTCCCGCTGGTCACGGTCAATGGCGTTTGCGGCACTTGGGGCAGCCGAAGTGGTTACCGAATACCCAGAACATGCTGCCGCCCGCGCACTTCTGACCGATACGCTCGATGCCGTTGGGGAGATTCAGCCCGGCACATGGACGTGGCCCGAAGCTCGACTGCGCTATGCAAATGGCGCCTTAGCTGAAGCCGTCATCGCTGCCGGCGCGGCCCTAGCAAGTAAACACGATCTCCAACGTGGTCTAGAAATGCTGGCCTGGCTATTGGAGACCGAGACGCCTGAGGGGCATCTTTCCGTTACGGGAACTAAGGGACGAGGTCCTGAAGATCGCGGACCGCAATTCGACCAGCAACCTATTGAAGTGGCAGCAATCGCGGATGCTTGTTGGCGAGCATATGCAATCACTGGGGACGATATTTGGGCCGGGGGCGTGAGCGCTGCCGCAAATTGGTTTACCGGATCTAATGATGTTGGACTACAGATGTATGACGCAGACTCAGGTGGCGGTTTCGACGGGTTGCAGCCTAAACAAGTGAATCTCAATCAAGGCGCTGAATCGACACTGGCTCTGGTCACTACTATGCAGCGCGCGAGTTCATTTGTGTTTGCGCCATGAGTGCTCTACCCGATGATGTGGCCCCTGATTCTGACGTTTCGCAGGTAAAGGTGACTCAGACAGGTATTGAACTTTTACCCGATCATGCTCGCACTATTGCGCACTTCTTCGTTGCGGGTCGTGAGGGCGTAGGTCCAGGAGATTCGCGAGCAACGCAAGTAATTGACCGAATCCTCGACATGGACGAGTCTTCGGTTGTAGACAAAATGCTGGAAATCGAAGCCGAATTCTCCAGCCGTCACCGAAATCTCAACGACTATTTCGAAGAGCATGCAGATATGGTGATGTCGAGAGTCGACCCAGACGTTCATATATCGACAGCTCGAAAGCATCTCATTGGTGCTTCATTCACCAACGAATTCTCAATCGAAGGCGCAGCAATCTGCAATCCATCGGCAGTCCTTCACCCGCAACAAGACGATAGTGGCGATGCAAACTTTGTCATGAGTGTTCGTGGAATCGGCGAAGGGCACATTTCTTCAATTGGGTTCAGGACCGGAAAGGTCACTGCAAGCGGAAACGTGACTCTGGATCCAGCGGGCTCATTCCCGGCGACTGCCTACGGGATTCCAGGAACTCATCAAAAGAGCGTCTTTCACGCAAAAATGGACGAACTCGGGGATGACCTTGAAAACACATCCTTTGTGCTCAATGAACTCACTGTGCAATTCGACACCACAGAACTAGAAATTCAAATCGAATTACTGGCGGCAGATTTTGCAACACGCCGTCAAACTTTTAGCACGTTGTTAAATCTTCGTCTCTTGGCGAAGGCCTCTTACCGCATCGAATTTCCGTCCAACAGCATCCTTTCGGAACGCGTGTTATGGCCTCAGGCTCCGATCGAAAAGCGTGGCATGGAGGACGCTCGTTTCGTGAGATTTGTAAGCGACGAGGGAGAAATCACCTACTACGCAACCTATACCGCATTCGACGGCATAAATATTTCGCAACAACTTCTCGAAACAAAGGATTTCAAGGCCTTTACTTGTTCGCCAATGGCTGGGTCTGCCGCATCTGGCAAGGGTTTAGCTCTTTTCCCGAGGAAGATCAACGGGCATTATGTCGCCCTATCCAGGTCTGATCGTGAGACAAATGCAATCGCATTTTCGGATGACCTGTTTTTCTGGAATGAGTCAACTCCGGTGCAGGTACCTGAACAGTCCTGGGAGACACTTCAATTGGGCAATTGTGGTTCGCCGATCGAAATCGACGCCGGTTGGCTGGTGCTTACTCACGGGGTGGGGCCAATGCGAAAATACGTCATAGGGGCGATCCTTCTTGACTTAGACGATCCACAGCGTGTTCTGGCTCGACTCACTCGACCATTGCTTGCCGCGTCCCAAAATCAGCGCGAAGGCTACGTTCCTAACGTTGTTTACTCTTGCGGTGGATTTGTACATAACGGAACTCTGATCCTCCCATACGGGATAGCTGATCAGTCGATTTCTATCGCCACGGTCTCGATCGATTATCTCGTAGAATCTATGACCTATGAGCGCTAGGAAGTGGTTGTGAAGCGATTGTTCCTAATTGTTCAGGCCGCATATATTTCGTTCTAGCCTTAAGAATAGGAAGGGCATAAATGTCGAAGACACATAAGCCGTGGGGTACTTATGAAGTTCTCTTTACGGATGAATATTGTCAAGTTAAAGTAATCACCGTTTTACCCGGTCAGCGATTGTCGCTACAGAGCCATAAATTGAGAAGAGAACACTGGTTCATTGCCAGTGGTACAGCCGCTGTTCGCGTTGGTGATGAAGAACGCACGCTTCAAACTGGTCAATCCGTTGATATCGCGATCGGCCAGAAACACAGAATTGGGGCCACGGGTAGTCAGGAGCTCTCATTCATCGAAATTCAAACTGGAACCTATTTTGGTGAGGACGACATCGTTCGCTATGAAGATGACTATGGGCGCTAGCTGAACCCTGATTGAAGAATGGTGTTGCCTGCACCTCGCGTTGACAATGTAAGAGGGCAAGTGCCGCGACAGAGGCGGCGTCATTAAGTAGTCCATCGGCGAGCAGTTGCCATATCTCAGCCCCGGATAACCATCGGGTTATGAAACCTATTTTGTCTGTCTGAATCAGGACGGGTTCCTTGGAGACTACGGGCTAACCAGAGTGGAATGAGCTGTAGGCAATTCCTCCGCGGTTATAAGAATTCGTGACACAGTGCGACGAAGTACTGGGCACTGGACTTCGTCGGTATCGGCGCTGTTCAAGTATCTCGAAACAGTTGGTTTCAGCGGTGTACCTAAAGTTGTGGGATTCGACGATAAGAGATGCGAGATACTTTCCTTCTTGTCCGGCGAAGTGCCCGTCGAACGACCGTGGCCGACGTATGTCTGGTCAGACATCATTCTTCGAAATGTCGGGCGGTGGTGATCCGCAGGATGGCAAATCATTTGCCACAATGATTTCGGTCCATACGACGCTGTTTTCAACGATAGGTGTCTTGCTAGTGTAATTGATTGGGATGTTGCTAGGCCCTTCGATCCACGTTGGGCTCTAGCGTTTTGCACGTGGTCACGGGTGCCATTGCATCACCCACAATTGGCTCTATCGCTGGGTGGTCCGAGCGAGGTGGATCAGGCCAGACGGCTACGAATTCTCCGTGCAGCGCCTTGCGAATACCGGTCACTTGGCTGATATGAATCGGACGCTCGAATAATTGTATGGCCGACGCCTGTCGTTTGTTGATGAGGTTCAAACAAATTCGCGGGTCTAAATTCACCGACGAACAGGCTGTGAGCTTCACTGGACGCTAACTATGCTTGTCGCCTCATGGGGAGGTGCGAATGACGGACAACTGGGTGTGGATGACTCTTGTCCGGGTAGCACCTATTCTCGGGTTCTTGCTCACGATCACCGTCGTTGCTGAACTTGCTGATGCGGCAGGAGTTTTCGAAGCGGCCTCAGTCTTGGGTGCACGTGGGGCGCGTGGCTCGGTGCGGCGCCTCTGGTTCCTCGTTCTTGTTCTAGCGAGTGTCACGACTATGTTGCTCTCGCTCGATACCACTGCAGTACTTCTTACTCCCGTTGTGCTCGTGCTTAGCCGACGTTTGGGTATCGCACCCTGGCCATTCGCGTTAGCGACTGTTTGGTTGGCAAATACAGCCTCACTTTTACTGCCAGTTTCGAACCTAACTAACTTGCTACTTATCAATCGACTTCATTGGTCAGTCAGTCACTATACAACCCGAATGTGGATTCCAGCGCTGGTCGCAGTTGCAATTTCAGTAGTGATACTCGCGTTGTTGATGCGTGGCTCGCTTGGCGACAGATATGAGGTGCCTCTGCGACCGACCCCTGACGACCGGCTTCTCTTTCGCCTTGCCGTTGGAGTCTGTGTTGCCGTTGGGCCGCTATTCATCTTTGGCGTACCCCCCTGGCTAGTCGGCAGCGTTGGCGCTATCGTCTTGCTGGTTGGGTTTTCCTATCGTGATCGATCTAAAATTGGTTGGCGTCTGCTCCCTTGGCGACTAGTCGTGATCACACTTTCACTCTTTCTGATCGTTGGTTTTTTACAGCGACATGGCTTGACGGGTTGGTTGGCTGAACTTGCAGGAAAAACCTCGAATGGATTGGGCGGCCTGCTCCGCATGTCTGGAACCGGAGCGCTTAGCAGTAACCTGGTTAACAATCTCCCCGCATATGTTGCTCTTGAGCCGGTTGCGGCGAACTCTCCTGAACGCCTGCTTGCGTTGCTGATAGGAACCAATCTTGGTCCGCTAATCACGATGTGGGGGTCACTTGCCACCCTGCTTTGGCGCGAGCGTTGTCGTACAGTAGGTGTTGCAATCAGTGCATCGCGATTCGCAGTGGTGGGACTAGTCGGCGTTCCCGTTCTCCTGTTCGCAACCACTACTGCTCTTTGGCTCACCGTCTGAGGCGTAGTGAATTCCCAAGTGATGGTGTCCGATAAGTTGACTTCTGTTCGTTGGTAGATGTGTATGCACAATATGGCAAAAGAGAGACCCATGAGCTCGCCGGATATTCATAACGCCGTTTCAACACTGGCGCAGAGGACTCAGTGGCTTTTGGCATTGAATCGAAGGACCGTGGCAATGGCTAACGGTCATTAAGTGGAAACTGGAAGTTTTAACTACAGTTCCGGTTATGTCACCCGCTCAACCCGAGAAGAAAGTGGTTGACAGCATAGGCAAAACCCTCTTCATCGTTTCGCTTGGTTAGAGCGTTTGCCGCCTTTCTAACCTCTGCATCCGCGTTTCCCATTGCAATACTGAATCCTGAGGGCGCAAACATCAAAGTGTCATTCTGCATGTCGCCAATGGTCGCTATTTCATCGGGCTCGATATCGAACTTGGCTGAAAGGAATTCCACAACTTTTCCTTTGTTTGCATCGGGATGAGTTACGTCAAGATAGTAAGTCTGCGAACTCGTGGCAGAGACGTGCCTACCAAACTGCTCTGCCATCGCAGAGCGAGCTGCAGCGACTATGGAGACGTCGTCGTTGACTCCGACCACTTTGGCGATACTTCCGCCGATACCCTCAAAAGATGCAAGTTGAGATGGTTCGAACTCACACGCCAAAGACTCACGTTGGATGTGTGGGCCGTCTATATCTAGAACGAACCAGTCGGTGTCTTGGTATACCCAGACGGACATGCCGTGCGATGTCAATAATTCAATCGTCGGCGCCACAAGGTCATCTCTGATGGTTCGTTGTTCAATGATCTTCATGTCGCGATCGGCCAACACTCCGCCATTGAACGCGGCTAGAGGCGTGGTTAAGTTCAACGGTTCGACAAACATCGATATGCCGCGTGGCGGACGGCCGCTTGTAATTGCAAAAAGGATTCCGGCGTCACCAAGTTGTTTGACCGCGCGAATCGACTGGTCGGTGAGAACTTTGTTCGGAGTTACAAGGGTGCCGTCTACATCAGAGAGTAGGAGTCGCACCCTAGATGTCTTCATCGAGTTTCGCCGATAATCAATCTGCGTACGGCTTCTCCGGTACCGATCAGTATTTCGGACACCAGACTCGGAGCGAATAGACCGTGTTCGATAACACCCGGTGACGCCGAGAGCCGGTGTGCAAGCTCGCTCGGATCGTTGATCTCGCCGAGAAAGTCGGCGATAACGCCGCCGTCGGGGCTGATGGCCCCCGCGCGGATTCGAGTGGGCTGCAATCGGTGCAATGTACTCGCAAGTCCAAACGCTAAGAGTTCCAAAGGAACGGGGGTATGGAGCTGATCGACGAGTTTGGTGGAGTCGGCAATTACTATGAAGCGATCGGTGGCTGCAGCGACGATCTTCTCGCGGGTGTGCGCACCGCCGCCCCCTTTAATCAACCAGCCGCCAGTCGTGACCTGATCGGCGCCATCAATTGCGAGATCGAGTCGATCGAGCGTGTCGAAAGGTTCGACGACGAGACCCAATGCTTTAGCGGCTTGCTCAGTACGCGGCGATGTTGCAACGAAAGTGGCGGTTACACCCCGACGAGCGAGCGATGGCAGAAGATGCGCGACAGTCGAGCCCGTTCCCAAGCCAACACGCATGCCGTCCTCTACGTAGGCGGCGGCTGCCTCAGCGGCAATGCGCTTCTCATCTTCAACGCTCATCGCTTTAGTTCTCGATAACGCGTGATTAGTGCATTCGTTGACGAGTCGTGACTTAGCCCAGATTCAGACTTGCTTTTGAGATCGGGAGTAATTTCAACCGCCACAGCCTTGCCCAACTCAACGCCCCACTGGTCGAAAGAGTCGATTCCCCAAATTGCGCCTTGCACGAAAACAGAGTGTTCGTAAAGTGCGATTAGCGATCCAAGTAGCCGCGGCGTTAACTTTTCAGCCAACAGTACATTCGTCGGCCTATTGCCTTCCATAACGCGGTGCGGGACTACATGGTCAGGGGTTCCTTCGCTTCGCACCTCATCTTCGGTCTTGCCAAAAGCAAGCGCCAGTGCCTGAGCGAATACGTTTGACATCAAGATGTCGTGGTGATCCCCAAGAGGGTTGAGGCTCTTTGCAAAGCCGATTAAATCGATCGGAATTATGGTCGTGCCCTGGTGAATCATTTGGTAAAAACTGTGCTGACCATTAGTTCCTGGCTCTCCCCAGTAAACAGCTCCCGTCGAGTAGTCCACAACATCACCGTTGAGGGTCACGTGTTTGCCGTTCGATTCCATGGTCAACTGCTGCAGGTACGCCGGGAGCCGTTTGAGGTACTGGTCATAGGGCATCACACCGGCAGTCGGAAAACCTAAGAAGTTACGGTTCCAGACTGCAAGCAAGCCCAGCAACATGGGGAGATTGTTCTCCGCCGGTGAAGTCCTAAAGTGTTCGTCCATCGCGTGAAAGCCAGCCAAAAGCTCAGTAAATTGGTCTGGGCCGATTGCGAGCATCGTCGATAAACCAATTGCAGAGTCCATTGAGTAGCGTCCGCCTACCCAGTCCCAAAATCGAAACATGTTCGCAGGGTCTATCCCAAATGCGGTGACTCTCTCTTTATTCGTGGAGACCGCAACAAAATGTTTTGCCACCGCCGAAGCGTCGCCCAGATTCTTGACCAGCCAATCACGGGCCGAGTTGGCATTAGTGAGCGTCTCGATGGTGCCAAATGTTTTAGAGGAAATAATGAACAGTGTTTCTTCGGCGTTCAGATCCCGGATTGCTTCAACCAGATCTGTTGCATCAACGTTTGATACGAACCGGAAAGTGAGATCGCGCTGTGAGTAGTGACGGAGCGCTTCGTACGCCATGACCGGACCCAGATCCGATCCGCCAATTCCAATGTTGACGATGTTGCTGATCCGTTTGCCGGTGTGACCAGTCCATGCCCCCGAACGAATCCGATTGGCGAAGTCGGCCATCTGATCCAAGACGATGTGCACTTCTTCGACGACATCGACCCCGTCGACTACGAGCGAAGCATTTTTTGGCATTCGCAGCGCTACATGCAGAACCGCGCGGTCCTCTGAGACGTTTATGTGTTCGCCGCTAAACATGGCGTCGCGCCTGGCCTCAACCCCAGACTCTTTGGCGAGAGCTATGAGCAGTCCAAGAGTTTCTTCAGTAATTCGGTTTTTGGAGTAATCGAGATAAATACCAGCTGCCTCCGCACTGAACCTTTCTCCGCGGCTCGGGTCCTCAGCAAAAAGCGTACGCAGGTGATAGCCAGAGATCTTGACGAAGTGCGTCTCGAGAGCTTTCCAAGCGGTTCGCTGTCTTACGGGTAGATCTGTCATGAATTGCCACCTTGATCTTGCTGCATAGGGTTTGCCATGCCAGTTAATGGCATGACGGCTGAGATATCAAGGCGAGCCGCCTGGGAGGTCGACTCGACTGCTGCTTAGTTACTTCTACGAGCCTCGCCTTTGCCATGTCCTGCAATAATTTGGCATCGACCTTCCAGTCAACTGGAATGCGAATAGTCTTCTTATTGACCTCGAAGCCCTCAAGACGTGGCGCGAACTTCTCCAGAACGTCCTTGCTCCATGGTGCCATCAGGAGATGATTAGCTAAAACAGTTAAACCAAAAATGTATTGACCATCAACTTTCAGCATCGGTTGGTTCCAGGCAATGACTAGTTCCAGCTGTGGAAACTTAGTCATTATGGCTTTGAAGATATTTCTCGCCGTCTTGCCCCTCACGTCATCAAATTGAACGAGGTAGTCGTCAACGGAATCAAAGCGTCGCGATGTCAGAGAACCTCTTGAGTACATCACTAGCGCGTTGGCATGAGCCTGACTGAAACCGAAATTCTCTTTCAAGTATGCAATCTGTTCAAGATACTTTTCATCTGCGATCTCGGCCATTCGATCAAACCAATAAGCCATGGGTTGGCCGTACTTCTTCTCAATTGCAGGGAAGTAGGCCTCTCTATTGGAGCTCTTTTCTGCCACTCAACAAGGGTATTCAATTTGCCACCTCGAGCATAGATCCGATCAAGCGTGTGCTAGAAATGGCCAATGCAAACGCATCCGCTTTCCGAGGCGCATAGGTCGGGAATTGGGACTTGGAATTACGCCAAGGATTTGAGTACTTACAGTGGCGAGGAGATCGCTCAAGGCATGGAGGTGAATTCTTCGGACCTAGATGTCGGATTGGGTATGGCTCCTGATTTCATTGGAAACGGTCGTGGGATGGAATTCGCCCAGACGGTCTTAAAGCACGCCACGGAGTTGGCCAGGATGCAAGGGTTGAGTCATCTCCGCTGTGCGATCCATTCGTGGAACAAGGTCTCTCAGTTGATGGCCGGGCGCGCGGGCTTTGATTTCAGCGGAAGTGTTATAAACGATCAAGGCGAATTCGTGGTCATGCGAAAGAAGATCGCCTGATATACAGCTCTTTGGGACATTGGGCAAAAGCGAGCATGAATCGAAATATGTCATAGTTGCGTAAATGAAATCGCTCCTCGAACAACTGCGCCTGCAACCACCGAGAAACGGTCGGTTCTATACGGTTGCCATTGATGGCCGCGGTGGTTCGGGCAAGACCGAACTTGCGGCGTATCTGAGTGGGAGCCTGCCCGGCTTCGTGATTATCAATGGCGATGACTATTTTGAACCGCTGCAGAATGAATTGGCCTGGGGGCATTTCAATGAAAGCAGATTCGACCTCGACGTGTTGACGCCAATCCGTGGCGGGTTGAACCGGATCGTTCATCAGCCTTATGACTTTGAAAAGGGGGCGCTGGCCACCGCGAGCAACCTGACGATCACTCAAGGAATAGTTATAGAGCGGTGCTTCAGTTTCAATTTTGCTATCGAATGGGACTTCAAGATCTGGGTCGAAACCGCCAAAGCTGTCTGCTTATCCCGCGGGATTGCTCGTAATCCACCACTGACTCACGATCGCGTGATCTCGGTCTGGGAGCAGGTCTGGCAACCACGCGAAGATCGCTTCATTGAGGCGGCCCGGCCGGTGGAACGAGCGGATCTTGTGATCGATGGTGTACAACCTTTTAAGGATCAGATCGCCTGAAGGTGCATATCTACTTGACATGACGTCAAAATGCTGTCACTCTGACGCCATGGAGATGTCAAGCCTCATGAGTCAGATTCGATTGGACCTAGGCGCGCTCGGTCACCTCGGCGGCCCCGATCTGGAGCAGGCCGTGGAGCGCCTCGCAGAGCCGTTCGAGCTTGCCCTCAAGACCCGGCTTCTCGAGACATTTACCCTTTTAGTGGGTGAGTTAAACATCGACCTACCCGACGGCCGCGTTGACGTGCGCCTCGACGGCGACTCGGTGTCGCTGGTATTTCTGGCAAATCCGGAAGTCCCAACTCAAGTTCGTGAGTCTCGCGAAGAACTAGATGCCCGAGTGACTTTACGAATGCCAGAACCACTGAAGCTGCGGATGGAATCCGCGGCGGCATCTGACCGCGTATCGGTTAACAGTTGGCTGCTGCAAGTGATTGAGGGTCGCAGCGCGACCGGCAGCCATTCCTCCCGCCAACTGCGTGGACGCGGTAAGAGTTAGAACTTAATCCAATCCCGATACGACCTCAGAAAGGCTTGTCATGGAGCGCATTGAAACATTTGAAATTGCCAACCCCCACATCGAAATCAACAATGTTTCAGGGAAGGTTGAGTTGAAAACTCATGACGCGGCTTCGGTGATAGTCACCGTTGAGACGATCACTGCGAATTCACGTGATCTAGTCGAAGCGACCGAAATTGCTGCGCGCGGAAATTCGATTGAAATAATTGTTCCCAACAGCTTTGGATTTCGCAATCGAAAAGTGCTTGTGAGTGTCACGACACCCGTTTCTACGACGGTGAATATCTCCACCGTGTCAGCCGATATTGAAAGCACTGGAGCGATCGAAGAGATTGTCGTCAAGACCGTATCGGGGGACATTCGCCTCGACACCATCCTCAATGTCATGGAGCTGAAGACGACATCTGGAGACGTTGCAGTCACACATTCGCCTGCGAGCTCGACGGTCACCTGCGTATCAGGTGATGTTCGACTGAATGGGTGCTCGGGCCAAACATATATAAAGACCGTGTCCGGGGATTGCCTAACCCACTTAATCAGTGGCGGCGAATTGAATATCAAGTCGGTTAGTGGAGATGTGACAGTTCTCGTTGATCCTGAAATGGAAATTGACGTAACTGCTCAATCAGTCTCCGGGAAGTTGACCTCAGACATTGATTTGAATGCCGCAGGCCCAGCTTCGCAAAAAGCCGTTCTGAACATGCAGTTGAAGACGGTCAGCGGCGATGTGCGTATTCGCCGGTCCGCAATGGCCGAATAAGAGAGTGGAGAGAGTCATGTTTAAACCACGGGTTTCATCCAGAATTCGACTAAACGAATTTGAAAATGCTGAGTTATGGGCGCTGCTTCAAGATAGCGACCACCAGTCACTGGCGCGCAAGGCCATTGGCTCTCGTCTGACTTCACGAAATATCAATCTGGCATAGAGTCTTTAGCCGGTGCCGCTGACCGCTATTCATCGGCAGATGAGTATTACCAGACTTATCTCTATTGATGATGCGCCAACCTTGACTGAGTTGCTTCGAGTAAACCGCGACTTCTTAGCGCCATGGGATCCAATTCGGATTGACGATTATTTCACGGAAGGTTTCCAACGGAATCTCGTCTCTGCATCTCTTGTGGGATACGAGCAGGGATCAGTTCTTCCTCGAGTAATCCTTGATGAATCTAAGTGCGTGGTCGGATGCATAACACTTTCTGGAATTGTGCGCGGTCCATTCCAGTCATGCGTAATGGGCCGGTATTGCATTTAATGAATTGGGTTTGCACAGAGTCGAAGCAGGAACTCTTCTTCACAACATCAGGTCACAACGAGTCCTTGATCGCCGCGGATTTGTCCGATTTGGAATTGCGCCGGCCTACCTAAACATTGCAGGAGAGTGGCAAGACCACGCCTTGTATCAGTTGGTAAAGAACGATTCCGACTAGCGGGCGGGTAGTTACAACTCTTTGAACATTGGCGTGGCGTTGAGAAACTGGGACATGTTGAAAACGCAAAAAAGCCCCGCTAGCGAAAAGGAACTCGGTAGGGCAAAGGCCGGGCCGAGGCGGTTCACTAACGAGGCGCTAAAAACGCTACCTCGACTTCTGGGCATAAGAAAGGTTTGAAAAGACAAAATTGATTGCCAATTCTCTGAGCCTTTGATGTGAGAGATACGGATCACAAAAATTTCGCGAAAAATTGCTTTGAAAAGAGCCGCTGATCTGCTGAAATTATCTCACTCTAAGGAGATAAGGCCCGCAGCCGCGGCGCCTTAATAACTTCCTCAAGCAAAGAGATTGGAAGGCGAATCTGATGTTAATGAC
>DATKUB010000020.1:0-12640 GCA_035530875.1 Candidatus Nanopelagicaceae bacterium
GGAGGCGAGCCGCCGCTCACGGGAGGCGAGCCGCCGCTCACGGTTTACAGGCCCGAATAGGTGTGCCGGCCGGTGCCCCAGATATTCACATATACATAGTTGAACAGGAAAGTTGATCCGGCTAGCAGGCAGAGCCAAGCCGCCCGGCGGCCCCGCCAACCCACGGTCACCCGAGCATGTAGATAGGCGGCGTAGCCCACCCACGTGATGAAAGCCCAAGTCTCCTTTGGATCCCAACCCCAATACCTGCCCCAAGCAGATTCGGCCCAGATGGCACCGGCGATAACGGCAAAAGTCCAAATTGGAAATACAAACGCGATCAATCGGTAGGCAAGAAGGTCAAGGGCTTCAAGCGAGGGCATGCGCAGAGCCCAGAGCGGCCTGCCTCCCATTGACTCTCGGTGGTCAAGGTACAAATAGAGTGCCGACACCAGACTTGCCAGAAGAAAAACGCCGCCGGAAATGATCGCAGCGGACACGTGGATCGCCAACCAGGTTGACTTGAGGGCCGGTACCAGCGGGGCACTCGGACGGTAGAGCAGGGTGACTGCAGTTCCAAGAACGATTAGAACTACAAAACTTACGAATAATCCCAGCCAGCGCAGGCCAAGTCGTTTCATCAGCAACAGATAGGCGCCAGCCAGCGCCATCGATGCGGTGATCGAGAACTCATACATGTTCCCCCATGGAACTCTATGAGCCGACATTCCTCTGGTGACCACACCTGCTAGATGTAGTGCGAAAGCTAATGCCGTGAGCGAAACAGCGATTCGCCCAGTACGGTCGCTTTTTGCCGTGTCCGCCTCAACTTCACTTTCGGAACCCGCAGCTCCAACGAGCAGCTTGGAACTCGTGCGAATCGAAAGCGCCATTTCAACGGCGAAGGCGATCATTGCGAAGGTGTAAACCGCCATTGCGGAGTACACCAAGTAATTCGATGCGTAAGCTAAATGCGTGTTCGTCATCGTTGTTCAGCACCTTCCTTTAAAGCTTTTACGAGTTCCTTCATTTCATCTTCCAGGCCAGGTGCTCCGCTTCGGGCAAGTCCACCCACTTCAATCCGAGTGCCATCGTCAGTGCTGAATACTCGCACCCAGATCCGGCGGCGTCGAATGAACAGCGACATCATCAAGCCGAAAATAGCCAAGATCGCCCCAGTGAGCGCAAAACCCTTTCCCGGGTCCCTCGCCACCTGCAGGTTTACCCATCTGTCCCAGCCATCGAAGGAAATTGAGCCAGCCCCATTTGGCAGGGTCCAGGTATCACCCACGGACAGACCCTCAAGTCCAATCCGAGTCATCTTCGAGGTATCCAGCCGGTAAACAGATTGCGGAGTGCCATTGTCGAGTCCGAGATCGCCGGTCCAGGCAGAAAGGAGCAAACGTGGATTGAACGCGTCCGGAAAGGATGAGAACCCGCCGCGCACTTTGTCCATCACCGCGGTGGGTAAGAAAGAACCGACAAATCCAAGTTGCGTGGGTAATGCATCGGGCACTTTGATGGCACCGATCGAAGTCAGATTTGAATCTTGTGGCAGAAACGGTACGGGCCCTTTTAGAACAATATTTCCCGCGCCATCTTTCACAGTCACGACAGGTGCGTAGCCGTTGGCTTGCAGGTAGACATTTGTTGAACCAAATTCAAGCGGATGGTTCACCTTGATAGTCGCTGAACGCGACTTGCCTGATTCTGTCACCGTCGTCTTGACCGTGTAATCAAGAGGCATCCCCGTCACAAGATCGTAGACGGGTATGAATTGATTCACCTTGATGGAAAAAACCGGCAAATTAGCTGGATTGAAGAAGCGACCTGGCGTGAGGTTGTCATAAGACGTCGGTGAATCGATGAACGTCTCGCCCTCCACCACTATGGCCTCGCCCTTGCAGCCTTGAAGAGCGCCCAGAGCCATTGCCACTAGGAGAAGCACGAGCGAAAGATGAAAGATCAGGTTGCCCGTTTCACGCAGAAAGCCCTTCTCAGCAGAGAGGGAATCATTCTGCTCATAAAGTCGGAATCGCTTTTTCTTAAGCAGATGCCGGGCGTTGGCTAAGGCGGTAGTCGGGTCAAGCTCTGTCGACCAAGTTACGAAATGCTCAAGCCTTGAAAGATTGCTCGGTGTTGCAGGCGGTCTAGCGCTCATCGCCTTCGCGTGCATAAATGCACGAGGAAGCACGCAACCGACGAGTGAAATGAACAGCAGTAAATACACGGCCGAGAACCAAGGCGAGCCGTAGACGTCGAATAGTCGCAACTTGTCAAAGATCGGCGCCAACTGCTTGTGCGCGACGTAAAAGTCCTGTACCCGCAGCGGATTCTGGGTTCGTTGCGGTATCAGTGAACCGGGAATCGCGGCTATAGCTAGGAGCATCAATAAGAAAAGTGCTGTGCGCATACTTGTGAGCTGGCGCCAAATCCAGCGCAGAAGTCCGATCGCGCCGATGGAGGGTATGTCTGCGTCGCTCATCAGACAACCGGAGTGAAGCCGACGATGAAATGGCGCATCCAAGCGATTACGTGCTCCCAAGAGCCTGTCACCTGAAGAATCCCGATTGCAATGAGCATAAGTCCGCCAACGCGAGTAATCGTTCGCATGTGATTTTTTAATAGAGACATCGTTGTATTTGCTCGATCCATCGCAAACCCGACGAACATGAAGGGCAGACCTAAGCCGATGCAGTAAGCACCAGAAAGAAGGGCACCCCTACCCTGACTGGCCTGGTCGAAGGCGAGCGTCTGAACCGCAGCCAGAGTTGGACCAATACATGGAGTCCAGCCAAGACCAAATAGGAGTCCAAGCAACGGCGCACCAGCCAAGCCCCAGGTGGTGACCATCCTTGGGCGCCATTGACGTACCTGGGTGATTGCGCCGGCGAATATCAATCCGAGAATTATGGTTAAGCCACCAAGAACCCGTGAAATGACTGCCTGGTGTGCCGAAAGAGCGCGACCGAGTCCGCCGAATAGAGCGCCATACGCGACGAACACGACCGTAAAGCCAAGGACAAAAAGCGCCGAACCGGTAAAGACGCGAAGCCGGTGCTTACCTTCGCCAGTACCTGAAAGTCCGGCGGAGTATGAGAGATAACCCGGCACTAACGGCAGAACACAGGGAGAAGCAAATGAAACAAATCCGGCGATGATTGCCACCGGTATCGCAAAAAAGAGCGACCCGCTGAGGATCGAGTTGGCAAAACTTGAGCTCATGCGCCCTCCCCGATGACTTTGTTAATCATCTCGGTTAGAGATGCAACCGTTACTTCACCTGAAAGGCGGGCAGCGATTCGATTCTTACGATCGATCACCAAGGTCGTCGGAATTGCGTTTGGCGAAAGCGATGAATTGAAAGAGGCGATCAAGTTGTCGTCGTGCATAGTCGGGTAGGAAATGGCGAAACGACGTAAGAAGGCGCGAGCAGCATCGTCGTTGTCGCGCGTCACTATTCCCAAGAACTGAACACCAGAGGGTGCAAAACTTTTGGAAAGTTGTTCAAGCGTTGGCGCCTCGGCTCGGCAGGGCGCGCACCAAGACGCCCAGACATTTACCACCAGAATTGAGTTGGTCTTTCTGGTGAAGTTACTCCCGTCGAGCGTGGTTCCCGATACTTCGGGAGCCGAAACTCGCGCTGCCGGAACGACGAAGGAGACTGACCCATTTCCGGAAACGAACGACTGCTCACCACCAGGGGTTGAAAAACCTCCGCCACAGGCCGTAAGAAGCAGCACAGTGCTCACAGAGATAACTCGACGAATCTTCTGTCTCATTTTTCTGGCAGAAGCTCTCGAGCTGGCTCGGAGTAGCGCACGTCCGTTACTTGCCCGTCTTCGTTGAAAACCATGGAGGTTAGCGAGGCTAGAGAACACTCGCGACGCCTCGGATCATGGAGAAACCGACGGCCTTCAATCGAGCTGCGAAGAATCCAGATGGGAAGTTGGTGCGAGACGCAGATGGCTTCATGGCCAGATGCAGCTCGACGCGCAGCCTCCGCTGCACCAAGCATTCTGATGACTTGCTGCGAATACGGTTCACCCCAAGATGGCTTGAACGGGTTCCAGAGATGTCGCCATGCCGAAGGCTGGCGTAATACTCCATCTCCCACACTGAAGCGCTCTCCTTCAAAAACATTTGACGCTTCGATGAGACGCTCGTCAATCGTGATGTTTAAGCCAAGCCGGGCTGCGATCGGAGCCGCCGTCTCTTGCGCCCTCGTGAGGGGTGAGGAATGAATGGCTTGAATATCGCGTGTAGCAGCCCAATCGGCAACCCGCTCTGCCATCGCAACTCCAAGTCCAGATAGCGAATATCCGGGAATTCGGCCATAAAGAATTCCTTCAGGATTATGCACTTGGCCATGGCGTAGGAAGTGCACGATCGTTGTCACGCCCGATTCTCCAGTTCCGTCGGCTGCGCCAATTTGCGCTGTTCGTAGAAGGCCAAGATCTGCAATTCAATCGAGAGATCGACCTTGCGCATCTCGACCTCATCCGGAACCTGAAGAACTGTAGGGACAAAGTTCAAAATGCTAGTCACGCCCGCGCTCACGATTCGATCGCAAATAGTCTGTGCCGCGTTTTCAGGTACGGCTAGAACCGCGATGCAGTTCGGGTTTTCGCCAATCACTTTCTCGAGTTGATTGATGTGCTGCACTTCCTGATCGCCAATCTGAGTCCCGACTTTCATGGGATCGGAGTCCAAAAGAGCTCTAACCTTAAAGCCCCGCGTAGCAAAACCGCCGTAGCCGGCCAGGGCCTGGCCAAGGTTGCCGATTCCAATCAAAATTACCGGCCAATCTTGAGTGAGGCCCATAACCCTGGCGATTTGATGGATCAAATAGTCCACTTCATATCCGACCCCACGCACGCCATAAGAGCCTAGGTACGACAGATCCTTGCGCAGTTTGGTGGATCGAACCGCGGTTGAATTGGCCAAATCCTCAGAGGAAACCAGTTTCACCCCGCGATCGGAGAGCAACCGCAGGGCACGCAGATAGAGCGGCAAACGTGCGATTGTCGCTACCGGAATCCCTTTAGGCACGTTGCCAACCCTATGACTCATGTGAACAAAGGAACAAAGGCGGGCCCCATTCCCGCGCGGTCGGGGTTACTACGAGGTCGAAAACTCCTAGGGTGAGGGCATGGAAAAGTCGGCCGCCTTCTTCGACGTCGACAACACCCTTTCTCGCGGGTCGACGCTCTTCCTTTTCGCGCGTGGACTGTACCGACGAGGATTCTTCTCGACTCGAACCGTCCTTAAATTTGCCCTTGCCCAGGCTCGATTTCGGCTCAGCGGCAAGGAGAAAGCCAAGGAGATCGCCAATATTCGCAAAGCGGCGCTGATCTTTGTACGTGGACATCGAACCTCTGAGTTGGCCGATATCGCCGAAGAGATCTACGACGAGTCCATCTCACGCGCTCTCTGGTCCGGAACCGTCGACCTAGCCAAAGAACACCTCGCGGCTGGCCGCCAGGTTTGGCTGGTAACCGCCTCACCCTTGGAAATGGGTGAGGTGATTGCCAGACGGCTTGGCTTCACCGGGGCGCTGGGGTCGATTGCGGAGAGCATTAATGGGGTATACACCGGGGAATTGGTCGGGGAATTGCTCCATGGCGGCGCCAAGGCCACTGCAGTGCTGCGGCTATCCGAAGAGACCGGCCTCAACCTGGCAAATTGTTTTGCCTATTCGGACTCATCCAACGATCTACCGCTCCTTGAGGCCGTTGGCCATCCCTGTGCGATCAACCCCGACGCAAGATTGCGTCGACACGCCAAGGCAAACGCCTGGCCTATCAGCGATTACCGCCGGGCACGTCGCGCAGCTCGGATGCTGGCTCCGGTCGTGGCCGCAATCGGAGCGGTGGCCGCCCTCTTCTCGCAAAAACCATGGGGTGGCAAGAGGCGGTAACGTAGACAAGTTATGTCTACCCCCCCGGTTCGTTCACTCGCCGATGACCTACGAGGTCGAAATGATGAACAATTGCGTCGCCTCCTTACGCTCCGCCCAGACTTGCTCTCGCCCGTTCCGAACGATCTTTCCGCGCTGGCCGCTCGCTCACTGACCCTGCCTAGCATCGCTAGAGCACTGGACTCGCTTAACGCCTGGCTCCTTCAAGTCCTGGAGTCAGTGGCTGCCTTGGATGAACCAACCAGCATGGCTGAGGTTGTCGCCGCAACCACCGAGGAATCTGCTAACGCCCTCAACTCATTAGCTGAACTTGCGTTGATCTATCAAGACCACGGCGTGATAAGAATTCCGCGACCCGTGCGCGAGGCGCTCGGGAATGAACCGGCCGGCCTTGGGCCACGATCTGGCTTCAACGCCGCTGAAGTGAAATCAATGGTTGTTGAACTGAAGAAGGCGGCAAAGGAATCGCGGGCGATCATTGATCAACTCCGGTGGGGCCCACCTCGCGGTGAAGTGGGCGACACCTCCCGGCCGGGTCCACATCTGAAGTGGCTTATTGAAAACAAAATTATGCAGATAGTCGATAAGACTCATGTTGTGGTCCCGCTTGAAATCGGCTTGGCCTTAAGAGATGGCAAGACCTTCCGCGAATTTCACCTAAATTCCCCATCGCTATTAGGCGAAAGTCCTAAACGAGGCGATGTTGATCGGGCTGGTGCGTTGGAGGCGAGTGGCTTTCTAATCTGGATTGAGGAGTTGCTGGACATCCTTGCTGAGGAACCAGCCACTGCCCTCCGCGCCGGCGGCATGGGCGTTCGAGACCTTCGACGCCTAGCGCAAGGAATGGATATCGAGGAATCAGTCGTGGCGTTCGTCGCCGAATCCGCTTTCTCCATCGGCCTGATTGGCACCCAACTAGACGATCAGATTATGCCGACAACGGCATACGACATCTGGCTTTCACAGGAACCGGCAAAACGCTGGCAAACGATCGTCGAAGCTTGGATCAGTTCCTCCAGGGTAGCTGGATTAGTGGGCACCAAAGATCCAACAAGCAAGTCACTAGCGGCCCTGGGGCCCGAATTGGATCGAGCCGCGGCGATGCCAATCCGCGGGCAAGTCCTTGACCTCCTGGCCGCCGCGTCGCCGATGGCCCCCACATTGGACTCCATCGCAGCCACCGTAGCTTGGCAAAAACCTCGGAGGTCAGCCCACAACCAACGAGATCTGGTCTCGTGGACCCTGCGTGAAGCGGCCCTGTTGGGGGTCACTGGTCGTGGAGCGCTTACGAGTTTTGCCGCCGAAGTCCTGCGCGGTGACGAATCAAATTCCTTGGCAGGCGCCTTGCCACCGCCCGTGGATCACATTCTGGTCCAAGGTGACCACACTGCAATCGCGCCGGGACCGCTCACTCCGACTCTGCTCCGCGCGATGATGAGCATGGCCAAAATCGAAAGTCGTGGCAGTGCAACCGTTTTCCGATTCACCCAAGACTCCATTCGTCATGCGCTAGACACTGGCGCTACCGCCGAAGAAATTCAAACATTTCTGGCCGGCACCTCGAAGACTCCCATCCCGCAATCACTTGTCTATTTGGTAAATGATGTAGCCAGAAAACACGGACGACTAAGGGTCGGCGGCGGGCTTGCCTATCTCAGATGTGACGATGAAAACCTGTTGGCCGAAGCGATGAAGGATCGACGACTTTCCAAGTTGAACCTAAGACGGCTGGCCCCGACAATTCTGATCAGTGAAGCCAGTCTCGACGAAACCATAAAGACTCTGCGCACACATGGTTTTTCCCCAGTAGCGGAGGCCTCTGACGGTGGGCTAATCCTCCACGCGCCAAAGGTAAGGCGAGCAGCAATCAGGCCCAGATCGCCGCGAATGTTGATTGACTCCGCACCGGCAAATGACTCTTTAGTGGATGCAGCTTTACGAGCGATCAGAGCCGGTGATCGAGCTTCGATCGCAACCCGTACCGCCCCGTCTCTGGCGCGAATTCCGAGCAACCCAACAACAGAAACGGTCGAGGCGCTGCTCGAAGCATCTAAAAGCGGCGGAACCATTTGGATCGGATATGCCGACACCGATGGCGGAGTTTCAAATCGCATCGTGGAGCCGGCTTCAATTTTAGGCGGCCACCTGACTGCTTTCGATCACGGAACCGGCACGCTTCGACGATTTGCAATACATCGAATTACCGGCGTCGCTGAATTAGATTCCTAGTCTTCACTTCACAACCATCGCTTTTGAGGTTGTGATGCTGTCCATAAATTCAAAATCTATCTCCACACCAATCCCAGGCGCGGTCGGCACAGTTAATCTGCCCTCATTCATTACAAATGGAGTGGTGATATCGCGGCTGAAGTAACGATCAGAAGCACTGGTGTCACCAGGAAGAGTGAAGCCGGGTAGAGCAGCCAGGGCCACATTTGCAGCGCGACCAATGCCAGTCTCAAGCATTCCGCCACACCAAACCGCGAGTCCATTCTCAATGCAGAGATCGTGAATTCGCACGGACTCAAGGTATCCACCAACGCGCCCTGGCTTGATGTTGATTATGGATGTTGCCTCAAGCGCAATCGCATCGCGTGCCGCCTCATATGAGGTGATCGATTCATCGAGACAGATGGGCGTTGAAACCTGGCGCGCCAGCATTGCATGGCCAAGCACATCGTGCTCATCAAGCGGTTGTTCGATCAACAGCAGATTGAATGGGTCCAGCAGCGCCAATTGTGCGGCGTCATCTCGGCCATACGCCTGATTAGCATCTACCTGCAACGGCATTTCCGGCCAGGCATTTCTAACTTCACGAACTGGCTCAACATCCCAACCCGGCTCGATCTTCAATTTGATTCTGCGGTACCCGGCTTTTACATACGTCGAGACTTCCTCTAACAGTGCATCAATGTTTGGTGAGATGCCCACCGAGACGCCGCATTCCACTTCTGTTCTGCTCGCACCCAAATAGGAGCCGAATGACACGCCCTCATACTTCAATTGTGCATCAAGAATTGCGCTCTCCATCGCCGCCTTTGCCATCTGATGGGATAGAAACGGCCTTAAAAGACCCGCCACTTCTTCTGCCCTGACATCACCAGCTGCCAGCAGGGTAGGCGCTAAAAATCGCTCGATGACATCTCTACTCCCAGCTACATATTCAGACGAGTAGAGCGGCTCTGACATCGCAACGCACTCAGCCCAGCCCTCGACCCCTTCTGTGGTGACCGCTTTGACCAAAAGGACTTCTCGTTCGTGCTGAGTGCCGAATGAGGTGCGGAAGGGGCGTACCAACGGAAGTAGTATCTGACGAAGTTCAAAGCCCTTAATGATCACAGCCAAACCCTTTCAACTATGTATGAACCATCGCTGGTGAACCCAGTGATTTCCATGCCACGAGCCAGCGCCGGCGAAAGCACTGATCGAACAGATTTCCGCCAGGCGGCGGCAAGAGCTGGATCTGCCTTTCTAACCTCAATAATGTCAGGCGGCTGCAGCACGAGAAATACATCTGAACTGGGGGTAATCGGCGACCCGATCGGTTGCCCGTGTTGGATTAGGATCGCGGGCACAGCACCGTCTGGGACCGGATCCGGATCAAGGCCAGCTGGCGCAGCCGCAGCTCTTAGGGTGCGATCCGAACGTAACTCCCAACGAGCCATCACCCGATCCGTAGCATCTCCAGCATTGAGCGCATCTTCCATGTCGCCATAGAAATCTTCGTAGTATTCAGAAACGAAAACACCGAGCTTCAACAGATTTAATTTGGCATTGCGACGCACCAACGGATCAAAGGTCCACGTAATCGTGTCGTAACCATTCTCAAGCGCCCACGCTCGTTGGTGCCATTTAAGCGCTGTGCCGATCCGTCGATCCCGAACTTCACCGAGAACTGCCGCCATATGCGAATGAAGGTGCCAGTGGCCAGTTGAATCTCGGCCAGGAAATGCGAATGCCGCACCTACTAATCGATCCTCAAGGAAAGCCCCAGATAGGTAAGATCCACTGTGAACTAGAGCTCGCATCAAGTTTGAAGTGACTTGAGTTTCGCCCGCCGTTGACCAGGTCAGATCAAAAAGTTGGCGGGCCTTGCTCTGCTCAGCCAGGTCGTTGAGCATCCGAATTTGAACTCCAGCCTGATCAGCAACGCGTGCTGCCTTAGCCGTTGCCAGGGCCAAAGAATCCGGAACTTCATTCACATCTCAACCCTAGGGCACGAGGTTGAGGCAGACTTGGGTCATGCCAGAGCAACGCCGACGTCCTGACGCGGCCGCAATGATTGATGATGTCCGACAACTGGTGAAGATCTCTTCACCGACCAGTGAACTTGAATCTGTTGCCAAAGCGATTTCGGCAGCCAACCGTCAACTACTTGACCGAGTTGGGTCGGAAGGTGAAATCAAAGTCATCAACGGTCGCCCGCTACTTCATTGGGGTTCTGCTCAACCTGCTGTCCTACTTCTCTGTCACCTCGATACCGTCTGGCCGCATGGCTCTTTTACCCCTGATTGGGAAATTGCAGGTGACCGCATGCGCGGCCCCGGCGTATTCGATATGAAGGCCGGATTCGTTCAAGGAATTCACGCAATCGCATCACTTCTTCCCGAACTCAACGAGAAGTTGGACCAGGTCGCTCTGATTGCGACGAGCGATGAAGAAACTGGCAGCGCCTCCTCACAAAAGTACCTTGAAGAAACTGCCGCTTCTGCGCGCGCAGTTTTTGTCTTGGAAGCAAGCCTGGCTGGGAAATTGAAGACTGCGAGGTCTGGCACCTCCATGTATCGGCTGGAAGTTTTGGGAGTGGCCGTTCACGCAGGTTTGGAACCTGAGAAAGGCATAAATGCAACTCTTGAAATCTCTTATGTCATTCCGCTGATTGCGGCGCTATCGAAACCCGATATCGGCACGACAGTAACGCCAACCGTTCTCCAGTCAGGTACTACGTTAAACACGGTACCTGGCCATGCGGTTCTCGACGTCGACGTACGGGCTAAAAGCGCTGCCGAGCAAATTCGAGTTGATTCACAGATACGTACGATTGCTGGACTTCGCGGGGAATTCCGATGGAGTGGTGGAATAAATCGTCCACCTTTTGAATCAACGGCTAGCGCCTCTCTCTATGAATTGGCCGAGAAAGTTGCCTCCGAATTGGGTCTGCCCCCGGTTGGTCAAGCCAACGTCGGTGGTGCCAGCGACGGAAATTTCACTGCGGCCTTGGGTATTCCGACAATCGATGGAATGGGAGCAGTCGGTGAAGGCGCACACGCGCCTGGTGAATGGGCGAGCATCAAAGGCATGGTCGAAAGGAGTGAACTACTCGCAGAAATGATCAGGGCTCTTCTGTAATAGACTGATCGAATGCCTGAAGGTCCGTTGATCGTTCAAAGTGATAAGACCTTACTGCTTGAAATAGATCATCCCCTGTCATCTGAGTGCCGCAAAGCTATCGCTCCTTTCGCTGAGTTAGAGCGCGCACCAGAGCACATTCATACTTATCGTCTTACGGCACTCGGTCTCTGGAATGCACGAGCCGCTGGCCACGACGCCGAACAAGTAGTCGACACTTTGCTCAAGTATTCAAGATATTCGGTTCCGCATGCACTCCTGGTAGATATTGCAGAGTCAATGGCTCGTTATGGCCGTCTCCGCCTTGAATCGGATCCGGTACATGGCCTGATCATGATCACAACTGATCGGGCTGTTCTCGAAGAAGTTCTCAGATCGAAACGGATCAAGCCTCTCGTCGGCGCCCGCATTGATGCAGATAGCGTCGCGGTGCATCCGAGCGAACGCGGACACATCAAACAAGCTCTATTGAAGATCGGTTGGCCCGCTGAGGATTTCGCCGGCTACGTCGATGGCGAATTTCACGAGATCGCACTCCGTGAAGAGGGTTGGAAAATTCGTGAATACCAGAAGCACGCCGCTGAAGGATTCTGGCACGGTGGCTCTGGAGTAGTGGTGCTCCCCTGCGGAGCGGGCAAGACCATTGTCGGAGCGGCCGCGATGGCTGAGGCCAAAGCCACCACCTTGATTCTTGTAACAAATACGGTCGCCGCACGTCAATGGCGCGATGAACTCTTGCGCCGAACAACATTAACTGCCGACGAGATCGGCGAATATTCGGGAGCTAAAAAAGAGATCCGGCCGGTAACTATTGCGACCTATCAAGTCATGACGACTCGACGCGGTGGCGTGTATACGCACCTTGACTTATTCGATTCACGCGACTGGGGATTGATAATTTACGATGAGGTACATCTGCTGCCTGCGCCGATATTTCGATTCACCGCAGATATTCAGTCAAGGCGAAGGCTCGGTCTTACGGCAACGCTTATTCGTGAGGACGGCCTAGAAGGTGACGTCTTCTCCTTGATCGGGCCAAAGCGTTTCGATGTGCCTTGGAAAGAGATTGAAGCGCAAGGCTATATCGCTCCTGCTGACTGCGTCGAAGTGCGTGTTACTTTGACCGATGAGGAGCGCCTCAACTACGCGACAGCGGAGCCGGATACGCGTTACCGATATTGCGCAACCACCGTTTCCAAGACCGAAATAGTCGAAGAATTGGCACTGCGGCACAAGAACGACCAGGTACTTATCATTGGCCAATACCTTGAGCAGATCGATGAAATTGGTGCCTATCTAAACGCCCCAGTGATTAAAGGGGATACGCCAGTAAAAGAACGTGAGCGGCTTTACCAGAGTTTTCGTACCGGTGAAATTTCTTGCTTGGTAGTT
>DATKUB010000021.1:0-15803 GCA_035530875.1 Candidatus Nanopelagicaceae bacterium
GTCCCAACCAACTTCGAAGTAGCACTCGTCGGAGGCAATAACCGCCTGGTTCCCCCTTGCCCAATCGAGGGCCGCCCGCATCTGCTCTCGATCCAGCACTCGACCAGTTGGATTGGAGGGCGAGTTGAGCCAGATCAACTCCGCGGCTGGCCAGTCGCCTGGATCGTCCCCAACCGCTATTCCTTCGGCGCCAGCAAGGGCCGCACCAACGGAATAGGTCGGATATGCAATCTCTGGGAATAGAACCTTGCTGGCGCCAAGAAGGGTTGGCAGCCAGGCCACGAACTCCTTAGACCCAACTGTTGGCAGGACGCCAAAATCTCCGGTGGCAGAAAGGCGAATTCGGCACCAATTGGCGATTGCGGACCGTAATTGTTCAGAACCAGCTGTCAATGGATAGCCCGGAGCATCACTAGCCGCGCGAAGCGCCTTTTGGATGTGTTCCGGCGAGGAATCGACCGGGGTGCCAACCGAAAGGTCCACTATCCCGTCGGGATGCTCCCGTGCCTTCTGCCCAAATGGAGCAAGAAGATCCCAGGGAAAATCGGAGAGGTTCAGTGCTCTGCGCTCTCCTGTGGCGGCAATACGGCAATGAGAGGGTGATCCTTCTCAATCAAGCCGACCTTGCTCGCGCCGCCCGGGGATCCAATTCCATCGAAAAACTCGACGTTGGCCACGGTATATGGAGTCCATTGCTCAGGGACGTCATCTTCGTAATAGATCGCCTCCACCGGGCAGACGGGCTCACAAGCGCCACAATCGACGCATTCGTCGGCCTGGATATAAAGCATTCGCTGGCCCTCATAAATGCAATCGACTGGACATTCTTCAATGCAAGCCTTGTCCTTGAGATCGACGCAAGGCTGGGCAATGACGTAGGTCACCGGATCCTCCGTTCGTGTGGCAGATGCAACGGTGCCTAGTATCTCCCTATTCACCTGATTCATGCACCTGGGGGAAGCGTGTCTGGTCCTGATGCTGCAAATATCGGCTCTCGCGTGAGCATGTTGATCCGAAACGACGACGGCAGTCACCGTGAATTGATCGGGCGACTTGTGGAAACGACCAGGGTCGTAAAGAAAGATATGACCGAAATCACTTTTGATCCCGCCCAGGTAATCGCCTGGCGCCTCGTGCCGGAGCAGCCCGAACGGAAACCAACTAGCTCAAGAATTCGCGAGATTGAACGCGCCGGCGCGGCTACCTGGCCAGCAGCTGAGACGGCCAATCTCGGCGGTTGGATTCTGCGCGCATCCGATGGCTTTTCCCAACGGGCAAACAGCGTTCTACCTATCGGCGCTCCGCCCTTCGGCGAGCCGAGCGGAGATTTATCCGAGGCTCTGAAAGAGGTCGTTGACTTCTACCGGAGTCGAAACCTGACGCCTCGCATCCACGTTCCCCTTCCCTCTTACGAGGCTCTGAACGTCGCCCTCAACGAGGAAGGGTGGCTGTCCAGTACTCCCGTGTCAGTACAGGTCTGCGCTTTAGAAAGACTCATAGGCGCGAGCAATCACGATGTAGCAGTCACCGAAACGCCTGACGAAGAATGGCTGACGCTATTCCCAGTCCCGCTTGGCCGCGATGGACTTGCAGTATTGACGGGAGGTGGCGCATTCTTTGCGAAAATCCGTCAACCCGACCAGGAAACCGGAGAACTTGTCGTCGCCGCAATTGGCCGTGCTGCAGTATTTGACGGTTGGTGTGGAATAGCCGCGCTCAATACGGACGAGAAGTTCCAACGAAAAGGCACGGCACAATCCATAGTTCGGGCCCTGGCTCAGCACGCTGCGCGCTTGGGTGCCACTCGAGTTTTCTTGCAAGTTTCAGCGGACAACGCACCGGCACTAGCACTCTACGAGCGACTCGACTTTAAAGAGCATCACACGTATCAATATCGTTCTTTGGAGCGATAGTTGACGATCCTTTTGGCTTAGCAGTTACCAGTAGTGGCGACGGCCACCGATTGACCTTCCACTCTGCCCGAGCAAGAGGAGAACAATTCCCACCACCAGCAGAACCAGACCCAAGGTCTTCAAGATTGCAATTCCAGCGATAACCGCCAGCAGGATTAAGACGATGCCTAAAATTATCATTCGGTTCCTTTGCTTTAATTGTTTCGCCAAACTTCCCGTAAATCCTCGCTTCACTTGATGTTCAGGTTGATGCCAAGCAAAACTAATGGCCAGAGAGTGACAGCAAGAGCTGCCGACAAAATGTGACCAATGGAATTCAAGTGGGCTAGATAGTGGTGCTGTATCGCAACCACCACGCCGATTATTAAATATACCGTGGGAAAGATTCGCCGAAACATGATTCTAACTGCTAACTGTTCGGTTCGAGTCGCCCTCGTTATTCGGACTTGAGCCCCGGTTCTTATCCCGCTCGGTGTCGAGTTCCCGACTTAGTCGTTCACGTTCAAGCCCGAGACCCTTCACTTGATGCTTCGTCTCTTTCAACTCACGACGCATTCCGCCCGAGGCCAATCGACGAGCTGTGGCACCCCAGAGCAATGTGATCCCCAACATTCCCACAACACCGACGATAATCCCGTACAGGAAAAGCAATCCAGTCGACCCATTGACCAGGTGTTGTCCGAATATTCGGAAGTCGCTTATTACAACATGGCTGCTTCCACTATTTGGCATCACACCAAAAACGGATACGAGCGCTGCAGCGACTAACGCAATTAGTCCCAAAAAGACAACCATTGATATACCCCCACGATTTCAATACACATTTTCGCCCTGATCTCTCGATGGTCGCCACCAGCGATGAAATGAAGAGGGGCGCCGTACGAAGAGCCACGGCGGCTACTCCTCACTATGGCTTAAAAACTTCATTTGGCACCCCCTCTTTGGCACATAATTCCTGTGCCAATTGTGTGGATTCTCCAAAAGGGGCGTTCCGGACGAGAATGCGAGATAAAAGAGAGTTGAACGAAAGAATGATGAAATGTCTATCTCAATCCCTAAATAGTTAGATTGTTAGCGCGACAGGCTAAATCTCTGAGTGCAAACTGAACATTTGTTCAGGTCTCCTGTCACTGTGCCAGCTCTCTTGCTCTACGAGCGGCTCGGGTTCCAAGCACTCACACTTACTGTTACCGCTCGATGCTCTGACAACATAAACAAAATATTTTGCTCAGCCAACGTTGATCTAATCAACCTAAGTGGCGTTTGGTGCCGTCTCCTGAGTGTCTTGCGTCGCTTGAGTCACTTTTGCCTCGGCCGCTTCTCGTCGCCCGCGTTCCACTTTCAGCTGCGACGCGATCTGATCCCGCTCTTCTTTCAAGGCCTCCGTTTCGCGGCGAGTTTCTTTAAGCTCGCGCCTTGATGACCGAGAGGAAATTCGTCGCGTTATGGCGCTGAACAGCATGATCAGTCCAAGCATGCCGATGATGCCAACCAAGATGCCGCCAAAAAAGAGTTGTCCAGTCGAAGCTCTAACTAAGTGCATGCCAAAAATTCCAAAATCACTGCCGACTGCGTGACCACTTCCTGCATTGGTCAATACGCCGACAACGGCAACAATTGCGGCAAGCACTAGAACCAGTAACCCAAAAAATGTGATCATCGCATTGCCTCCATCTACTGGTTGGCAGACGGGTTTCGACTGCCCGATTGTCGCTCGCGAAAAACTGGTTGAGTTATCAGTATGGTCAGAACGTCACCATCCTGTCGACCGATGCGGTTAAAGCCCCGATAAGGGGTTGGTACAGGTGACTCTATCTTCAGGCGTGTAGTGCGTATGGAAAACCTGTCGTTGCACCTCAACCCCACTCCGTTTCAAGATTCGCGTGACATCAATGTCAAAACCAACTACGCCACCTTGACTAATGCAATTGACCGAGTCATCGCTAAAAACAGCAAACGGCATGACCTTTGTTCGCGGCCCGGTGATCGTGTCTACCTCATATTTGCGAGTTCCATATATCGAAATCGTGAGCGAAGAGTTTGTGTATGTGGCGTGCACAAGCAAGGCATGGCCAGTGTCATTGCGAAATCTCACATCTATGTTTGGCCAAGCGACAGTGGATTCGCGCCCAACAGGGTAACGAGAAATGTAGAAAGAGTGCGCCATGTGCGCAACCAGTTTCACTCCAGAAAACCAGGCGGCATTCCAAATGGTCGTGGCGACCTGGGACACGCTTCCACCAAAGTCCTTAGCGAATCTACCGTTATAGATCACGATGCCTTCGGCAAACCCATTAGCAGCAGTGCGCTCGCCAACTGTCTGGTTCAGGCTGAACACTCCTCCCGGTTGAACTACCGTGCCGTCAATCAAGTCGGCCGCTCGGTGAATATTCTGGATTCGATAAGCGGCCGGCGGAAAATAGGTCGTATACCTATCGATCGGGCCAGTGATTCCCAGGCTATTAACGTCTTGGGTGCTAATTCGAGGCGGCAAATCCGACGTAAACACAACAGCGCGACGGTCCGATCCGCGGACAGCCAGGATCGGCGCGAGAGCTTGAGTAAGCGCCTCATCGGAAATTGTCTTACCCATCGATGAGGGGTAGATGTGCAGCTCATCAGAGATGAACTTGATCACCGCATCTCTAGCGGGCGGCATCAGTTGAGACCATGCGGTTCCTAGTGATTGGCTCAGCTGGCTACTTGAGAAATGGGGCAGAAGGTCTCCTTGAGCGTCCGGCGAGAAGGTGAGGGCATTGGCAATGGCTTTGGGGCTGACCACCAGATCCTGCCCATCTACAACCAAGGTGACGGGTGCGCTTACCGCCGGGAACGCCACGGATTGGAGAACACGAGCGACCTCCGAAACTTCTACCCGAGCTTGTTCTCGAATTATTGGGAGCACAATGACATCCGCTCTAAGCCACTGCGACTCAAATGCCGCAAGTGCCCCGGCCCTATCTACAACAGCGCCACCCACTGGCCAAATCGGCACCGGCGCCAAACCGTTGTACGCGATACTTCCCTCTATGACTGACTTTTCGCTTCGTTTAGCCAGGTCGTCAATCATGTTTTCAAATCTTGACTGATCAACTCTGATAACTGGTTGCAAGTGCGCCACGGAAAAAATACGTGCAATCAAACTGAGCGGATTTATTGGGCGGTGTTTGGCTCCCGCAACTGTGGCGGACATATCAAAAGTCGCGCCGAGATCCTCGGGCGCAACTTGATGTATCTTGCCAACGGATTCAAAATTAATTGGCTTGGCCAGACGAGAACTAAATCGAGTTTGCAGAATGCTTACGGCGTCAGCAGTCGAATGTGAACCGATTTCAACCCCGAGAACCTCAGTGTGCCTAGGGACTTGGTTGCCTACCAACAGCCACGCGGTTAGCCAGGCAAGTAGGAGGAGACTTCCACCGCCGATCGTGGAGACAATTACCTTGCGCCTCACACTGAATCAACGATTTCCGGCAGAACATATTGATCACTTTCTATGGGCTTGGGCACCCGAAGAACCACTGGCACAAAAGTGAGAACTGGTCCGAGATATAGAAGAACGTATCCGGGAGTGTTGGCTATGATCAGCAACTCTTGTCCGGCCAAAGTCGCGCCGCGGTAGACCACCACGAGCCAGGCAATGGAGAAGAACACAATATTCAAACGCGACCTTGTCAGGCTACGAACGAGCAATGAACAGGCCAAAGACCCTGCTAGGGCAACTACGAGTCCAACAGGGGGTAGCGCAAAATGAATAAAGGTAGCGAAGGCTCCAGCAAGCAGGCCAAAAATAATGACAGAAAAACGGGTAATGATTCCTTCTACTCGACTCATAGATTCACGATTAGACCCCAGCAAAGAGGTCTGTCTCCTTACCATTGGAATCAAAAGGTTCGGATCTCTCGCCGCGGACCAGCGAGTAGTACTCCGTACCCCAGACGTTTTGACCAAGCGCATTTGATAATGCAAAGAAGGGTCCGTCCATCGTTATCTGGGTTTCATGCGCTGCCAAGGCGGCCATCTTGCGGTCTACAAACCCGTTGGCATCGACGACTGCCGTCACCAGCTCATCGGGTTTTGCAAATGGGATGTCATCGATGTTGTCGGTTCCAAAGAAATCCATCCCCGCTTCTTTCATTGCCGCCATCCCAGCGGCAATGACCGATCGCGGCATGGTGTTCCAATAAATCTTTGAAATCGCCCAGGAGCGACCTTCGGAATCTGGAACTTCAGCAATTTCCGCGGCCCGCATCGCCACCCGGTGGGCCTGAATGTGATCGGGATGTCCATACCCGCCAAATTCGTCATAGGTGATAAGAACCTGTGGCTCGATTTCAAGAATCACCTTCACCAATTCCGCAGCGGCCTCCTCTACATTGGCTCGCCAGAAACAACTCGGGTTTTCATTCGGTGGAGTGCCCATCATTCCGCTATCGCGCCAGCGTCGATCTGGTTCGCCAAGAAACCGGTGATCGCTCACACCAAGTTCCTTCATTGCAGCAGCCAACTCCACCACTCGATGTTCGCCGAGGCCGTCTTCCTTATCGCTGGCAAGGTGCGTGAGATCGGAAACGAGCACCTCCCCCTCCTCTCCGCGCGTGCAGGTCACGAGGGTGACACCAACCCCGGCGGATACATATTTGGCCATGGTCGCCCCGTTGTTGATGGATTCATCATCTGGGTGGGCATGGACTAGAAGTAGGCGGTGTTCAGGCCTGTGAGAGCGTTCTGGCATAAGAGAAGAGTATTAGGAGAATTGGGTAATCTCTTCCCATGTCCGAACACCTAACATATCCACGTCAAACCGCCAGGTCGCTCCGGTTTTCGCTGGGGGCGCCGCGAAACTTCGCAATTTCAGCGACCGGACTACGCGTCCTATATGTGCGCTCAGATGGGCCATTTGACCGAGTTGGGCGCCTGAGGTCCCTCGATGTTGCATCTGGGGTTGACTCGCTTGTCGCCGATCCTGCTCAGATTCTCCAAGTGGATGAAGAGCTATCAACGGAGGAGCGCGCCAGACGTGAACGCATGCGGGAGGCAGCCGGTGGAATTATCTCTTTTAACTCCGATCACGGTCAGACCCGAGCAGTATTCGCTCTAGCCGGCAAAGTGTTCGTCACAGATATTTCAACTGGATCCACGGAGGAGTGGACTTCGCAATCCCCCGTCATCGACCCAAGGCTCTCGCCAGATGGCAAATACGTTGCCTACTCGAGCGTAAGCGGCGAGTTCAGGCTTACCGACGGGCGAAGCGATACGGCATTACTAAGTCCAGAGAATCCCGATGTCTTCTATGGTCGTGCCGAGTTTGTGGCCAGCGAAGAAATGGGCAGGTTCCGAGGTTTCTGGTGGGCACCAGACTCCAAGAGCATGATTGTCGCTCGCGTTGATGAAGCGCCGGTGGATGTGTGGCACATTGCAGATCCCGCGCATCCAGAGGTATCTCCGCGGGCGATCCGATACCCAGGCGTTGGCACGCCGAATGCAGATGTTCGTCTTTATCTGGTGGATCTCGAAGGCAACGCCAAAGAGATTGAATGGAACCACAAAGATTTTGAATACTTAATCGAAGTCAGTTGGAACTCAAACGGCCCGGCGCTTATCCACGTCATGAGTCGCGATCAGCGTGCCGCGCTGATTCTCAGCGTCGACGCGAAGACACTGCAGACGACCATCATCGCCGAGCAGAGTGATGCGCATTGGGTTGAGGTAGTTCCAGGAACTCCGCAGTGGGCGCCGGGTGGGCTTTTGATCATGACCAAAGATGATCTCGAATCCAACACTCGACACTTGACCGTCAATGGAAATGTAGTTACTCCAGCCGGACTTCAGGTCTCACAAGTACTGGATATTGATCGCTTCGGCATCACCTTCCTTGCCACTAGCGACGCCACTCAATCACACGTCTGGTGGCACGGCTTTGGCGGCGAACTGGAACAACTTTCTAGTGGCAATGGCTACTACACCGGGCGCGCTTCAAATCACACACTGGTTCTCGTTGAACGTTCCCTTGATCACTACGGCGCTCATGTCACGGTGGTGCGCGAGGGTCAAGAGATACAGATTGAGTCCTTAGCGACAGCACCAATTGTGGATGCGCAACCAGAACTGCTCATCCTCACGAACCGCACGCTGCGCGCTGCGCTGCTTCTCCCCACTGGGTATCAGGAGAGCGACGGGCCCTTGCCTCTGCTTCTAGACCCGTACGGCGGACCTCATCACCAAGAGGTTGTGCAAGCTAAGAACATCTATGCCGAACCACAGTGGTTCGCCGATCAGGGATTTGCCGTTCTGATCGTAGATAACCGAGGAACGCCACAACGCGGCCCGATATTTGAAAAAGCGGTCTCCGGAGATCTCGCAACTGTGCCACTTGAAGATCAGGTTGACGCAATTGAAGATTTGATATCCAAAAGGCCAAATCTGATCGATCGCAAGCGAATCGCAATTCGCGGTTGGTCTTTCGGTGGTTACCTAGCAGCTTTAGCAGTTCTTCGTCGTCCCGATATTTTCGCGGCCGGAATTGCGGGTGCGCCAGTGACGGACTTCCGTCTCTATGACACTTTCTACACAGAGCGTTACCTCGGCACAACTGGAGAGAATCCCCAATACGACGCTAACTCTCTTATTCTCCAAGCAGATAGACTCGACCGCCCATTGATGATCGTTCACGGGCTCGCCGATGACAATGTAGTCGTCGCACATTCGCTGCAATTTTCAGCTGCCTTGTTGGCCGCTGGAAAGCCCCATGAGTTCTTGCCGCTTTCTGGCGCGACGCACATGGCGACCCAAGAAGAAATTGCAGAGAATCTGCTTCTACTACAGGTGGAATTCTTAAATCGCCACCTGACTTAAAACTTCGGAGCGTCTATACCTCCCCATTTGGTGGACATAGGCGGTTGCGTTTTTAAATCACCTTGATGGTGATCTCGCTAAGCATGTCTTTTTCTGATTCAATGATGTAACTCCATCCTTACATCGGAATCGATTAAGACCTTTAAGAGGACACTCGTGGCTCTCTGTGGCAAATGCGGCAACTCCCTCGGAAACCTGTCACGCTGTTCTCGGTGTGGGAGTGAAGACCTACAGGAACTTGATCATTTTCAATCCGGTACCTGGGCCGTGAGAGATCAGCGTTCTATCGTTGGCGATTGGGACACTGAAGCCACGTACCTGCCCAAGACACCGAGCAGGGCATCGATGCGAGATGTCAGACGAGAAGCTCGAAGTCGAAATCGGCGACGTTCAACTTCATCGCTATCGGGACCGAAGTTGACCAGATTTCCAAGCATCACAGCGTGGCGTTCTTTTGGATTTCTCTTGCTTTTAGTTCTGACCCTATATCAATTTGTTCCTGCACTATTTGATCGTTTTGGCGGAGGCACTGCATCGACTTTGGCAACAGCAAGCAATCAGATATTTAGAAGTGGGGTTCAAGAAAGGCCTAACTACGAGGGCTTGAGCTCACTTGTCGTCATGTTCCTCCTAGGGATCGCCGGCTACTTCGCCATTGTCACTATTGTCGCTAGATCGGCCTGGCGCAAAGGCCGCAGTGGCGTCGCTTGGTTTCTCCTAGCTTGGTTCTTCCCAGTAGTTTCGTGGCTCATTGTTGCCAGCATGGCGCCTTCACCAGAAGCTGTCGCAAATCGAGAGCTTCGCGCAGGACGTTCGATGCGGTGCTCAAACTGCCGAGAAATAATAAAGCGAGACGCGACGATTTGTCGCCAGTGTGGGCGGCCTACACACAGATAGATAAATTTTTTATCGGCCGGGGCTTTTCTGGAAGGATCAAGGTTTTCTCTCAAACATATTCGTTACAACCCTTTACGATCAGGGCATGCCCAAATTCGCAGCGGTTGATGGAGCGCTTCTCCATTACGAGTTGATCAACAGCCTTGACAATGACGCTGATTGTTTAAGCCCGGTCATAGTCATCTCCGGCGGTGGATCTCGTCACCCAAGTTATCTGGGAGATCTTGCCGGTCTCAGCAACCGACATTTATTGGCGGTGCCACACCTGCGAGGCGTCGGTGAGTCCCCAGCGGCAAACAGCTCAGAGTCCGGGTCGTTCTGGAAGCAAGCGCAGGACATTGAATCTCTTCGAGAGCACTTGAGACTCGAACGTGTGTGCATCGTCGGGCATTCCGCGGGCACACGATTGGCAATGGCCTATGCGGTTCAGTTTCCGCAGAGATTGAGTGGCCTAATCCTGATCGGACCGCCAGCTGGGTATTTGGTCGACGAGCCAAGCGACATCAACCTTCTGATTGAAACTCGACGCGGGGAGCCGGTGTTCGATGCCGCGATCGCTGCTCAGCAAACCAACTCACAACCATCTAGCGACGAAGAATTCAATGCCAGACAGCAACTTGTAGCGCCAGCGGGCTACGCGGCCTGGGGGGTAAAGGAGCAGGCGCACGCGCGTGCTGGTTACTGGAACCTTGCTGCATCGAACGCCTACTTCAGCATCGCACCACCAGAGGATTTCGCGGCCCAACTTGGCAGGGTAACGGTGCCAGTCTTGGTTGTGATTGGAGCGCGGGATTGCTTTACCGGTGTTGCACCATTGAAGGCACTGTCAAAACTCTTCCCCGCCGGTAAAGCAACGGTTATAGATGAATGTGGTCATTACCCATGGGTTGAACAACCAACGGCGTTTCGACAAGTCCTAGACCCGTTGGTCGATGAGTGCTGCATCTCGATGAGTTGAAATCTCCAGCGAGTAGCAATTCTTCTGATACACGTCATAGGTGCAGTTAGCCAACTTCTAGGAACCCCGTCGATTCATGGCAATGGCAATGATGGTCGAGCCGCTAATCAGGAACGGAAACCATACCTGGGCGGTCCATGGAACTGGGATAAGGAAAAGAACATCGTTGGCAGTAAGCGATCCTGGCCAGCGCACTGTCAGCCAGAGACCCAAATAATAGGCAAGATCCCAAAATGCGAAAGTCCAAAGGAAGAAAGCAACTCTGTCTCTGGATTTCTTCGCCGAAAGTACGGCAACGCTGATCAATATGACAATCGTCGCAATCTCTCTGAAAAATTCGACTGTCTGAAGGCTACTTGGGAGATTATTGGACGCCCATAATTGTTGATAATTCGTATGCGTCAGCCTAACGACATCGGACAGAGATCCTTTGTAACCGGGTAAAAATCCCAGTGCAGCTCGTAAGTAGATCACTACCGATGCTTCAACAAAGCCGAATGCAATTCCAAAAACGCCTGCGGTTATCAACTGACTACCGGATATACGAAGTTTACGTCTTCGAAAAAACCAGAACACGGAAATCGGAACAAGAGCCAGGAGATTTACCCACCATGGCTGAGCAAGCAGAACAAACTCTTTCATAGTGCTCATAATCTATCTCTCACCCAAATCCTAGAAGGAAGCTGAGCGCAGCAGCATGACCGCTTCTAGATCGACGGGCAACCACTCAACATCAAGCCACTCATCTGGTTTTAGCCAACGGAGCTGATCATGTGATCCATTTACAACCGGAACCTGGCTCGGATCCGCCAGCGAACACTCATAAACGTGAAGAATGCGGTCGTCGCCGATGGTGAATCCACCGCCAAGTTCAACGGCGGGATAGCGATCGAAAGAAACTACGACGCCAAGTTCTTCGACGATTTCGCGGGACAAAGCTTCCAGTGGCGTTTCGCCGTCTTCAACTTTGCCACCAGGAAGTTCCCAGAAGCCCGCATCCTTGCCGATACGTCTTGCTGCCAACAGCGATCCGTCTTCGCGAAGGATCGCTGCAGCGACAACTATTTGCTTGATCAGTTCGACTTCTTTGCTCGCGCAGTTGTGCGCGCACGAACGCTGGCATCAAGGACAACCTTGCGAACTCGCACAGAAGCTGGCGTTACCTCAATGCATTCATCCTCACGACAGAACTCGAGAGCCTGCTCCATCCCGAGGAACCTAGGCGGAATCAAACGCTCTAGTTCGTCAGCGGTCGCAGATCGAATATTCGTTAACTTCTTTTCGCGTACTGCGTTTACGTCCATGTCTTCCGAACGGGCATTCTCGCCGATGATCATGCCTTCATATACATCGTCGCCTGGAGAAACGAATACTGCACCGCGCTCTTGAATTGTGAAGAGGGCATATGACGTAACTTTGCCAAGGCGATCAGAAACAAGCGATCCAGTGGGACGCGTACGAAGTTCGCCATGCCATGGCTCGTAACCGTCAAAGACATGGTGAAGTAATCCAGTTCCGCGCGTTTCAGTGAGGAACTCAGTACGGAAGCCGATTAAAGCCCGAGACGGAACTCGGAAGTCCATGCGGATCCAGCCGGTTCCATGGTTAACCATCTGCTCCATGCGGCCCTTACGCATCGCCATCAACTGAGTAACGACGCCGAGGTAATCTTCAGGAGCGTCGATCGTCAGGGCTTCCATCGGTTCATGGAGTTTCCCATCTACCAACTTGGTAACGACCTGTGGCTTACCCACTGTTAGTTCGAAACCTTCACGTCGCATGATTTCGACGAGCACTGCAAGTTGAAGTTCACCGCGACCCTGAACTTCCCAAGTATCAGGTCGGTCGGTGTTTAGGACCCGAAGCGATACGTTTCCAATTAGTTCGGCCTCTAGCCGATTCTTTACAAGGCGGGCAGTAAGTTTCTTACCGCTTCGACCGGCAAGCGGCGACGTGTTGATACCAACCGTCATGGAGATCGAGGGCTCATCCACAGTGATCAGCGGAAGTGCGATCGGGTTATCCAGATCGGCAAGAGTCTCACCAAGAGTGATCTCATCAATCCCGGCCACCGCGATGATGTCTCCAGGCCCAGCTTCTGCTGCAGGCACCCGCTCAAGGCCTTCTGTCATGAGGAGTTCGGAGATCTTCACCTTCACCATTGAGCCATCAGTGCGGCACCACGTGACCATCTGGCCCTTACGAATCGTGCCCTCTCGAACGCGGCAGAGAGCCAGGCGCCCAAGGTACGGCGAAGAGTCAAGGTTGGTCACGTGCGCCTGTAGCGGTGCACCCGGCGTAAATACTGGTGCGGGGATCGTGTTGTGAATGACGTCGAAGAGAACGTCAAGGTTCTTCTCGTCGGGCATGCCCCCGTCGGCGGGGCGCGTTAGCGAGGCACGTCCGGCTTTGGCGGAGGTGTACACGATTGGAAATTCAATCTGCTTCTCGGTTGCATCGAGGTCCATGAAAAGTTCGTAAGTTTCATCGACGACTTCAGCGATGCGCGCATCCGGGCGATCGACTTTGTTGATCACCAGAATGACCGGCAAGTTTTTTTCAAGCGCCTTGCGAAGCACGAAGCGCGTCTGTGGCAACGGCCCTTCAGATGCGTCCACGAGCAGGAGTACGCCGTCGACCATCTCAAGCCCGCGCTCTACTTCGCCACCGAAGTCGGCGTGACCCGGGGTGTCAATGATGTTGATGGTGTGCTCACCACGCTGGACAGCGGTGTTCTTGGCCAGGATCGTGATGCCCTTTTCCCGCTCAAGATCCATGGAGTCCATGACCCGCTCGCGGCCCTCGTCCTGCTGCTTGTAAGCGGCGAAAGCGCCTGATTGCCAGAGCATGGCATCGACCAGGGTCGTCTTACCGTGATCTACGTGGGCGATGATCGCCACATTGCGTAGGTCATGACGAAGTGAGGACGAAGACATGGAGCCCCTGACGTTTAAGTGATCGTGCGAAATCGCGCACAAGTATGAGACTCCATTCTAGACGTTGATTTGAATCCTCCCCACCGCCTGGATTTACTCTGGAAACTGCCATTCTTACCGCTTTGACCTGCGCTGATTCAGCCGTCAATCCAGAAGCAATGCGACAGCGACACCAAACACAGGCGCAGATGTTCGGCGCAAATACTCGGCGACCTCCGTTGACGACTGTCTGGGCCCATTCCGACCCGTTCGCTCCGCGACCTTTATTATTGCTTCGCAGACCCTGGAAGGGTAAAGATCTAAAGAGTCAAGCAAGAACTCGTCAACGGTCTGAGTAAAGAGGGGTCTTGGCAACTTGTCAGCAGGAAAATCTCTGGTGTTATCCGTAACGATCACATCAGCTCGCCCGATCAACGCAGCCGCAACGACATGCCGGTCATTTGGATCTGGCAACTCAATAGTGGATTCAATCTGCTCCCAGCCCATGACCATCGCATCTGGAAAGGACCTCTCCATTTGCTGGTTAAGGCGCCTTAAGTAGGCATCGGTCTCCTCCGACTCCGCTCCTCGGCTTTGATCGAACTTGCGGATCGTAGAGTCCAACTCACGAAGAATTTCTGAACTCCATAAGGGTCGAAATACACCGCCGGTCGCTACCTGAAGTAGAACATCACGCCCTCGACTCGGAACCAGAGCGCAGGCATCTAAGAACGCGCTGAAGGCCACAACTTAACTGCTTGTTCGATCAGCTCTTGCGGCCTTGAGGGCTGCGCGCAGATCTTCTGGATTTGCATCATAGAGTCCAAGCCGCTCGGTATCCGCGACCATGTCAGCGAGCGCCTGTTCAGCTTGGCTGTGCTGACGCTCGCGATATTCAAGCAGGTCTACAAGTTTGACCTTTCGGTGACGGTTCGGCTTGTCGAATGGAATGGCTCCCGAATCAAGAAGTCTTACCAGCGTCGTACGCGCTACCCCAAGCAGGTCGGCCGCCTCTTGAGTCGAAAGAGTAAGGTGATGCGGCGCGACGGTGACTGCAAGTCCGGCTTTCATCGCTCGAACGATTTGAAGCAAGACCTTGTGCACCTGTTCAGGGATTTCCACTGTTGCTCCATCAGCACCGATGAGACGGGGTAGTGCCTTGGGCGCTTCCTTCCCTCGAGTTTCCAGGGCTGCAAAAAAATTGATCAGGTTCCCGAGTTCGGGTTCGGGCAAATAAGTCCGATCTTCCACTTGAGCTGCGTTACTGGTCATGGCCCACTTCCGATTAAATCGAGCGATCGCTCGTTTCGATCATTTTTACACAGGGGGGTCCCGTGTGCAATGGCTTATGACCTGTCCGTATTGCATTTCTGTACGTTTTCACCAAAATAACGTACAGTTTTGATATGACCAAGGAAATACCCGTAACCGAGGCTCGCGAGCGCTTTAGTGAACTCGTCGAGACCGCTTCCAGGCAGCCGGTCTTCCTAACCAAGCATGGCCGACGCCAAGCCGTCGTGCTCAACCCCGCCGAATATGAGCGGCTGCTTGAAGCGACCGAAGACGCCGAAGATCTGGCCGCCTCTGACGCGGCAATGGCAGAAATCATGGCGGGAGCGCCAACGATTCCCTGGGCGCAAGTCAAGGCCGACCTTGGACTTGTGTGACCTACTCGATCGAGTTCTCTCCGTCAGCGACTAAAGCACTTGCGAAATTTGATAAGCATGTTTACCTGCGAATCTCCGGCGCCATCGAATTACTAGCAGTTGACCCGCGTCCGCCAGCGGCAAAAATGCTTCGCGGTGGGGAACATGGACGATGGCGCGTACGAGTGGGCGACTATCGGATCGTCTACACCATAACTGACGAACGATTAATAGTTTTGGTCCTACGCGTTGCTCATCGCCGTGAGGTATACAACCGCTAAACGGCTTAATCCTGGGATATCTTCTGCTTATGGCTGATCTTCGAGATCTAACAGATGCTGATCTCGCCCTCATTGCGCACGCTAAAGACACCGTTGACCGGAATGGGGACGGCAACGTTTCGACGATGGGCGCAGCCGTCAGGGATATCCGCGGCGAAATCTTTGGCGCACTCAACGTGTATCACTTCACGGGCGGCCCCTGCGCAGAGCTGGTGGCACTTGGCGTCGCTGCTGCAAGCGGTGCGGGAAAACTCGACACCATCGTCGCAGTTGGCGATAACGGACGGGGCCCGGTTGGACCGTGCGGTCGCTGTCGCCAGGTCCTATTCGATTATCAC
>DATKUB010000022.1:0-17434 GCA_035530875.1 Candidatus Nanopelagicaceae bacterium
GAAGCAATGGTAGATCTGCTTCGAGAGGTTCTACTGCGGACAGTCAGAGACTAAGCCTTGAGTTTGTTGAAGATTCCTTGTGGAAGGATTCGAACCACAAACATGATAAATCTCCAGATTGCAGGGGTGTAAACGACCGACTGTCCTTTATCGATCGCTCTTACGATCGACGCAGCGACCCGGTCTGCCTGAGCGAGACGCCGGCCCTGAGCTTGAAGATCAGCGGTCATTGGAGTTGCCGTCGGACCTGGCTTAATGAGGACAATTTTCACTTCTGTCTCAGCAAATCGATGTTGCAGGCCGGCACCGTAGTGGGCAATAAGCGCCTTGGCTGCACCATATACATAGTTCGCTCGGCGGGCGCGATCACCTGCAACAGAGCCGATTAGAGCAATCGTGCCGTGGTTGGCTAAGGCAAACTTTGCTGCGAAGGCCTCGGCGAAGAGTGCCGGTGATAGTCCATTGATAGCCAATACGGCTGACACAAGTACCAGATCCTGCTCACAAGCTTGTTGATTTGGCAGATTCCCGTGTGCAATCAGAACAATATCGATATCGCCATCTGAAACTGAGCGATCAGCCAATGCTGCGATTGCAATTGGGTCTTCGAAATCAAGTGTCTCGATATCTATGATCGAATTAGGGCTTCGAACGGATAAGTCGGCCTGGAGAGTTCCGAGTCTGCCTTCATCCCGTCCGACAAGGGTGAGTCTGATGCTCGAATTCGTAACCCAGATTCGAGCGCAGTGCTCGGCGATTGCCGACGTTGCTCCGACAATGACAATTCGTTTCATACAGGTGCTCCTAGTTGTCCATGAGGCGTCGAGACATTGCCGATGTCATACCCGGATCGCGGAAGTTAAGAAACTCATTAATGCGTTGATAACCAGCCTCAAAGGTCTTACGAGACATTCGTGCATCTTTGGCTAGATAAAGGCGGCCGCCGACATCGTTCACGATCGCGTCGAGTCGTTCGAGCAAGCGAAGTGTTGGTTCTCCGCGGTTGGGAAAATCCAATGCGAGTGTGACGCCTGGCCGAGGGAAGCTGAGCATTCCCGGCGAGGTGTGATCGCCAAAAGTTTTTAAAACGGCCAGAAAAGACCCTTGTTTGGAGGCAGTAATTTCCTCGAGCATTGCCGACGTTGCTTCGAGCGCTGATTCGTGTGGAACGACACTCTGGTATTGGTAAAAGCCGTGCGGGCCATAGAGCCGATTCCATTCCAACACTTTGTCCAATGGGTAGAGAAATGACTCATAGTGCATGAGTTTCTTGCCGGTTTGACGGCGGTGGAACTGAAAATATGCCGAATTTAACGCCCGTAAGGTAACTCCATTTACCATCGAAATGGGCGGGACGACAGGAACCACAAGTTCGCGGTTGCGGGGAGCCAGTTTTGAATCCACTGACACTGCGTTCCCGCGCATAAACAAGCCGCGACCAGTGCCACCTGCGACGCAGTCAATCCAGGACACCGAGTTCTCCCAATACGGATCGGAGTCGGCGGATAAGGCAAAGAATTGTTCGAGATCTGTGAACGGGATGGTCTCGGTTTCGAACCAAGGCCCCGGCGTGCGACGCAATTGAATCTCTACTTTGGTGATCAACCCGGTTAGGCCGATCCCGCCAACGGTCGCAGCAAACCAGTCTGGAAGAGTGTCAGGGCCGCACTCAATTCGAGTGCCATCAGTTCGAATCAGCGTTAGCTTTCTGACATGTGCACCAAAGGTGCCAAGAACGTGATGGTTCTTCCCATGTACGTCGTTGGCTATCGCACCGCCAACAGTAATGAGTTCCGTGCCGGGCGTTACTGGCAGGGACCAGCCACGTGGAATTACTAGGCGTTGAATATCACGTAGCACCATCCCGGCCTCGCAAACGAGTTTGCCAGATTCTTCGTCAAACTCGATGAAACGGTCGAGAGCGGTGGTGCGCCAAACCGTGCCGCCGGGGTTGAGGCAGACATCGCCATAACTACGACCCATGCCATAGGCAATCCCCGGGGCGCTTTTGAGTAATGCACTGGGCACCTGTTGTGTGTCAGTGATCGGCTGCACGTTGTGCTCTGCGTTATCGAGTCGTCCCCAAGAGGAAAGTTTCACCACGGCCAGCCCACGGTACCGACATACAAGATGGCTATAAATGCGGCGCCAGCCAGAATGCTCTCCGGTTTGCGCACTGCGAAAACTAGGGGATCATCGTGCATCTCACCGCGATGAGCCTTGAGCCAGATCCAACTCACCCAGTAAAGCATCACTGGGACTAAGCCCCAGACCACTTCCGGCGATCGATAAAGATTAAGCACCGTATTGCTATCGAGGTATAGGGCCAGGATCAGCACTGCGGCGAAGCCAGAAGCCACGCCTAGTAGTTGGACTATTGGCGCATCACTTGTTCTGTATCCACGTCCGTGAGCCTGGTCGTCATGCTTACCAAAATGTGATTGGAGTTCGGCATAACGCTTGACGAACGCGAGCGACAGGAAAAGGAAAACCGCGAAGGCCAATAGCCAGAATGAGAGTGGAGTCTTAGAGGCCGCGGCACCAGCAATGACGCGCAGGGTGTAGAGCATCGCTAGAACGATCGCATCTATGATGGCCAAGCGTTTCAAACCAAATGAATAAGCGCCAGTTATGGCTACATAAACGAGAAGCCATTGCAGAAACGTAGTGCCGACAACAGCGGCAAGACCAATGCCAATAGCCAGAAGCGTCAAGGAAAGAACTAAGCCAATCCACAACGGGAGAATGCCAGCGGCAAAGGCCCGCCTCGATTTGCGTAGATGCCGACGGTCGCTTTCTAGATCGAGTAAATCGTTGCCCAGGTAAACCGAGGAGGCGCAGACGCTGAAGGCGATAAATGCTAATCCCAGATGGAAGAAATTTGCCAAGTTTGGCCTTTGATGCCCCGCTAGTACGGGAGCGAAAAGCAGAAGGTTTTTCAGCCACTGGTGCACTCGAATTGTTTTGAACCAGACAGATCCGCTGCGATTTGGGGCGGGAAAAATGCCTTCGATTTGGCTAACGGCAGCCGCCTGACTGGCGACGCTCCTGGTTGGGTTCACCAAAATAGCTCGCCGAGCGTGCTCCCAGACAGGGAGATCTTTACGAGAGTCGCCTACATAGTCGAAGCCTTTCTCGCCAAAGCGAGTCTGCAAAGCCATGGCTTTTCGTGGCCCGGTCAAATTATGCGTTCCGTTACTGCTAAAGATTTCATCAAAAATGCCCACCCTCGCAGCTATCGCAATCGCGATGCTGGAGTCAGCGCCGGTGGCCAGCACAAGCCGTCGCCCTAGGGCCTTCTGCTCGATAAGCCAGGCCAATAACTCGTTGTTAAGGGGGAGTGTCTCAGGGTTGAGTCTGATCGCCTTAGCTAAGTGTTGCTTTAGTTGAGCTCTTCCCTCCCTAACCCAGCCAAAGAGCCGAAATACAGCCCAGGGGCGATAGTGGAGAAGCGATAACAAAGATTCTTGAAGGGTGTCCGTTCGGACAAGGGTGCCGTCGAGGTCAACTACGAGTGGAACTGATTCCACGACATGCCTCCGGCTGGTTGGGAAGAATCCCAGTCTATCTGCCGAGCCCGACCAGGCCGACTGCGTGGTAACGAGGCTGATGCGCTACCTTCTGGTTATAACTTAATACCGCTCATCAAGAGGGACTGAGGGAACGGCCCGTTGAAGTCCCGGCAACCAGCAAGATCCTCCCAGCGAAATTCTCAGTGGAGAGGCCGTCTATGCCAGGTGCCAATTCCGCCTAGGGGAACCTAGGAAGATGAGGAAAGGCCTCGACAGTGGATGAAGTAAGTACGTTAAGACAGGCGCTCGCAGAGCGGGTTGTTGTCGCCGACGGAGCCATGGGCACGATGCTGCAGGCCGCTGACCTAACTCTGGCCGACTTTGAGGGCCATGAGGGCTGCAATGAAGTCATTAACGTCACTCGCCCGGAAGTGGTTGCCCAGATCCATGAGGAATACCTCAGAGCCGGAGCCGACGCCATTGAAACCAACACTTTCGGCTGCAATTGGGCCAACCTGGCCGAGTATGGAATTGAAGATCGCATCTACGAGTTCTCAAAAGCCGGGGCGCAGATCGCTCGAGTGAGTGCGGACAAGTTCTCGACTGCCGACAAACCGCGTTGGGTTCTGGGATCGCTAGGGCCTGGCACAAAACTTCCGACCCTCCTCCACACGACTTACGACCATCTGAAGACGGCTTATTACCAGGCCAGTCGAGGCTTGATCGACGGCGGCGCAGATGCGCTGTTAATTGAGACTGCGCAGGACCTGCTGCAAGCTAAATCGGCAATCAATGGCGCACGTAACGCAATCACTGAAGCAGGGCGAGACATCGTCCTAATTGCCCAGGTCACCATCGAGGCAACTGGAACGATGCTGATGGGCTCCGAAATTGGCGCTGCGCTCAACGCATTGGAACCACTTGGCATTGATCTCATCGGGTTGAACTGTGCCACCGGTCCAACTGAGATGAGTGAGCACCTACGCACGCTTTCAAACCGGACCGGGTTGGGCATCTCATGTATGCCAAATGCGGGCCTGCCGGTGCTTGGCCCCAACGGGGCGGAATATAAATTGGCACCGGAAGAATTGGCTGACTCGCTGATTCGCTTCATCGATGATTATGGACTTAATTTGGTTGGCGGTTGCTGTGGCACAACACCCGAACACATCAAACTTCTGGTGGAGCGAGTTGGCCACCGTAAGCGCGTTTCCATTGCGGCGGTCCCCGAACCCGGAGCCTCGTCTATTTACCAGCACGTTCCATTTCGCCAGGACCTCAGTTACTTAGCTATTGGTGAGCGAGCAAACGCCAATGGCTCAAGAGCTTTTCGGGATGCGCTGCTAGCCGAAGATTGGAACGCTTGTTTAGAGATCGCCAAAGAACAGATTCGCGACGGCGCCCACATGCTTGATCTCTCTGTGGACTATGTGGGCCGTGACGGTGTCAAGGACATGTCTCATTTCGCTTCTTTATTGGCGACTGCCTCGACTCTTCCGATCGTTTTGGATTCGACGGAGCCAGCGGTATTGAAGGCTGGACTGGAGCGATTAGGGGGACGCGCCGTCATCAATTCAGTGAATTACGAAGATGGTGATGGCCCCCATTCGCGATTTGCGCGCATCATGCCGCTAGTCAAGGAGCACGGTGCTGCAGTCGTGGCTTTGACAATCGACGAGGAAGGCCAAGCCCGTACTGCTGAGTGGAAAGTCAAGGTCGCAAAGCGACTCATTGCAGATCTCACTGAGAACTGGGCAATGAATCAAAGCGACATTCTTATCGATTGCCTCACGTTTCCGATTGCAACCGGGCAGGAAGAGACCCGGCGGGATGGGCTCGAAACGATCGAGGCGATTCGGGCATTGAAGACCGAGTTTCCAAATGTCCAAACTACTTTGGGTGTGAGCAACGTTTCATTTGGACTCAATCCGAGTGCACGGATCGTGCTCAACTCGGTATTCCTCTATGAGGCAACCCAGGTTGGACTCGATTCGGCGATCGCTCATCCATCGAAAATAATGCCGTTAGCCAGGATTCCTGAGGTTCAACGAAAAGTTGCTCTAGATTTGATTTACGATCGACGTGCCTATGAGGATGGGCGCGTTATCTATGATCCGCTCCAGGAATTTCTTAAACTTTTTGAGAACGCGGAGACGAGTGCTGCTCGGCTCTCTAGAGCCGACGAATTCGCCCTTATGCCGATGGAAGCACGGCTACCAAGGCGCATCATCGATGGCGAAAGCAAGGGCCTGGAGTCTGATCTCGATGAAGCGATGGCTAGCGGCCTCGCGCCTCTTGACATCATCAATCGCTTCCTTTTGGAGGGGATGAAAGAAGTTGGAGAGTTATTCGGCAGAGGCGAAATGCAACTTCCCTTCGTGCTGCAGTCTGCGGAGGTTATGAAGAAGGCGGTTGCCTACCTTGAGCCGCACATGGAGAAGTTAGATCAGGCCGGTCGAGGAACCATTGTTCTCGCCACAGTTAAGGGTGACGTGCACGATATTGGGAAGAACCTGGTTGACATCATTCTCACGAACAACGGATACAACGTCGTGAATCTTGGAACCAAGCAGCCAGTAAACGCGATCGTTGAGGCAGCTGAAACCAGCAATGCTGATGTCATCGGAATGTCCGGACTGCTGGTCAAATCCACCGTTGTCATGAAGGAGAATCTCGCAGAGATCACCAGCCGAAACCTCAGTGGCCGCTGGCCGATAATTCTCGGTGGCGCCGCGCTCACGCGAGCCTACGTAGAGGATGATCTCGATTTACTCTTCCCAGGAACGGTTCGATACGCAAAGGATGCTTTTGAGGGATTGAGCCTCATGGACACCCTCATGGCTATCAAACGTGGTGACCTGGGAGCGGTCTTGCCCGAACTGCGCAAGCGCCGAATAAGGCCGGTTGAAGTCAACCAGGACCTCGAGATTGATACTGAGCGCAGCGATGTTGCTTCGGATAACCCAGTACCTACTCCACCGTTCATGGGGAGCCGCGTGATCAAAGGTATCGCACTTGCTGACTATGTTGGGATGCTCGACGAGCGCGCGCTCTTTGTGGGTCAGTGGGGGCTCAAAGGCAAGCAGGGTGCCTATGAAGAGATGGTCGAATTAGAGGGAAGACCCCGCCTTCGACTGTTGCTAAATGAAGCGCAGGCAAACGGTTGGCTTGAGGCTGCCGTTGTGTACGGATACTTTCCTTGTTATAGCGATGGCAATGATCTTGTGATCTTGCATCACGAGGGTGAACTGATTGGCACTGAACGCACCCGCTTCTCATTTCCTAGACAACGACGCGATAAGCGATTGTGTCTTGCGGACTATTTCGCTGCCAAGGATTCTGGGAAAATAGACGTGGTCGCATTCCACGTTGTCACGATGGGACAAGAAGTCAGCAAGGCAGCGAATAAACTTTTCGCGGCAAATTCATATCGCGATTACCTCGAATTACACGGCTTGTCAGTCCAACTCACCGAGGCGCTCGCTGAGCACTGGCATGCGCGGATTCGATCGGAATTGGGGCACTCGGAGGAGGATTCTTCGGATCTCAATGCCATCTTGGATCAGGGGTATCGCGGATCGCGTTATTCCTTTGGCTACCCAGCTTGCCCAAACCTCGAGGACCAGGTTCAGTTGTGCGAATTGCTGGAGCCAGAACGGATCGGCGTTCTGCTTTCCGAAGAATTCCAACTGCACCCAGAACAATCAACATCGGCCATAATCGTCCACCACCCGGAAGCGAAATACTTCAATGCCCGTTGAATATCCAACGATATCTTTCGAATTCTTCCCACCGAAAGACGAATCGGGTGAAGAACAGCTATGGCAGGCGATTGATGATTTGCATGCGATAAATCCCGATTTTGTTTCGGTGACTTACGGTGCAGGCGGCTCAACTCGCGACCGGACGGTTCGCATCGCATGCGAAATATTTGAGCGAACGGGTTTTCGCACAATCGCGCATCTCACCTGTGTTGGTTCGACTAGGGAAGAGCTTCGGCGGACTTTGCTCCACTACAAGGAATCTGGGATAACCGATGTTCTAGCACTTCGCGGTGATCCTGCTCTAGGGCTCAGCGCGCCCTGGATTTCAGTAGTTGGTGGCCTGAATCATGCAGAGGAATTGGTCGAACTTGCGAGAACTGTTGGCGATTTTGTGGTTGGGGTGGCGGCATTCCCTGACGGACACCCGGCGTCGCACGGCGATTTGGAACAGGATGTTGAGGTACTGCTGCGTAAAGAGAAATCAGGAGCGACTTTCGCGATCACTCAATTTGTATTCGACAGCCAGAGTTATGCTCGCTTGGTTGAGACTCTTGCAACTAGAGGATCTTCTCTCACGGTCTATCCCGGAATCATGCCAGTCACCAACTACCGGCAAATCAAACGAATGCTCGAGCTGACCGGCGGCTCCATGCCGACTCACCTGCTCCAGCAATTCGATCGTTTTCAGGACGATCCTGATGCCATTAAAGAACTTGGTATCGAAATAGCGACGAAGATCTGTGAAGAAGTTCACCTTGCTGGCGCCGAAGGGTTCCATTTTTATACGCTCAATTCTGCAACCGCGACCTCTAGGGTGATCGCCAATCTTTCACTGAAGAGATCTGCCTGACTCTGCCCATTGAGTAACTCCTAGGTAGTGACAAGTAGCGGTGCAGCGGTTTGAGCTACAACATCTTCAGAGGAAGTGCCTGGCGCAAGTTCAACTAGCACCAAACCCTGAGGCGTTACGTCGATGACGGCGAGATCGGTAATGATTCGATTGACCACTGACTTACCGGTTAGCGGCAAATCACAACTTTCCACGATTTTTGGTGAACCGTCTTTCGCAACATGCTCCATCAGAACAATCACTCGCCGGGCTCCATGAACTAGATCCATGGCGCCGCCCATCCCTTTAACCATCTTGCCGGGAATGAGCCAGTTAGCTAGATCTCCTGTGGTTGAAACTTGCATGGCACCCAGGATGGCGACATCAATCTTGCCACCCCTGATCATTCCAAATGATTCTGCTGAGTCAAAGAAAGAAGCACCAGGAAGAATCGTGACTGTCTCCTTTCCGGCATTGATTAGGTCGGGATCCACTTCCATTTCGGTGGGATATGGGCCAACCCCGAGTACGCCATTTTCGGATTGCAGAACTACGTGGATTCCCTTCGGGAGGAAATTTGGGATGAGAGTTGGCAATCCGATCCCCAGGTTGCAGTAGTCACCATCAGATAGTTCTTTTGCCGCTCGCGCGGCCATTTGGTCTCGAGTGAGAGTCATGAGCGCACCGTCAATTTTTCGATTCGCTTGTCTGCGGCTTGTGCTGCTGTCAAGGCGACAACGCGCTGGACATAGATGCCAGGCAGGTGGACGTCGGCCGGATTGATTGCTCCAGCGTCAACAACATGTTCAGCTTCGACGATGGCGATCCGACCTGCCATGGCGGCGATGGGGTTGAAGTTCTGGGCAGATAAGTGAAATACGCAGTTACCATGCCGATCTACCGTTTCGGCATGAATGAGCGCAAAGTCTGTGGTAATTGATTCTTCTAATAGATAGTCCCGGCCGTCAAAGGATCGCACTTCCTTTGGGTTCGATGCAACGCTAATGCTCCCATCAGAGCTATAGCGATATGGAAGACCCCCATCGGCCAGGAGTGTGCCGACGCCAGCGGGCGTGTAGAAGGCAGGAATGCCGGCACCACCAGCTCGTAATTTTTCGGCAAGGGTGCCCTGCGGAGTTAGTTCCACTTCCAATTCGCCGGCTAGAAACTGTCTGGCGAACTCGCGATTCTCGCCGACGTATGAAGCGATAACCCGTCTTATCCTTCTGGCTTCAAGGAGAAGCCCAAGACCCAACCCGTCAATTCCGCAATTGTTGGAGACAACAGTGAGATCTTTGGCGCCTTGATCGAGCAGTGCTTGAATCAGAGCGGATGGAATGCCAACCAGTCCGAACCCACCTACGGATATTGTGGCGCCGTCACTGATGTCGGCTACCGCATCTTTCGCGCTCGTTACCACCTTGTCCATAAATCCATCTCCCTTGGCTTATCGACCCAACCATTTGGGTAGCCGCTTGTCTTTAAAAGCTTCTGGCCCCTCTTGTGCATCTTGACTCAGATAGACGTCGTCCCAGAGACGCTTTGCCTTTTCTCCAGCATCGCCTAGAACATCGACGAGAATCTGTTGAACCATCGCTTTCCCGGCGGCGACTGAAAGGGGAGCATTGCCAGCGATTTGCACTGCGATTCTGTGTGTCGTGGACGACAGTTCCTCAGCGGGCACTACAACGTTCACGAGGCCCGCTTCTCTGGCTCTCGCTGCGGTGATAGGTCGGGCTGTGAGAAGGAGTTCAAGAGCCACTCGCGGTGGTATCAGAAGCGGTAGTGGCGCCGCCCACGGTGCACCACGGCCATAGCGGGCCTCGGTAATTCCAAATGTCGCATGCTCTGCGGCAATTACGAGGTCTGCCTGTTGTGCCAAAAAGAAACCACCGCCAAGTGCCGCACCGTTGATCGCGGCAATCACGGGCTTTTTGGTGACTAGATCAGGAATAAAATCATCGGGCGGAATGGCCAGATGCGAATTAGCCATTTCTTTAAGATCTGCGCCGGCGCAAAAAGCTACATCGCCAGATCCGGTGAGGATGAGAACTTTTGCGGCGTCGTCTTTACCGAAATCTACAAGAGCCGAGCGAATTCCTTCTCTTACGCCAGAGTTGAGTGCGTTTCGAGCATCCGGCCTGTTGATCGTGATAGTGGCGATGCCGTCGGAAACGTCGTACCACAATTCATCCGAGGCTTTCATTCGGCGTTCAAACCGAGGCTTCGAGCAATGAGAATTTTCTGCACTTCACTGGTCCCTTCGCCGATTTCCAATATTTTCGAATCGCGGTAGTGCCTTGCTACTGGGAAATCATCCATGAAGCCATACCCGCCAAAGATCTGCGTGGCGGCGCGCGCGTTCTCCATCGCCGCTTCGCTAGCGACCAATTTAGCGATTGATGCCTCCGTCTTGAATTCTTTTCCTTGTCCAATTAGGAACGCAGCGTGGTAGTAAGCGAGCCTGGCCGTGTGCGTCCTGGCCTGCATCTCGGCGATCTTGAAAGCAATACCTTGATGCTCGCCGATTAATTTTCCGAATGCTTGCCGTTCTTTTGAATAGCGGACCGCCTCGTCGATGCAGCCTTGAGCGGCGCCAACCGCCAAGGCTGCGATTGCCACTCGTCCCTCGTCGAGGGTGCGAAGGAAGTTGGCATAGCCTCTTCCACGCTCTCCAAGCAAGTTGTCTTCTGATACATGGACATCAATGAACGTAAGCGGATGAGTATCAGAGGCATGCCAGCCGACCTTGTAATAGGGAGGATCAACTACGAAGCCGGTAGTTCCAGCTGGCACGATGATCGCGCTGAGTTCTTTGACGTCTCTGCTTCGTTCACCGGTGACGCAGGCCACCGTGACTAGAGAGGTGATCGAGGTGCCGGAGTTAGTTATAAAAGTTTTGGCACCGTTTATCACCCATTCGTTATCGACCAGACGCGCGGTCGTACGAAGCCGACTTGCATCGCTTCCGGCATCGGGCTCGGTCAATCCGAAGCCACCTAGAGCTTGACCAGATATGAGTGGGCGCAGAAATTCATCTTTCTGCTTACGTGTGCCCGCCCTGAAAATCGGCATTGAGCCCAAACTCACTGCCGCCTCTAGAGTTACTGCCACGCTCTGATCCACTCGAGCCAGTTCTTCGATGGCAATGCAGAGGGAGAGATAGTCCCCACCCATGCCACCAAATTCTTCGGGGAAGGGTAAGGCGAATAGGCCCATGTCGGCCATCTTCCGCACTACCTCATATGGAAATGAGTGCTCACGGTCATGCAGTGCGGCGACTGGAGCAACCACCTCATTGGCGAAAGACTCGACCGTGGAGGCGAGATCTTGATGTTCTCCGGATAGTTGCATCAAGGCTGAGTTCATTTCGCGCCGTTCTCATCATTGGACATCGCAATGGCCGTCTTTGAGCGAAGTGGGAGCCCGGTCTTGCTTGCCAGCCAGCGACTAGTCTCAACCAAGGCTGAAAGGTTTACCCCGGTCGATATGCCGAGCCCATGCAGTTGCCAAATTAAATCTTCAGTGGCCAGATTGCCGGTCGCGCTCTTGGCAAATGGACACCCGCCAAGGCCAGCAATCGATGCATCGATCGTAGTAATCCCTTCCTGCAGCGCGGTGAGCGAGTTCGAGAGGGCCTGCCCGTACGTGTCGTGGAAATGGACAGCCAACATTGCGCGAGGGATGTTTCTGGCAGAAAGGGCATCAAGGAGATCAACGACATTATTTGGCGTTGCGACTCCAATTGTGTCGCCCAGTGATAGTTCGGTGATTCCGGATTCGAAAAGAGATTCCGCTACCACGATCACTTGATCGACCGAAACGGCACCCTCCCACGGGTCGCCGAAACACATGGATATGTAGCCGCGCACATTTAGTCCAGCGTTGCGGGCTTGTTGGATCATTGGACGGTAAATCGCCAACGAACCAGCGATCGAATTATTAATGTTTCTCGCTGAAAAAGATTCAGTCGCACTTGCAAATACGGCAACTTCCTTTACGCCGGATTTTAGCGCCCGTTCGAGACCCCGCTGATTAGGAACTAATACGGCAGTTCGAGCTGAAGTAAGAATCGGTGCCAACTCGGCGAGCAGTTCATCTGCATCTGCCAGAGCAGGAACCAGATCTGGCCTAACTAAACTCGTGATCTCAACTGCCGGTAGGCCAGCCGCTATCAAACGTCGTACCAAATCCACTTTTACTTTTGTTGGCAAAATTACGCTCTCGTTTTGGAGTCCGTCGCGCGGACCGACTTCGTAGACCGTGACCGCTGTTGGTAATCCCTTTCGATCAAACATTTTCAATCACCTCTATCAAGAGTTGTCCCGAACGAACGCTTGAACCTAGGGACACATGACACTTACCAATACGTCCAGCGCTTCTGGCGCGCACTATGTGTTCCATCTTCATCGCCTCAATGATTACTAGTGGATCGCCCACGGCAACTGTCTCGCCGACGGAGATTTCCACTGCTATTACGATGCCTGGCATAGGGCTAGTAATTTGGTCACTTAGACCATCTGTGATCGAGCGCCTCTCATCTGTGCCCTTGATTAGCCACGTTCCAAACTCCAGATGATGGATCCAGAAGTTGTCATCATCTTGATGATGCGTGACCTCAAATTCCGAATTCGCCGGCAGTGCGATTTCGTATCGCTTTCCATCCACGTAGCCGACAACTTTTCCCGCCGGCAGTCCTGCAAGCCGCCAGGCATCGGAGGTCCATGGTGTGATGCCGGCACCGGATGCGACGAGTGCGGCGTAGGCATCCAGAATGAGTGCTGGCGGTTGGGGGCGAATTATCTCAAAGGTTTCCAGACAAGTCGTGTCGTAACTAGATGTCTGAACGTCAGGTGAGTTCAACAGTTGAGTCAGGTAATCAATATTCGATGTGACACCAAATAACACAGTTTCTTTCAGAGCTTGGCGCAACCGACTTAGTGCAATTTGTCTGGTCTGGCCCCAACAGGCGACCTTGGCGAGCATGGGGTCAAATGCGGAGGAGACAAACTCACCATTGACAACTGCTGAGTCAGTGACGGTATCCGTCGCAGCGCTTTCGGTTAAAGTTTCGATCAATCCGCCAGTTGGCAAAAACCCGCGATAGGCATCTTCGGCGTAGATCCGCGCCTCAACTGCGTGTCCGGTGAAATGAACCGATGGGATTACATCTGCCAGGGCCTCTCCCGCCGCCAAGCGCAACTGACATTCGACTAAATCCAACCCGGTTATCAACTCTGTCACGCGGTGTTCGACTTGGAGACGAGTATTCATCTCCATGAAATAGAAGTCATTCGGGGAGGCTGTGTCGACAAGAAACTCGATGGTGCCGAGATTTCGGTAGTTGATGGTGGCTGCCAATTCCAATGCAGCAGCGCCAATGAGTTCGCGCTGGTTGGTCGACATCAGTGTTGATGGGGCTTCCTCAACCACTTTCTGATGACGCCGCTGAAGAGAACAATCCCGTTCGCCAAGATGTAAAGTCCGGCCGTAGTTGTCTCCGGCTATTTGAAATTCGATGTGCCTGACACTTGGCAAATATTTTTCAATAAACAATCCGTCGTCAGCGAACGATGCTTTAGCTTCTCGACGAGCCATTGGAAGCGCATTCTTCAATTCATCGAGATTGCGGACTACATGTAACCCTTTTCCGCCGCCGCCGGCTGATGGTTTAACGAGCAATGGAAATTCCAAATCGTGGCTTGCGGCCAACAGATCGGAGTCCGTCATATTGGGCAAACTGATGCCAGGGACTACCGGAACTCCCGATCTGATTGCGTACTCGCGAGCCGAGACTTTCTCGCCCATTGCGGCAATTGCCGCTGGCGGTGGGCCGATAAAAATCAGGCCCGCTTCTTCGCAGTCTGAGGCAAACTGGGCATTTTCGGCCAGGAAACCATAGCCAGGATGAATGGCCTCGGCGCCGCACGCAATCGCAGCAGTAATTATTTGCGCGCCGTCTAAGTAACCAGTTTGTGTTCCATCTTGCAAAAGCACGGTCTCTGACATCTGACGAACATGCCTTGAGTGCTCATCTCCAGCGGTATATATCCCGACTGAATTGATACCGAGTCGTTTAAGGGTGGAGTCGATCCGAATCGCGACTTCTCCGCGATTTGCAATTAGCACTCGAGTGAACATCACTACATCCGAAAGATTCCGAAGGAACTTTCGGGCAACGGCGCAAAGCCAGAAATAGAAAGCGCGAGAGCAAGAACCCTTCTGGTGTCTCGAGGATCGATGATCCCGTCGTCCCAGAGTCGTGCGGTTGAAAAATATGCACTGCCTTCTTTTTCATACCTCGCGCGAATGGGTTCTTTAAAGGCCTCCTCCTCTTCCTTACTCAAAGATTCATCATTTGCCGCAAGTTGATCTGACTTTATTGTCGCTAACACTGATGCTGCCTGCTCGCCGCCCATAACCGAGATTCGCGCGTTCGGCCACATCCAAAGGAAGCGCGGATCGAAGGCGCGTCCACACATTGAGTAATTGCCTGCGCCAAACGATCCGCCGATAATCACCGTGAATTTCGGCACGCGCGCAGTTGCGACTGCCGTCACCATTTTGGCTCCGTGCTTTGCTATTCCGCCCTCTTCGTATTCACGACCAACCATGAACCCGGAAATATTCTGGAAAAAAACGAGAGGGATCTTCCGTTGATCGCACACCTGAATAAAGTGGGCACCCTTCTGTGCGGATTCACTGAAGAGGATGCCGTTGTTAGCCACAATTCCAACTGGATAGCCATCTATGTGGGCAAAACCAGTAACAAGAGTTTCCCCAAACTCAGCTTTGAACTCGAGAAACCTGCTTCCGTCGACAATTCTTGCGATCACCTCGTGCACGTCGTAAGTGGTCCGGGAATCCGTGGGCACGATTCCCAGAAGTTCCTCTTCGTTGTAAATAGGATCCACGGAGGCACGGGTATCTAGCCAACTCTTATCGTGCGGGAGCGTATCGACGATAGAACGCACGATTGATAATGCATGGCTATCGCTGTCGGCTAGGTGATCAGTTACTCCTGATATGCGCGAGTGCATTGCGCCTCCACCTAAATCCTCTGCTGAGACTGCCTCGCCGGTCGCTGCTTTAACAAGAGGCGGTCCGCCGAGGAAGATGTGGCCTTGCCCGGCGACAATCACATTCTCATCACTCATAGCGGGCACGTAGGCGCCGCCCGCAGTACATGCCCCGAGGACTGCCGAGATTTGTGGGACGCTGGCGGCACTCAATTTTGCTTGATTGAAGAAAATGCGTCCGAAGTGTTCACGGTCTGGGAAAACGTCGTGTTGAAGCGGAAGAAAAGCGCCACCGGAGTCTACGAGATATATGCAAGGAAGGCGGTTTGAGAGCGCAATTTCCTGCGCACGAAGATGTTTTTTTACTGTCATCGGGTAGTAGGTACCTCCTTTGACGGTCGCATCATTGGCGATGATCATCGAAGGGTGCCCGCTTACTATTCCGATACCGCAGATCAGCCCGGCCCCTGGCGCTTCGTCGCCGTACATGCCGTGGGCCGCGAGCGGAGATAGTTCGAGGAAAGGCGATCCTGCATCGAGCAACTGATTAACCCGATCCCGCGGAAGCAATTTGCCTCGTTCTAGATGGCGAGCTCGAACCGCCGCAGGGCCGCCTAGGGCTGCCTTCGCCATGATTCCATGGAATTCTGCGATGAGATCTTCAAAGGCAATCTGATTAGCGCGAAATGAGGCGGCGCGCGAATCAATTGTTGTCGATATCCGTGGCAAGTTCATGTCGTCTCCGCTAATGTTAGTGATCACTAACATTATGAGGATAGCCCCTCAGGTATGGCTACCGGAAGTCCTCCGGGGATCTTTTTGACAGGGGGAGCAGTGGGAACTCGAGAACGATTGCTGGAAACGGGTGCTGTTCTCTTCGCTGAGAAGGGATTTCATGGCGTTGGTGTCGAAGAGCTAGGTGCGTCGGTCGGTCTCACAGGCCCGGCTATCTACCGCCACTTTCGCACGAAAAGTGCGCTTCTTGCTGAGATGCTGATTCGGGTGAGCGAGTCTCTGTTGGCTGGTGCTACTGAACTGCAAGCAGAAATGCTGAGCCCAGAGGCGCGGCTCTCGGCACTGATTGAACGTCATGTGGCGTTTGCGTTCGCTCACCCCGCGCTTATCAAAGTCCAAGAGCGCGATTTTGCAAACCTGGCGGAGGCCGATGCCCGGCAAGTGCGGCGACTTCAGCGGCGCTATGTCGAGCTCTGGGGTGAGCAAATTCTACTGGTCAACCCGGGAGCGTCGGTTGAAGATGCCCGCACAATGGCGCACGCGATATTTGGCATGTTGAACTCCACGCCTCGCTTAAAGCCGGGCCAGCGACGCGATGAAACCGCAGTCATTATGCGCAACCTAGCTAGCAAAGCATTGCTGCCGTAGATATACTTACCCAATATCAACTAAATTGGGTGGGTTCATGTCGTTGTTAAAACTAAGTCGTGTCCACACTGACCACTACAAGTGGGTGGCGCTATCGAATACGACTCTTGGGATGCTGATGGCCACCATCAACTCCTCTATCATCTTGATTTCGTTGCCCGCCATATTTAGAGGGATCGGAATCAATCCGCTTTCACCGGGCAATGTTGGCTATCTCCTCTGGCTCATGATGGGCTATCTGCTTGTCACCGCAGTTCTGGTCGTTAGCCTCGGGCGACTCGGCGACATTATGGGCAGGGTTAGGATCTATAACTTTGGCTTTGCGGTCTTCTCGGTTGCCTCAATCCTGCTGGCCGTGGATCCCTTTCACGGCGGAACCGGTGCGCTCTGGCTGGTACTTTGGCGATTGGTTCAAGGTGTCGGCGGAGCGATGCTGTTTGCTAATTCGAGTGCGATAATCATCGATGCTTTTCCGGCCCAACAACGTGGGCTTGCCATGGGTATCAACCAAGTCGCCGCGATTGCCGGCTCGTTCATCGGTTTGATTGCCGGCGGCCTCCTATCGGTGGTTGATTGGCGGCTTGTGTTCTGGGTCTCGGTGCCGGTGGGCGCACTTGGCACGATCTGGGCTTATCACAGTCTTCGCGACACTGGGCGTAGAGCGAGCGCAAAGATCGATTGGTGGGGAAACACAACCTTTGCCATTGGGCTGACTTCGTTGCTATCGGCAATCGTCTACGGAATTCAACCGTATGGAAGCTCGGCAATGGGCTGGACTTCGCCCAGAGTCATGGCCGGACTTGGCGTTGGTGTCCTGTTCTTAATCCTGTTTGCAATGATCGAACTGAATACCGAGTCGCCTATGTTCAACCTACGACTTTTCCGAATTCGTGCCTTCGCGACTGGGAGCGTGGCCGGCTTTCTGGC